>CALCYQ010000001.1 GCA_937906385.1 uncultured Candidatus Saccharibacteria bacterium
TTTTTTCTGCATATTTTCCTTTTTTGACCTATATATTTATTATTATACTTTATTTAAGCAAAAAATCGCTATTTACCTAAATTATAACATAAGAGATAATAGAGAAGCGCAAGTACGAAAAACTCTACTTAAACACTATATCTAGCGTGGTGATAATGATTATGCTCGCTAAATCTAGCGGAGTACTCGATTTTCACTTATAATACTTGACGAAAATGCTTATGTGTGATATAATAAGGTAGTTATGGGCAAGTGTATTAAAAACATAACCATATCTGTTATTGCGGCCGTATTTAGCCTCTTGGCTTTATCTGGCCCGGTTTTTGCTACTACGCCAAATATTAACACAAGCCCAATTACCACTTTTTCTACCGTCACCCCTAATCCTACCACCCCAGAAAATCCTGAAAATCCTGAGGACACAGAAACCACAGAAGAGCAAACCGAAAACCCAACTTGTTACGATCAGGTCGGCGGCGTGGGCTGGCTCGTCTGTCCGGGCACCGGTTTTCTCGCCAATATCATCGACGGCGCCTATGATATTCTCGAAAATCTCATTCAAGTTAACCCGATTCCAGCCGACGAAAGCAGCCCTATTCACGTCGTTTGGGAATATCTCCGCAACATTACTAACGTCGTCTTTATTATCTTCCTCTTAATCGTCATTTATTCTCAGCTCACCGGCTTCGGCATCAACAACTACGGCATTAAGCGTGTTCTTCCGCGCATCGTTATTGCCGCTATCCTAGTCAACCTCAGTTACATCGTCTGTATTTTCGCCGTAGATTTAAGCAACGTTATCGGTGGCGGACTTCGCAGTGCGCTCGATAGTATCCAACAAGCCGCCATCACCAGCGGTACCGTTAGCGACGTCGCCGCTAATACTTCCGTCGCAGGTATCGTCGCGACTATTCTTGGCATTGGCACCGTCGGCACTGTCGCTACCTTTACCTTTGCTGGCGGCTTTAGTGGTCTGCTCTGGCTATTAATTCCAATTGTATTGTCTGGCGCCATCGCCATACTTTCTGCCGTCGTCACCATGGCCGCTCGTCAAGCCCTCATCTTCCTCCTCGTCATGATTTCGCCGCTTGCCTTCGTCGCCTACCTCTTACCAAACACCGAAAAATGGTTCAAACGCTGGTATAACCTCTTCATGAGCATGCTCATTTTCTATCCAATGTTTAGCTTGCTCTATGGCGCCAGCCGCCTTGCCGGTCTCGTCGTTATTACTTCCGCCACTAACTGGCTCGGCGTCGTTCTTGGCATCGCCATCGAAGTTTTGCCATTATTTATGTCTATTCCACTCATGCGTATGTCTAATACTATGCTCGGTCGCATCGACGGCCTCGTCCATCGTGCTGCCGCTCCAGTTCATGGTGCCGCCATTCGTCGTTCTACCGAAGGTCAAATTCTTGCTAAGCAACGTCAACTTTCTTCGACTAGCCACCGCCCGTCTACGCGCTTAGCACAATATCTCGAACAACGCCGCCTCAACCGCAAACTCGATACTGATGATGCTATCGCTACTGGCCATAAAATGCGCATGGCAAATTACAACCGCAGCATGTACGACAGCTATGGTCGCCTCACTAACCGCGGTCTTCGCCGTTATACTAATATCCAGCGCGGCATCGATTACGACAACGTTGTCACTAAGACCGCCATCGACTTCGACGAAGGCTTCGCTGATAACGGCACCGATGCACGCGTCCGTACTCGCGATCTCCAGCGCATTCGTACCGTCAATACTGCGCTCATTCAAGGCGTCGATACGGCTCAAATCCTCAAATCTCGCCAACGCAGTGTTGATCTAGAAAATACTCGCAGCCGCGCCGAACGCATCCGCGCCGAAGCCGAAAACGAGCATTCCGAAATCCACCGCCAAATTACTTCTACCTTCAATATGCGCAACTCTTCGAATGACCCAGCCGAGCAGCGCGCAATTCAAAGTTCCATCAATGCCACGCTCTCTGACGCTATTTCCGATAGCCGTAAAGTCGACAGTATTGCTCGTGGCAACTTCAAAGAGCTCTATGACGATATGCCAGCCGGTCACGGCCCACAAGATAAACTTATTGAAGCTTTCGGTCAGCAAGATTACAACTCTATGGCTGCCGCTATTGAAGTCATGGCCAAACGCGGCGACTTTAAAGATATTCAAGAAACTCTCTTTGACAACTCTGGCTCTGTCGTCGATAACATTCGCATGCAAAAACAATTGGCCGATTCGCTCATTGTTCAAAAACAAGACGACCAGATTCTCTGGGCCTACGCTAAGGCTAATATGGTTCGTCGCGGCATGAACAGTAATGGTAAAGCTATCGCACCATTTATCGATTTCAAGACCTTTATTAACGGTGGTACTATGCCAGGCGATCAAGATGCCGACGCTATCGTCACTACTTCGCTCGATAAGATCCTCGAAGACGTTAAAGGAGCTGGCACCACTGCCACCCAGGACCGCACAGTCTTCAAGGCTATGCTCAGCTTTATGAAGAAGGGCGAGCTTTCCGTTGGTACTGTCGATAATCCAAATCTCCACATTCCAATGAAGTATCTCCGCTCAGCTGCTGTATCTGGCGCTATGGACGGTGAACAACTTGGCACCCTCAACAAATACATCACCTTCGGTTTTGATGCAACTCCAAATGCAACACAAGATCCGTTCTTCGAGGCCAATAAAGCTATTGTCGAACAGAATATTAATAGCTTCTTCAAGGATATGGCTGCCTCGCAGTTGGTCAGCATTAAGAGCTCTACCTTCAAGAGTATGAACTCCGCTATGCTCGCTATCGATCCAAGTTCTGAAGTTGAAATCAATGGCTATAAAGTCAGCCAAAAGATTATCGATGCGCTCCAAGCTCGCGGCACTATCGACGCCGTCAATCGCCCGAACTACTCGGCACGTGCTGGTATGAACCCAGAAGTCCGCGAAATGCTCGGCATTCGCACCGACATCTAATAAACAAACCCGCAGCATTTGGCCTTATATTGAGCCGAAAAAATATAGCGTTTATGCTATTATATAAGTATGGCTCAGTATAAGGTCCCACAAGATGTTGAGGCGGACGATAAACTTCTTGGTCCGTTTACTTTTCGACAATTTGTGTATCTTATGATTATTGGCGGTCTTGTCGCCGTCGGCTTTTTACTGTGGCAAATTTTTCCATTATTAATCATCATTCTCGTCCCGCCAATTCTTCTTTTAGGCGCACTCGCTTTACCACTTAAAAAAGATCAGCCAATGGAGACATACTTATCCGCTATCGTTTCCTATCACCTCAAACCGCACACTCGTGTTTGGGAACCGGGTGAGCCGGACGTTACTATTATCATTACCGCGCCAAAGAAGACCGACGAAGTTCACCTTAAGGAAATCAGCCAAGAAGAAGCGTCACATCGCTTGTCCTTCCTAGCCGACATTGTCGATACTGAAGGTTACGCCATCAAGGGTGGTATTAAAGAAGATGTTTACGCTGAAGCTAATAATACTAAAGACATCTTCGAAATGGCTCAAACCTCGACACTTAATCAAGCACTTCAATCTAATGCTAGCACTCATCACGAAGAACTTGTTAATCAAATGCGCGAAGCAATCGAGCGCAATAATGCCTTTTCCGCCAACAACACTTCAATTGGCCATCATTTTAATAACCCCCAAGTCCAGCCACTCAATCAACCAACACCATATACCACACCTACGCCATCTCCAATGACTACCGTCACGCCAATGCCACAATCATCTTTCGATGCGGCTCCGCTTTCAGCTGGCGCACCTCTCAATCAAAACCCAATCACTACCGCAAATAGTGCTATCATTCAACCAGATTTGCCTCTGCCAGAAACCGCTATCCCACCATCCTATAACGAACAAATGGCCGAGAAAAGTGAATATCTTCCAGAAGACGAAATCGAACGCCTAGAGGGAAAAGACACTCATCATGAAGAGCATGAAGAAGAACCTCAAGTAGATTATTACGAGGAAAACCAAGACTCGGAAAAGCAACACGACGAGCCTAGACCAGAGCATCATGACGATTCAGAACCGGAATCAGAACAGCATGACGAACCAGAATCAACTCCAGAAGAGCCGGAGCCACAACCGGAACCAAAGCCAGAACCGCAACCTAGCCAAGAAATGATTGATCTCGCAAATAACCCAGATTTCTCCATTGAGACGATCGCCCAACAAGCAAATCGCATCAGCGAAATCGATAATAATAAAGACGAAGTTTACGTATCATTACATTAAGGAGTTAACGTGCAACCACAATATCAATATCCAAACCAAACTCCGCAAATGGGCGGACAAATGCCGATGGGAATGGGCGCCACCGCAATGCCAGAGCAACAGCAACCGGCCGCCGCTCCAGTTATGACTGGACAGCCAGCCCCAGCCCAACCAAATAATGCTGTTCCTATTCCTACCAAAGAAAATCCGAATTCCACCCAAGCCACCTTATTGATTTCCGAGTTGCGCGACTCTATGGTTATTATGAAAGATGGCTCTTTCCGCGCCGTTATCGCCTGCAAATCTATCAACTTCGACCTTATGAGCGAGACAGAAAGGGAAGCTGTCGAATACTCTTATCAAAACTTCCTCAACTCCTTAAATTTCACCGTTCAAATTCTAATTCGCTCTCAGCGCGTCGATATCGGCCCATATATTGAGCGCCTTGCTGAACTCCGTCGCAATAACGACAATATGCTTCTCGGTATCTTGATGGATGATTATATTAACTTTATCGACGTTCTTTCCCAAGAAGCTAATATTATGGATAAATCATTCTTTATCGTTATTCCATATTACACTTCCGCTGAAGCCGAAAAAGCCATGGAGGCTACTAAAAACTTCTTTAAGTCCTTTAGCAAGTCTAAGGCTCCAGCCGTTAACCGCATTGATCGTGCTACTTACGACAAAGCCGTCACCGAAATTAACAACCGCGCCGAAGCCGTCATATCCGGTCTTTTCCAAATCGGTATTCAATCCGTTCGTCTAAATACTAAGGAACTTGGCCAACTTTATTACAACTTTAATAATCCAGATACAGCTGTTCGCGAACCGCTCGGAGACTTTAATAAACTTGCGCATCTATACGTAAGAAAGGGCGAAAAGGGAGAAGAAAAATAATGGCAAAACAACCACAACTTAGCGCTGCCGACATCGCCGCGCAGGCTCAATTACAAGAAGAAGTCGAAATCCAGAAAGCCTTCGAAACTGGTATTACCACCCTTCGCGACCTTATCTCGCCATCTTCGGTCGAAATTCATTCCGACTATTTCCGTCTTGGCACTAAATATGGTCGCACCATTTACGTCTACGGTTACCCACGCACCCTTTATACCGGCTGGCTCAGCTCTATCATTAATATCGACGAAGTTCTCGATATTTCCATGTATATTTACCCAGCCGATACTGGCGTCGTCATGAAGAACCTCCAAAAGAAAGTCACCCAGCTCGAAGCTAGCGCTAATATCAACAGTGAGAAGGGTAAAATTCGTGATCCGGAGCTCGAAGCTGCTATCTCCGATGCCGAAGAGCTCCGCGATCAGCTCCAAGTTGGTGCCGAGAAATTCTTCCGCTACGGCCTTTATGTAACCATTTACGCCGACTCGCTCGATGAACTCCAATTCGTCCAGCACAAAATCGAAAATATTTTCGGTCAGCAAATGGTCTTCAGTAAAGTCGCCAGCTCTCAACAAGAGCAGGGCATGAATACTACTATGCCTCAATGTACCGACCAGCTTCTCATTCGCCGTAACATGAACACGGGCGCTATTTCCACTAGCTTCCCATTCACTTCGGCCGACCTTACTCAGGAAAAAGGCATTCTTTACGGTATTAATATGCACAACAACGGTCTCGTTATTTTCGACCGCTTCTCACTTGAAAATGCCAACATGGTTGTCTTCGCGAAGTCTGGTGCAGGTAAATCTTTCACCGTAAAGCTTGAAGCGCTCCGTTCGATGATGATCGGTACTGAAGTTTTAATTATCGACCCAGAAAACGAGTATCAGAAACTCTGTGACGCCGTCGGCGGTGCTTATATTCGCCTCAGTCTTAACTCCGATGTACGTATCAATCCATTCGATCTACCAAAAGTTGTCGACTCCGAGGATGCTAACGACGCACTTCGTGCTAATCTCGTTACGCTTCATGGTCTCTTCCGCTTAATGCTCGGCGGCGCCGCTGGTGGCACTGCTCAGCTCACTCCAAACGAGGAAGCCGATCTTGACCAAGCCCTCATTGATACTTATGCGCGCGCTGGCATTACTAACGATCCGCTCACGCACACATCTACGCCACCAACTATCATTAATCTCTTTGATACCTTACTCCACATGGGCGGCACCGGCCCGAGCCTCGCGCAGCGTCTCCGTAAATATACCACTGGTACCTTCGCAGGTATCTTCTCGCAGCAATCCAACATTGATATTAATAACCAAATGGTCGTCTTTAATATTCGCGACCTCGAAGACGAGCTCCGTCCGGTCGCTATGTATATCGTACTTAGCCATATTTGGAACATTACACGCGCTAACCAAAAGAAGCGTCTCCTCCTCGTAGATGAGGCCTGGCAGCTCATGAAATATGAAGATTCCGCCAACTTCCTCTTCAGCCTCGCGAAGCGTGCTCGTAAATATTATCTTGGCCTTACCACGATTACACAGGACGTAGAAGACTTCATGTCCTCCAAGATGGGCCGCGCCATTGTGGCAAACTCTTCCATGCAGCTACTTTTGAAACAATCTGCCTCCGCTGTCGATGTTCTCTCGGATGTCTTCAAGCTTACCGACGAGGAGCGTAAACGTCTATCAAACTTCCCAGTTGGCCAAGGTCTCTTCTTCGCCGGCCAAAACCACGTTCATATTCAGGTTGTGGCGTCAGAAACCGAGGAAGGTCTCATTACGACTAACCCGAACGCTAGAAAAACCCCATAAATAGTCGCTCAAACCTCCCGAAAACCGGGAGGTTTTTTGTTGTAAATATTACAACATTATCTCTTAAAAAAGTTGCTATTTTCTTATAATTATTATAAAATATAATCATCTATGGTCTCCACACCAAATGATGGTCGCTATCGCGGCAAGCATGATCCATATAACAGTATGGAAGAGGCGAATATTCGCCCCGCTAATATCGCCCGTCAAGAACTATCTGCCGCAGAACAAGCCGCAGCAAAAGATAGCGGTTCTGTTTCGAGAGGCCAAAAATCTTTCAGCTCGAATCGCATCACTCGCTCGCTCCAGCAATCCGAACAGAATCAAAAATCAAATTTCAGCAACCAATTCCGCAACTCTGTTGCCGGACGCAATATAAAAGAACAGGGCGGTCGTAAAAAATGGCTCAAGAAAGCCGCGCCACTCACAATTATAGTCGGCGTCCTATTCGGCGGCGGCGCTTTTTTCTACGGCGCGCAATCCTTACTTGGCCCACATTTATCCGCTCTCTATACTGGCGCTACCGATTTGCAATTTACCTCATACAATATGCGCAATTCGCGACTCATTTCTTATATGATTAATGGTGGCGGCCAAGTTAAAATCAGCGGCTTCACTACTAAATATTCCACATTCTCGCCATATCTTAAAAAACGTTTAGCAAATAACGGCATCGAAGTCGGCCATCTCGATTCAAGCGGTGCTTTCCAGAGCGGCCAATTTGGCGGTAAAACCGTCTTAAAATATGAAGACAAAATTATCGACGCTAGCTCATTCCAAAACGAATTCGCCAATAATGCTAATTTTCGTGATTCATACTATCAGGCTAAACGCGGTCGCATCGCTGGTTTTTTTGACGATTCGGCCGATTATTACTACAAAAAGAAAGGCGCCACCCGCGATATCTTCGATAGCTACAAATCTACCGGCGATAATGAAGTTGATACAAAAAATTTCGAAACTACTGTCTCCGACCGCGTCACTGGCTCAGATGCATCCGTAAATACCGTTCGACACGATACTGACGAAGAAACTGGAGAAGATCATATCCGCGAAAACGGTGAAGATATCGACACGAATCGCATTTCTGGCGATACGCCAGAGTCAAAAGCGCGCGCTATGGTTAATAATATCGCCGGCAAAGTTTCGTCAATCGGCATTCCAGTTTGTTCCGCACTCCGCATCGCAAATATCGCCGCCGTCACCGTTGCCGCATACCAAATTTACCAATCTATTGCCTATTTCTTAAGTCTTATGGAGCCAATCAGTAAAATGATGGCCGGCGAAGGTGATGCTGCCGCGATTAATGAGACCTTGAATTTTATGACCACCGCTACCGACCAAGAAGTAAGCTACGTCGATTCTGACGGCAAACAACAAACCAAAACCGTCAATGGCTCACTTCTCGAATCTGCTGGTTCAAAACTCGTCATGGGCAACACTCTCTCATCGAAAGAAGCCGTCGAGCCATATTCATTTGACAACATCACTCGCGCCGCTACTACAATCGCCGTATCGACTGGCGTCACTAATACTGCTTGCGCCGGCGTCATGGCCGCCTCCGCTATTATGTCACTATCGGCCACCGCTATTCCAGGCGGCAAACTTGCCACTTTCATTGTTGGCGCCATCGCTCAAACCGTCGGCGGTATCGTTTTAACTGGTATCGTCGCCGCTATCGTCAGCGCTATTATTCCATATGTCGCCAAAATCTTCACTAGCAACATTTTCGAAACTTATACCGGTATTCCGGCCGGCGAATTATTCTCCCAAGGCGCCGCTACCGCCAACTTTAGCCTTGCTACTCAGGGTAGCGCATATATGCCTTCCGACAAAGACGCCGTTAAAACTCAAAATCGCAACACTACTTTAGCTCTCGCTCAAGAAGCCGAAATCGATCGCCTCCACCGCAGCCCATTTGATGCCACTAGTCCAAATACCTTCCTAGGCTCACTCATGTCTAATTTCACCTATTTATCCTATTCAAACAACGCCGTTAGTACATTTTCTGGACTCTTAAATTCCTTTGGAAAATCCGTGCGCAAACTCTCATCCGTCTCGGCTGCCGACGAAGAGCTAACTTACACTTCAAATTATCAAGAATGCACCTTCCTCGAAGGCGCTACTTGCGATATGTACGGCTTGCCAATTCCAACTTCCGACTATTCCACTATTGATGTAGAACCAGATGACCCAGCCTATATCGCCGCCATTCAGCCAAATCTCGATAGTAGCGGTAACATTAAAGAAGGTTCCGAACTCGGTAAATTTATCAACTTCTGCACCAACCGCCAATCGCCATGGGGAGTAAAAGACGCTAATATCCTCAACGCCCTTCAAACCGATTTTGGCATCGTTGGCAACAATCTACCAGTCGTCAATGATATCGTCGACGTCGTTAATGCCGCCGAAGATGTCGCAAATGAAGGTTGGGCTACCGGCTCTGTTTGTATGAATTCAAAAGATAACCCGCGCTGGGATAGTGAATTCAAATATTATCAACGTTACGTTGAAGATATGCGCATCCTCACTAGTATGGAAGAGAGTAATAGCAACAGTAGCGCTACGAGTGTATCTGGCGGTCTTAGTGATGAATTAGCTCAAAAAATCGTCAATCATTTCAAAGATTCTTCTAATGATAGTAAATGGACGGTCTCTTTAAGAAAATGGAACTGCGTAAGTCTTAGCACTTATTTCGTGCAATTGTTTACCAATGTTGGCGGTAAATCTGCCTTAACTGGCGGCAGTAAAAAAGGCTGCATTTCTTGTAGTAACGGAGTTACTGTAGCTGAAGGTTTAGCATCTTATGGCGTCCCAGTCGGCACAGAACCACGTCCATTCTCAATTTTCAGCGTTTCTGGCCCAAGCGCCTACGCTTCTGGTAGCGCAGGGCACACTGGCGTAGTATTAGCCGTTAATGGTAACGATTTAACCATCATTGAGGCAGGGTGGGGTGCCGATGGCTATGCTGCAGTGCGACATTACAATTTAGACCAAATGCAAAATCGTAAATTTGCCTATCTCGAAGATTATATGGATTGGGATGCATTATCGCAAGCCGTTGGCACTAAAGTAACTAATGATATCTCCGCCGTCGAAGTAGATAATACTACTACAAATAATCCAGTCATCGCCTATCTTGAAGATTATGACGCAAAACATCCAGAAGATAATTCATTTGAGGGCGTACTTGCGCGCATTTCCGGTCAAACCAAAGACGATATTGCTATGATGCTCGAATTCGTCGATTATAGCACTAAAATCGCAAACTACGATCCGTCCACTCGTTACGATTTTGGCCTTGGCGCGCCTGAACCAGCCCAAATCTCCTTCACCGAGAATTCGCATGATTATTCCGTCGCCACCATTACACCAACAATTCAAAAAATCTTTATCGATAAAAGGAATTATCTCGTATGAAAATCCCCTTCAAAAAGATAAAGTTATTTTTAAAATCCACTTTTTTGATTTTAATGGCGTTTATTATTAGTACGCCTACGTTTGCCGCTATTCCAGACGAAAGTATTCTCGATTTTTATAATAAAAATGGTATTTATTATTACAATCCATCAGGTAATGAAGATAATTGTAATACTAGCGCTACCACCTTAGTCGGTAATGATTTAACCGAAAAAATCTGGAATTTCTTTATCCAAAACGGTTTTAATGACGCGCAAACCGCCGGTATCCTCGGTAATGGTATGGCGGAATCGGGTAACCAACCAACTCGCGCTAGCAATAGTTCTTATTTTGGTCTATTCCAATGGGGAGGCGGACGCAAAGATGCTCTATTTGCTAAATTTCAACAAGCTGGTCTTTTAAAATATACTTCCACCGAATATTGGGGTGTTGATGCTTACAAAAATATTCCGGAAGCCGATCTTGATAAAATTCTTCAAATCGAACTCGAACATACTCTCTCTGAAAAAGATCTCGATTGGCAAAACGAAATCAAAAAGACTAACAAGCCAGAAGTTGCCGCCGAAATTTTCCTCGTTTTATTCGAGCGCGCTGTAGGTGGCGATTCGGAAGTTTTATATTATTCACCATATGCAGGACGTCTATATCAAGGCACGAAACGCCGTCGCGATTTTGCTACAGAATTCTATCAAAAATATGCCGGCAAAGGCGTCAGCTCCACCGGTAATACTAATGCCGCTGCTGATGGATCTGATTTAACAATTATTGGCGACTCCATTACAGTCGGTTCGCAATCTGCACTCCAAAATAAATTCCCAAAAATCGCTAATTCAGATATTAATGCGCGCGTCAGCCGTCCATGGAGTGAGGGGATTCAAATCGCTAAAAATATGAATCTTCACGGCACAGTTGTATTTGCGCTTGGTTCGAATTCTCCAGGCCTCACTAAAGCTCAAATTCAAGAAGCTATCACTACTATCGGAACCGATAAAAATATTGTCTTTGTTACGAATTATGACGGAAAATCTACCTACGACTCAAATAATCGCCTCTTCGAAGAAATTGCTAAAGAAAACTCAAACATTATAATTGCCGACTGGGCAAAAACCGTCGCTCAAAATCCAGACACTTATTTAGAGTCTGATCATATCCATCCAAATTCTGCCGGCGCCGAACTTTTTGCCGAAACTATCTGGTCCGCAATTAATAGTAATACCAACGAAAATGGCTGTAGTGTAAATGGCGAATTTCAAGCTTTAGTCTTAGGTTATGCCTGGCCAGAATATCATGCGCCAGGATGGCATGATCGCATGCCAGATTATGCCAAGGCTGTCACACAATCTATTAGTGAAGGTCGCTACGTTGGCGGTTCTGTTGCTGGTGTACCGGGTATCGACTGCGGCGGTTTCGTTACTGTTTTAGTTCAAAACTCCGGCCTCGAACCTAACTATAATGATTCTAAAGGTGCCACTGACACTCAGGAAGCGTGGGTTAAATCCCATAATTGGACTCTAATTAATTCCAACGCCAATACACGCGTTGATACCAGCCTCCTTCAACCTGGTGATGTAGCTTTCTCGAATGGTCATACTTTTATTTATGTTGGCGAAATAGAAGGTTTCGACTCAGTTATCGCCTCTGCATCATATTCCACTCACGGCGCCGGTCGCGCTCCAATGGCTGGTAAAGAAGATTTATTATTCGGTAATGGTTCAATCGTACGCTGGTATCGTAATCCAGATTTTCATCCTTCCGCAACCACTACCGCAAGCGCACTAGCCGCTGGAGGCAATATCTCAAATAACGCTCCAAGTAACTCTACTTTAATAAGTGATCATCATCTCACATTTTATAGTGCCGCCGCCGAAGAAAATGGTGGCTATGCCGGACGTAATGCTAGTTCAAATTATAACAACGGCTATCTTGCGCCAGGGCAAGCTGCTAGTGATTCGCTTCCGCTTGGTACCGTCGTATACATCCAAACTCAAGCCAGCGGTGAGACTTCCTATGCAAACGGAAAATATTTCCTCATTACCGACCGTGGTGCCGGTAGTGGAAATTTGGATATTTTCCATGATGTCGCAAATCCTTCCGACAATAACTATCCGCCATACGGTTCTACGAATTCTGCAAAAATCTATAAAGTCGCCGAAAATATATCATGGCAAACTTTTAAAGCAAAGTATGGGTGGTAATTATGGATAAAATAAAGCAAAAAATAAAAGTCCTCTGGAAAAATCTTAGTAATACTAAGCGCGCCATCCTAATTGTCGCCATCATATTATTTGTTTTTGTGATTTTTTATTCCGCCATTACATTAATAACTCGCACCGGCAAAATCGCTACGACTGTAAAATATGCACCATATCACGCCACAATTACCTTAAATAATTCAAAAATCACTAATAATACTACCGTTTGGCTTGAGCCGGGAAACTATCATCTAAAAGTTGAATTTGAGCATTTTATAACCGATGAGCGCGATATTACTATTGATAAAGATCATAATTATATCGTTGGAATTTTAGCCTCATCAGACGAGCAAGGTGAAGAATATTATAAAAAGCATCGCGAAGAATTTGCCGAAGCTGAAGGTGTAGTTGGTCAATATTTAAATGAAGAAGGTCTCCGCATTAAAAAACAATATACAATCCTAAATTATTTACCAATTAATAATTCACTCTATTCTATCAGCTATGATTACACTGACGACATGGTGCCAATTATTGGCATAAAAACTGAACCAAAATATCTCGACGATGCCGTCGAAAAATTAAAAACACTCAAAAATGTTGATTTAACCGCTTATCAAATTAATTTTACGCCAACTAATCCATTTGCAATTTACAAAGAAGTTAGCGCCGAAAAACCTCTCGACGTAATTAAAAAATCTTTCACAAATATTGATGATTATTACATTTTAGAAGGTCAATATCTTGCCGACGATTATTTCACCACAAAAATTTACACTTATAGTTACGAGATGGATTATTCCTACGCACATTATCGCGCCTTACTTCATAAAGAAGGGAATAAATGGAAGCTCGTCGCTGCTCCACAACCTCTTCTTACAAGAGAAAACACACCGAATGTTGATAAATCCATTCTCGATTCAGTTAATTCATTCTAAAGCTCTACATTTACGCGCATATCACTTGGCACTGTCGTACTCGTAATAATCATTTGATAGTCTTTAAAGTTAGCAACCAAATGTTTTTGCCGCATCTCGTCTAATTCAGAGAAAATATCATCAAGTAAAACTACCGGCGCTTTTCCAACCTCTTGCTCTAGTATTCTTGCTTCAATAAATTTTAGCGCTAAAATCATACTTCGGTTTTCACCACGCGACGCCGATCCATCCGCCTTTTGATTATTAAAATGAAACTCATAATCATCTCGATGCACTCCAAAACTCGTATATCCTAAAATATGATCTTTTTCAAAATTTTGCTCCAATCTCCGCAAATATTCATTTTCATCGCAATTTAGACCTAAATATCGCAACTCACAAACATCACTATTTTTTGCAATATTTCGATAAACATCCGTCATATTTTTATTAATTTTTGCCAAGTTTTGCACTCGCCAGTGGATAACTTTTGCACCATAATTTGCACACATAATATTCCACGAGAACAAATCATCACGCGAAATATTCTCTTGCTTTAATAAATCATTTCGCTGTTTTAAAGCTTTATTATATTTTCCTAAAGCTAAACTATAATTTTCGTCAATTTGCTTAAATAGTTCATCAAAATAATCTCGCCGACGTGACGGAGAAGACCCTACTAAATAAATATCATCCGGCTCAAATAACACCACTGGATAACGATTTTTCTTTGGAAGTCTTAAACTCTTTTTACCGTCAATTTCAAAATTTTTTTTCGCTCCATCAAAACGAATAATGATTTTTTGCGCATCAGCCAACTTAATTTCTGCGCGATAAAAATTTTTTCCACGTTTTAATATCTCATTATCCACACCTTTAAAACTTTTTCCACGTAGCGCAAGATAAATTGCTTCAAGTACTGAAGTTTTTCCACTTCCATTTTCGCCAATTATTAATGTAGTTGGACGATTACAATCCAACTCAAATTCATCATGACAACGAAAATTTCTTAGACTGACTTTTTGAATAATATTCATTAACTATTTAATGGCATAATAATATGCGTATAATCTTCACTTTTTGCATTCTTAATCTTTATTGGATCAAGTTTACCGGACATACTGAAAATAATTTTTCCTTCAATTATTGAATTTAATGCATCAAGTAAATAACGCGAATTTAAAGTTACTTTTGCGTCTTGTTCGATCTTTGCTTCCATTGCTGATGAGTTTTCACCCACCTCACTCGCTACTGCTGTAATTAAGAAAGTACCATCATCCTTCTTCGCTTCGCAAATAATTGAGCCGCCAGAATCACGTGCGAATAATGCCGCCACTTTCGTCATCCTAATAAGCTCGGCTTTATCTAGCTCAATATTAGAATTACATTTTTCTGGAATTAATCGACGATAATCCGGAAAACTTGCATCGATTAATTTTGAAGTAATTTCTACCTCGCCCATTCTGAAACGAATTTGCGCATCCGTAATTAGCACCTCAATCTCATCCATGCCGTCATTAATTGAACGAATTACTTCCTGTAAAGCATTAGTTGGCACGATTACTTTAATATCACTTGTAACTTTTTCTACAAATTTCTTGTCCGCCAAACGATAACCATCCGTCGCAGCAATATAAAGCGCATCTTCAAAAGTATTAAAATACACACCCGTCAAAGCTGGACGTGTCGTGTCATTACTTGCAGCAATTATTACTTCATTTACCGCTTCTTTAAAAATATCTACCGAAATCTTAAAAGTTGCCGCTTCTTTCTCATTAATTTTTGGTAGTTCCGGAAAATCATCCGCCAAAATACCATTAACCGTAGATTTATATTTACCAGCCGCGATAGTTAACTTCTCGTCCTTAGCGAATAATTTAACAGTTTCTTTTGGTAAATTAGATACAAATTCAGATAACAATTTTGCTGGTACAGTTATAGTACCATTCTTTTTTGCTTTTGCATTTACATATACAACTGTTGCTAAATTTAAATCTGTGGCTGTTAAGGTAAGTTGATTTTCCTCAGCTCTTAAAAGTACATTACTTAAGATTGGTAATCCTGCCTTTGTACTGGCTGCTACTCTACTTACGATATTTAGAGCTTTCGCTAGACGATCTTGTAAAACTTCTACCTCCATATTTTCCTCCTTTAGAAGTTTATTATTTCCTTATTATTAAAAGTAATAGTAGTATTAATAGTTCTATGTGTAAAAAGTGTAAAACTTTCACTTAACAGGGAAAAACTTATTAAAGTATTTGTGCGAAACTGGTGAATAAATTTTTGGAAAACTTGTTTAAAAGCTACATCTTTTTGCGGAAAACTATTTTTTTGCTTAAAACTTTCCACAGTTTGGTTTTTTTGCACAATTTCTTTCCACGTTTTTTGCTCATACTTCTGCACGGAGTTTTGCACGCTTTTTCCACTTTCAATTAGCATAAATCTTTTCCCTTAAGTCGCTAATCTGTTGACGTAAATTAAAATCGGTTTTAAGAGCAGTTTCAATTACTTTTATACCGTGCATAATTGTAGTGTGATCTTTATTAAACTCTTGGCCAATACGTACCGTGCTCAATCCAAGCTGATCCTTTAATAAATACATTGCTACCTGTCTAGCGCTTTTAATATTTTTAACTCTACTTGTGCCGTATAGATCTTTTCCAGATAGATCGTAATATTTTGCTACTTTATCTACTACTTGTTTTGGCGAGATAGCGCGACGTTTTACATCTTCTTGTGGCGCAATTATCATACCTTCTTCAATTAAATCATCAGGGGAGATGCCACGTAACTCGGAGAGTGCTAAAACTTGGTTTAATTTTCCTTCCAAATCGCGAATATTATTACGGATATTATCCGCTAAATATTCTACCGTCTTGTCGCCGATAGTCTTGCCGAGCATTTCGGCCTTTGTCTTCAAAATAGCGCAGCGCGTCTCGAAATCTGGCATCTGAATATCGATTGGCACACCCATCATTAAGCGCGATGCTAAGCGTTCGTCTACGGTTGCAATTTGGGTTGGCAATCGATCGGAGCTTACAATTATCTGCTTATTATGCTGGTGTAACTCATTGAAAGTATGGAAGAATTCATCCTGGGATTTTTCCTTACCGACGATAAATTGAAAGTCATCCACAATTAATACATCGACTTTACGATATTTATCTGTAAAACCATCCAATTTTTTACGCATTGCTTCGACGAAATCATGATAAAACTGCTCAATTGTGACATAGAGCACTTTCATATCTGGATTTCGCTCTAATAGCTCGTTGCCGATGGCTTGAATTAGATGTGTTTTACCTAGACCGGGCCCACCGTAAATAAAATATGGATTATATCGCTCGCCTGGATGCTCAATAATTGCATGTGCGGCACTCACGGCAAGATCATTATTACTACCGACTACATAGTTATCTAAACGATAGCGTGGGTTTAGTCCTGTATCGTTATTATTAAGAATAGGTTTACTGTAAGAATTTATTAGATTAGGCGCTCTATGAATTGTATCGGTAGTTATTCTAGGAAAAGAAGGGATTTCGCGCGCGCTACCACGGGATACTTTATTAGTGTCACCTTTACTTTCTATTACGCGTAATTCATTATAGGAAAAATGTGCCGTTTTTAGAGCATCTTCGACCGCAGATCGATATTTACCCTCAATTTGGGCTTTTACGAATACGCTCGGCACCGCTACGGTTAGGATTCCATCCTTATTTGATACAAAGTTAAACTTTGTAAAATATGTAGCAAAGGCCATCTCGGAGACGGTATTCTTTATCTCGTCCAAAACTGTCTGCCATTCATTAGGCATCTCCTTGACCTCCTCTCTATGGGTTCTATTATACGACTTTTCCACAGCTTTTCACAGATTGAAATAATATTTTCTAATATATTTTTAGGCTAACAGATAAGATTTTTCCCCAACTCGGTCAAAAACAGAGAAGTGGGTATGTGGAAAAACCCTTGATAAAAGTGGAAAAAATCAGTATAATAGACATAATTCTTTTTATAAAACAATAATTACAAAGTCAGGAAAATACTCATGCCAAAGCGTACTTATCAACCACACAAACGTCAACGCAAAGTTGAACACGGTTTTCGCAAACGCAACTCTACTATAAATGGCCGCAAGGTTCTTGCTCGTCGTCGTATTAAAGGTCGCGCTCGCTTAACCGCCTAAGTCGATGCTTGCGAAAAAATATCGTTTTCATTCCAGGGGTGGGGTACGATATACCTACCAAAATGGTAAAACTATCCGAGATTCCAAAATCTCCCTAGTTTTTGCCGATAATTCTCGCAATCATCAACGCTATGCCGTTGTAGTTAGTAAAAAAGTACTCAAGTCTGCTGTTGGAAGAAATCGGATTCGTCGCCGCACTTATGAAGCAATTCGCGCTGAACTCCCGAATATCCAAAAACCAGTAGACTGTATTTTTATTATCTATTCTAAAGATATTCTAGACATCGATTACAAAGAGTTACGTCACTTGATTCATAATTTACTCTTAGAGGCCGGTATAATATAATATAGAGACAAAGGAGTTATATGTTTGATTTGTTAGATATGTTGATTGTGCGCCCGATTGTAAATATCCTTTTTGTTATCTATAGTGTTGTTGGCGACTTTGGTCTTGCCATCATTATCTTTACAGTCATTGTTAAAGTTGCTATGTGGCCACTCATGAAGCGTCAGCTTCATCAAACTCGCATTATGCGCGAAATTCAGCCAGAGCTCGCCGAGATTAAAAAGAATTGCAAGGGGAATAAGCAACTCGAGTCTATCCAGATGATGGATCTCTATAAGCGTAAGAATGTGAAACCATTCCGTTCTATGCTAACTTTATTGATTCAATTTCCAATCTTTATTGCCCTCTTTACGGCTATTAACGTTACAGTTCGTCCACGCGAGGCGGACTATAATGTTGAGCATTCTGCCTATTCCTTTGTAGAGCCGATGAATAATATTAAAGAGGTTATTACTCTTCAGAAAAATTATTTTACCGCTAAAGCCGAGGACGAAAATGCTACCTATGAATTTGAGCCGAAACTCTTCGACACGATTGATTTGAGTGTCTTACCAAATCAAGTCTTTAGTAATTTTAACCTTAGTACCGTCTGCGTTTTCCTATTTGCGATTCTTTCGGCGATTACGCAGTTTATTATGTCTCGCCAACAAGATCCTACTCACAAGGCTGGCAAGAAACGTCGCACTATGCGTGATTTAATGCGTGAAGCTGCCGACGGTAAAGAAGCTGATCAAGACGAAATTAATGCCGTGGCACAGTCTCAGATGACCTATATGATGCCGATTATGATGCTCTTCATTATGATTAATCTTCCGGGTGCTTTAGTATTCTATTACCTATTAAATAACTTGATTACCGTTTTCTTGCAGAAGGTTATTCTTAACCGTAACTATACCGAAATGGAGGCTGCTGCCGACAAGAAGATCCTCAAAGAGCTTAAAGAAGCTCAAGAGGCTATCGTAGTTAAAGATGATACAAAGGTATCCAAAACGACGCATTATTCGTCGGATTCTAAAAATAAAAACGAAAAAGTCCACATTACCAGAATTAAGGCATCGGATAAAAAGAAAAGGAGATAATTATGAACACCGATGAATCAATTCGCTTCGCCACGAAGTATCTAGAGGACTTACTATCCTTCTTTGGTATTAATGTAGCGGTTTATTCTACAATTGAGGATGATGTTATTCAGCTCTCAATCCCATCAACGAGTATGAATTCACTCCTAATCGGCAAAAATGCTAATAACCTCCGCGCACTTCAACATATTTTAATGATGACTTTGGTTGCTCGTAACGCCGAGGTTACTCGTGTAAATATCGATATTGCTGACTACAAACGCCAACGTGCCGACAAAATCGAGCATCAAGCAGAGAAGTGGATTGATGAAGTTCGCCGCACTGGCCGCGAAAAGATTCTCGACCTTAATGCCGCTGATCGTCGCGTAGTCCACCGCTATGCTAGCGATTATTCCGACATTGAAACCTTTAGCACCGGCGAAGGTCGCGAACGTCGCCTCCATATCACCAAAAAAGAGCTTTAAAAAATACCCGCCCTCACCGGCGGGCTTTTTGTTGTTTTTAAAAAGGGAAGTTTTCCACCTATTTTTGAGCAAAAATATAAAGTCAACTATAAAATAACAGACACGTATAATAATTTCACGTTTTGTCAATTATCATACATAAATACACTTGTGGAAAAGTAGGTGGAATATGGGGAATAATAATTATAGCTATTACGTAATAAGTAAACTATCTGTTCACGCCATTTATAACTAATCTCAACTAAATGAACCTAATAGGTAAACTTATTATTTGCATTTCGAACATATCTTTTAATAAACTCTCTCCCGCCACATAAAAAAAAGAGCCCTCAGAAAGGGCTCTAAATCGCGCTAGAAGGCGATCAATGTGGGCCGTTGCCTACTATTACTATAAAGTCAGCATCGGTGCTCTGAAGCGATTCTGGGATGTCCGTAATGAGATCAACCTTATATAGATTATGTAAGGCTTCGGCCGTTTTGGTCATCTTAAGATTCTTCTGATAGACTTTTACGCCATCGAAGCCACCGAGGCTAGACGGGGCATTTCCAGTCGATTTAACAATATATCCTTTCCCCTCAAGCACGTCTTTTTCTTTATTAGCGATTCCGGACGCCGCTGTGCCATTCAAGACCGCTATCTGCGCCTCTTCGCTCGTGAAGCTTGCGCCAGTCATTACGCCCTTAATATACTTCTGAATCGCGGTGTAATTATAAGTACCGGCGCGCGGTAGAACATAAGAGATATTATTCACCATGCCAGTCGTTAATAAACCGGCCTTCTGTAATGAAATCGTCTGTAAAGTGTTAATATCGAGCGACATTGCGAGCTTCAAGAGAGTTTTAATTTCTGTATCTTTGAAGTTTGTGCGGATATTATCGCCAATCGCTGCCTTAATACCTAAAGCTGTCGTAATATCGATATTCTTTTCTTTTGCCTTCTTGCCGGCCGCCTCAATAATGCGCTGTTGGAAATATTCACGACTAAAGTTACCATTACCAGCACCATATCCACCATGTGAATTACGTGAGCGAGCTACTTCAAGCGCCCGCCAACCAGACAAATGATACGTTTTACCGGTCTCATAGGCAAAGTAAGTAGTCCAGCGTCCATTCTCATAGCCCTTTTCCGAGAGGCCACGCTTATCAGTTACTTCGATATGGGTAGCTTTTTCGTCACTACAATTATCAGTCTTGTAATAGAAGCAGACATCTACGCCGTCAAGTGCATCAACTACCTTAATTAATGCGTCCCAGTTTACATGCACGCGGTAATGGATTTTAAGACCGGTAATCTTCTGAAAAGCCTCAGCGAGTTTATTACCAGCGGATGCTTCCTTTTCTTTACGTAAATCTTCGGTCTTGTTCTTGGCATTTAGGTAACCAAGATATTCGCACCAATAAACCTCATTCATCTTGGCAGTGCCCGTACAGCCACGCTCCATCTTTAAGTCGCGTGGTAGACTGATACCCTTAATATCGCCAGTATCCTGATTAATACTAAGCACCATCATAGCATCAGTTAACCAACCGCCATCGTAGTTCGGATCATCCATCGAATAACCCTCCGTACCAAAGACGAGGATATTTGTACGGCCATTTTCATCTTTTTCGAGCGGCGTATCTGGGTCGGCGAGGAGAACATTAATGACGTTTCCGCCATCCGTAATTGTTGCTACAAAATCATTCAAATAGAAATAGATGCCTACTGCGCCGACAATAATCAAAAGAATGAAGATTAATAAAATCTTTTTCCAGAGTTTACCTTTTTTCTTCTTTTTCTTTTCCTTCTTTTCTTTTTTATCTTTCTTTTTCTTATTCCAGCCTTTGCTTTTTTCAGACTTTGGCACTTCTACTAAATCTGTTGGATCAACATCTTTCACTTCGGATAAAAATTCCTTTACCGATTCGCGCTCTCTGTCATTTTCTGAACTACCAGAACTTTTTCGCTCTAATTCTTCATTTTCAGCAATTAACGCCTTTAGATCTTTTTTATTATCAGGAATTCCAATTTTTCGTCGAGTGGTAGCCTGATTGCTCGCAGTTTTTGGGGCACCAACAGAAACCTTCTTCACGGTGCGACGCTTAGCTACTGTATTAGTAGTCACTCCTCGTCCACCCTGAGTTGAAGTCCTCCGCTGAAGTCCATCAATAGACTTATTACTCATTACCTAATTTTAACATAGAAGAATCCTACGATATAATATAATTATGCCTAAAAATATCACTTGGATTGTAAATAACATCACGCAAGTTGGTGGTATTGAGCGCGTCGTATGTAATATTTCAAATTATCTTCAAGATAACGGCTATCGCGTCAAAATCGTTTCACTTAACACTGCTGGAGGTAAGGCTTATTTTAAATTATCCCCAAAAATAAAAATTCAGCATTTAGGCTACTCCGAGGCGGAGAATCTTAATCGCAAAAAACTCAAATCAGCCATTAAGGATTTTTTAATTGCCGAAAATGGCGAAAGCGACATTTTAATTACTTGCCATCCTTGGATTGCGATGCCGATTTTACAACAAAAAAATCTCTATCATGGCAAAATCGTTTCTACCGAGCATTCCGCCTGGGAGTATTACAGTAAGAAGCGCCGCATCTTAAATCTTGTTTTTTATCGCCGTGCCGACCAACTTATAGTGTTATCGGAAAATGCCCGAGATACTTACCGAAAGTATGGTTTAAAAAATCTTACTGTAATCCCAAATATTATTACAAATTATCCAGCCAAGCTCGCTTCGCTTCAAAACAGAGAACTTGTCGCCGCCGGTCGCCTAACGGAAGTAAAAGGTTTCGACCGACTGATTGAAGCAATCGGCGCTATTAAAGAATCATTTTCTCCGTGGCACCTTACGATTTATGGCGATGGTGAGGATGAATCGTCGCTACGTGATTTGATTAAGAAATATCAACTTGAAAAACAGGTCACAATTGCTACCTTTACTGATCAACTTCAACATAAAATAAACAATTGCTCCGGCTTTATAATTTCGTCACATTCCGAAGCTTTCCCAATGGTTGCACTTGAAGCTCTATCGAATGGTGTTCCGGTAATTAGCTTTAATATCCCATCGCTCAAAGAAATCGACCAGGGAAAAGGAAATATTATCTTTGCCGATCAAGATAATGTTGATGATTTAGCTACTAAGATTAATTTTTATATTCATTCAGATAATATTCGAGCTCGTGGCATCGAGGCGCGTACTATTTCGCTTACATATTCTTTAGAAAATATCGGACCAAAGTGGCTCAAGCTGCTCGAGATGTTATAATTAAATACATGAAGAAGCATATATTAGTAACCGGCGGTACGGGTTACATTGGGTCTCATACTGTCGTTGAGTTATTAAAAAACCCAGATTACACCGTCGATATCATTGATAATCTCGCCAATAGCAAGGCCGAAGTTATTGATCGTATCGAGCAAATTACTAATATTCGTCCTAATTTTATCGAAGGTGATCTTCTCGATAAAAAAATAGTCGAAAAACTATTTACCGAAAATCATTATGATAGTGTGATGCATTTTGCTGGTCTTAAAGCCGTTGGCGAGTCGGTCGAAAAGCCTCTCGATTATTATGAAAATAATCTTCAGAGCACTATTAATATTTTAAATATGATGAAAAAATACAACGTCAAAGAATTTATTTTTTCATCGTCCGCCACTGTATATGGCCTTCAAGATACGCCAGAATGCGTCGAGACTATGCAAACTGGCCAAAATCTCACTAATCCATATGGTCGCACTAAATATTTTATTGAAGAAATAATCAAGGACTATGCTCTAACGGATCCAGAATTTAAAGGCGTTATTTTACGTTACTTTAATCCAGTTGGCGCACACGCCTCTGGGCTTCTCGGCGAAGATCCAAATGGCATTCCAAATAATCTTATGCCGGTCATTATGCGCGTATATACTGGCGACATTCCAGTATTAAGTATCTATGGCGACGATTATGACACTGAAGATGGTACGGCGCGCCGCGACTATATTCACGTCGTAGACTTGGCGCAAGGTCACATCGCCTGTCTAAATCATATAAAAGCTGGTGTTTCGATTTATAATCTCGGCACTGGTCGTCCGACCTCCGTTAAAGAAATGATTGCCGCCTTTGAAGAGGCTAGTGGCGAAAAACTTCCAACTCAAATTGTCGAACGTCGTGCTGGTGATTTGCCCGAATGTTGGGCTGACCCATCAAAAGCAAATGCTGAACTAGGATGGAAAACTAATCTCACCATCGCCGACGCTATGCGTGATACATTAAATTATTTAAAACATGAAGGGAAAACTCATGCCTAAAACAACCTATAATTATTCCGCGAAAGAGTATTTTAAATATCTACGCCATAATTGGTTTATTATTGTAATTATTACAATTATTGGTTGTATTGGCGGCTACTATTTCGGCTTCAAAAAAGATGCCGACACTTATTCATCGAATGCTGGCGTAATTTTCTACAACGATAAAGTTGAGCTAAATGAAGCAAATTCGGCACACAATCAATTTGTCGCCATTATCAAAAGTGAAAATATCTACAAAGAATTAAACTACGACATCGAAGAATATGATTTTAGTGGCATCAATGTAACTGAGACGAAGGTTGGTGTATATAATATCAAGACCACGTCAGCCACGCCAGAAATGAGTACTAAAACTACTGACTTCATCGTAAAGCATGCTTCCGAAGTTATTAAAAAGACCTACGGCGACAATAGTGGTTATCATGTCATGTTAACTAGTGGCCCAACTTCAGCCGAAAAGGACATTACGGCAAAAGACCGCATTTTATCTATGGGCATTATCGTTGTTCTCGCGATTTTCGTTGCATTCGCTGGACTATTTATGCGCTTTAATAGTATTGCGAAGAAATAATTATTTGATTTTTACGGTGCGTTTAATATTCATAAAACGCACTGTTTTTTTCGGACCGAATTTTAATAATCTCGCAATCAATTTTTGACGTTTCGTAGAACGCTTATCGGATGAAATCTCTTTCCGATTTGCTTCTAAAATTTCCAGTACTTCACAATATTCTGATGGATAATCATTTTCGGCTTTCGCGAGAATTATCGACTCGCAAATAAAATATGCTTCCATAAAAAGACGTGCTTTTGAATAGAAACTATTTTCAGCCTCATGAATTCGCTTTACCGCTTCCAAGCTACCCATGCGCTTTTTTGAAAAATGCGCTGTCGATAAACTTCCCCTAGTAGCTACATAAGAATAAATAGTAGAATGGTTGATAACGACCTTTTTAGCGCGTTTGAATACCTGATAATTAAAGAATAAATCTTCCGCCACAGTGTAGTAAGGCATTCTTATGTTACCAATCGTAGACTTTTTAAATAATTTAACAGCAACACCGTTTTTAATACCCATTTTTAAAAGGCTATCAACCGCTTCCTGCGAATTTAAAACAGTACTATCATTAGTCAAATTCTCAAAATCATTTTTACGATTTCTTGTGTAATCCGCGCAAGAAATATCGGCATCATTATCGACTAAAACTTTATGTAATTGCTTTAAATAATTGGGCGACACTATATCATCAATGTCTATAAAACAAATATATTCGCCCTTTGCGCGTTCTATTCCGACATTTCGCGCTGGCCCTGCGCCAGCATTTTTAGTTTTAATTACTGAGTATTTTTTATTTTTCGAGCAAATTTCTTCTAGAATTTTTGCCGAGTTATCAGTCGAGCCATCATTCACAAAAATTACTTCATAATTGTCGTAAACCTGCGCCTTGATGCCTTCTATGCAACGTTCAATTGTAGCTTCGCCGTTATAAACTGGCACAACTACTGAAATTAAATCATCATTTTTACTCATAACATTATCTGATATGGAATTATTTGGCTATTACCCATAATTATATAGGAAGCAATAAAATAGAGAATCGGAATTATTAAGAAAATTGCAGCCTTTGTTTGTGACTTATCTTTCATACGATCAATAATTAACCACAAAGTTATTATATTGATTGGCCAAAAGAAATCTGCCATCCGTCCTATATATGCCGAAAATAGACCCAACCCCGCATAAAATACAGCGCACGACATCATTGTCATGATAATCCGGTTTGTTTCTTTCGGATAACTATTGAAATGTCTTCTCGTAATAAATACCATCGCAGCAATAATGCCAATAATTAATAAATCGAACGAAATCGCCGCCGGTTCGTACTGTTCAAAAGTATTTGAATATTTTTCAGGTAGAATTCCTGCATCTATTACAAGCGACATTAATGGCGGTAAAATTACTAACGCTACGCCAAGTGCCAACATAATAAAGAAACTCAGGCGTTTATAGTTAGTTTTCATTGCTATTAATGGCACTAATAAAACAGGTAAGAATAGAATAGTCGAATAATGAATAGAAATTGCTAGAACCGTAAACAAAAGATAATGCCAATATCGTTTCTTTTTATCAAAAATTATATTCATTAACACAAAAGTAATAACCGAAATTGCTGCAATTTGGCGCATTGCATTGAAGCTGAGCGGAAATAGTATTAGCATTGCACCCGAATATAATAACCACACCTTCTTCTCGTCAAATTTTTTAAAGGCAAGATATAAGAAAACAGTAGTTATGAAAGCAAAGAATGCAAAAAACAACCAATGTCCAAACAGAATATTTTTAAATAATACAATAATAATTAATACTAACGGTTCTGATGCTCCTGTCGCGAATCTTGAATGGATACTATTCATTGACTCGTGTGAAACCTGATTATACATCTCCGAGTATGCAGCATAATCAGTTCCGACATTATAACGAAAAGCCGCGACTAGTATTGGTAATAGAATCGCTAGTACTGCGCAGACTTTGTTTTTCTTATAAAAACCCAAGTACGAAAAAAGAATAATTAAAGTGAAAAAGAGAAGATAAAAAACTACCGTAGCGGAATTAGTTAGCGTCATAAATCTCCTCTAATTTCTTTACGGCTTCTTTGATATTATATTTTTTCATCGCATCGAAATTATTAAAATCAATCCGCTGTTTAGCGTCATTAGGAGTATTAATACGCTTAACCCACTCATCTACAGTTAATGGTAAAAACTCTGTAGTTGGTAGAATTTTAGTTTCGCCAGGCGTTCCGTCACTAAAGAGGCATTTCAAACCAGAAGCTTGCGCTTCGATTCCAACAAACGGCACGCCTTCATATAATGACGGTAATAGGAAATAGTCTGACGCCATATAATAATCGCGTATATCCGAGCGTGCTTCGAGCAGAAAGATTTTTTCCGCAAATGCACTTTTGGCAATTTTTTTCTCAAGCGCGTCTTTTAGCGAGCCATTTCCGACAATTATTAAATAACTATTTGGATTTTCTTCGGCGTATTCTTCGTAAATATCCAGCAGGAAGCTTTGATTCTTCTGTTTTTCCAATCGACCAACGTTTAATAGCACTGTCGCATTGTCTGGTATTTTAAATTGTTTACGAATTCTATTTCGCGCCGCAGCGTCATATTTAAACTTATCTGTATTAATGCCATTTGGAATAACCTCAAATTTTCTATGCGGTCCGTATAAGTATTTTCCAGCCTCATTTCCGCAGGCTAGTCGCACCGTAGCGTATTTTAATAATCGTTTTCGTAAAATCTTTGACGCGAGATTTCTTATTGGCGAATCAAATTTTGAATTATATGTATTATGGCTGTGCGCAATTAATTTAGTAGCCCCACCATGTTTTGCGCCGGGAAGTACTAAAGCCGACATAAAATCAATCTGACTATGTACGATGTCGATTTTCTTGTCGTGTACCATGTTTTCAATTTGTTTTGTAAAATCCCAGGGCTTTTTCATGCGCGTATCGCGCAAGCGCACAATTTTTACGCCTAGTTTTTTAAGTTCATCTGCATATACATACTTTTTACCATCTTTCGGATCTTCGAAAGTTGCGATTACGAACTGGTATTTTTTATGATTGATATTTCGCAAAATATTCATCAAAAAGGTTTCTGCGCCACCGCGATCCATTTTACCAATTACGTAGAGTATCTTCTTCATCCCAAAAAATCCTCATAGATTTTCTTCATTTCGGACAGGGAAGAACGTAGCGAATAACGCTCCGGGAATTTCAGCTGATATTTTGCAGTATTTTTAATTGCATCGCGGACTTTTTTCTCTAAACCCGCTTCGTCATCTAGCTTAAATAGATATTTTTGATCATCATCTACGATGTCGCGATGGCCGCGGTTGTCGGAAATCACAATTCCGCAGCCGCATAAGACCGCTTCGAGCACTCCAAGCCCTAACCCTTCGCTCTTGCTAGTCGCTACACACAAATTACAGCATTGCAACACATTAAAAACGTCATTGCGGTAGCCCAAGAATAATACCTGGTTTTCAATACGCAATTCTTTTGCTAGCGCCTTAATCTTATTAATCAATTTGCCTTTTCCGAGTAATACTAACTTAACATTGTTATTCTCGCGTAGAATATTCGCCACGCCGCGCAGCAACATCTCGTGATTTTTTCTATCAATAAATTCCGCCACATAACATAGAACAAAATCATCCTTTTTAAGGCCAATTTCTTTGCGTAGGTCGGCTTTCTTTGCGGTACTTAATTTATTATTAAACTTAGTCGTATCAATTCCCACGCCGTCTATCATCTTGACAGGACAGCAAAAATATTTTTTAGCATTAACTTCATCTTCGCGGTTTATCGTAATCAATAAATCGGTGTACTTCGCTGCCATTTTTTCAGCCCGATAATACAGTAGCCAGTTTTTCTTCGGCGCTCCGTCGTAAAAATGAAAACCGTGGCAAGTATAGATGATTTTTACGCCTTTCTTACGTGCAGATTTTGCCGCCAGGCGTGTAATAATCGAACCAACCGGCGTATGCGTATGAATAGCCTCATAATCATTCTCGGCGAGAAGTTTCTTTAATTGTCGATAAGCTCTGGCGTGTTTATCGAAGCGTAACGGACTACGTGCAAAATCTACCTGAAATACACGATCGGCATCAAAAACCGGTTCTTCGCAGGCACAGGCATAATCCACTTGCCAGCCACCCATATTTAAATCAGAATAAGGCGCTTCGAGTTTTCCTCGCAGCATACGCATCAAAGGGCGGTTAAACTTATGGAAATTTGCCGTATGGGAAGTAAACATAATCCTTCGTTTAGGCATGCTAATATTATACCATTTAAGAGAGGAAACTTACTTTTTAATCAGAATCCACTTTTGTGCAGTCGTATTGTTTGGCGCCCAAATATGTACGTTAGTACCGTCGCTAGTTCCCGCACTCCTAACGTCCAATGCTTTATTTGAGCAAACATTTAAGAAAGTATAGCTCCCGTCGCTATTTTGCGTCGCTCTCCAATGTTGCGCGCAGGTATTATTGCTATCCCAAATATGTACGTTAGTACCGTCGCTAGTTCCCGCACTTTTTACATCGAGCGCCTTATTCGAACCTTTGCCGATAATTGTGTAATAATCTCCAGCCTCGTTATAAGTAAACGTCCATTGTTGTGCGGTCGTATTATTAGCGGTCCATGCCTGAACGTTTGCGCCACTTGTCTTTGAATTACCACTTGCGTCTAGCGAATAATTATTCTTTAACTTACTGCGTATATCGTAGGCACCGTTTGCGATTAATTGTTTTGGCGTTGTGGTTGTAACTTGCTCTACATATTTTTCAAACTTCCACTTTTGTGCATTCGTGCCATTGCCTGAATATAGCCGTACGTTAGTTCCGTTATCGGTGTATGCACAATAGATATCTAGTACTTTGCCATCGCAAGTATTTTCGAATGTATAAGTGCCATCAGCATTCTTACTTATCTTCCATTTTTGGTTACATAAATCTGTAGCCGTCGATAATACTACATCATTTGCCGAAGTAGAGGATAGATATTTTTGAGTTGCGATATTTTGGATTTTGTAGGTATCGGAATCGGACGAATAAACGAATTTAAACGCTTCAGCAACGATGCTGCCCTTATTATGCATTAACGCATTAATGTCGCCCTGGCCGGTCGTATTGGCTGCATCTAGTAGATAATTAGCCTTCACGTTGCTATAGACCACATAATTACCATCTTCGATAACTCCCACTTTTGGCTCTTCTGGATCGGTATTTGGATTTGGCTCTGGGTCTGGATCTGGATCTGGGTCAACCTGAGTGCCATTGCCAAGAGCAACTTTTATTTTTAATGAGAATTTCTGATAATCTGCGCCTACATAGCGTTCCAAAATTAAACCATTGTCATGATAACTGAGCGCAAATGATTTATTTGAAACCGACACAATGCTGTAGGTTCCGTCATCATGCTGATAGATTAGCCATTTTTGCGCATTTGTATTATTGGAAGTATATTGTTGCACGCTAGCGCCGGAATAAACATTATTTGACGGCACATCAAGCACTAGCCCAGAATAATCATTCTTAATCATGTATGAGCCATCGCTATATTTGCTGATGGTAAATGTATCTAAATCGCCGTTCTCGATATCGCCAACAGTAAACTTAGTAGTAGATTCTTTTGAAAGAGTTTTTAGCTGAATGCTTTTCTCGCCATCTGTCGTGACTATTCGCAAACTATCGGTCGGGAGATTTTCAGTATTAGTTGTAGTGACGTTAGAAATCAGTGTCGTGCCAAACCACTCATTAAAATACATAAAGAAATTACGGTTGCCATACGAGCCACAAGTTGCGGTGCCTGGATAATTCCTTAAAGCCGCGTCATTTGGCGTATATGGCGTATAGATATAAAGGGAAGTCGTTGCAATATTTTCAAGATAGACGCTCTTTGTGCCACAGCTATAATCCGGTGAATAATAAATATTATTCGACGCAAAAGGAATGTAACCATAGCTATAAATATGATCTTTGTAATAGTTTAACTGCCACGCGGCCATCATTATTTGGTTGTAAAAACCGTAATATTTCTCATTGCATGGTGCTGTGTCTGGGCAACCGTAGCCCATAATCGTGTTGTATCCCCACTTAATCGGCCAGTCATCTCCCCACGCATAACTTTCTTTCTTCAGCATCACGAGTAATACTTGCGGGTTGATGTTGTATTTTTGCGCAGCTTGGTAAATTATTTCCGCCGCCGAAAGCATACCTTCTTTTACTTCAAAATTAGTATCAAAATTCGTTTCATGCGTGGTTGGGTTTTCGTAATACAAATTCACACAAACGTATGGCGGATCGTGATAGCGCGAATCGCCGCCCACTTCGCGACGCCATTTAGCATAATCGGCGCGCTTCATCGAAGCTGGTGCGGTGCCCCAGGAATGATAACGGGCGGCGCCGAGGGTTTTTTCGCCCCATACGTCGCAAGTTGGCGTGTGGCTATCAAGAAATGCCTGAATTTCCGCCACGGTCATCGTGTCTTTGTTGTAAAAAATTTCATCATCAATGATACGGCCAGCTTGAAAATCGGTTGCTTTTACTGCATTTGAACCTGGCGTATTATAAATAGCTAAACCAAAAAACACCGCCACGAATATTAATGCGGCCGCAATGCTACTGTATTGTAAAAGTCTGTGTTTCACTTACTCCTCCCGCAGTATTAGATTTATACTCCACTTTAACGTTCCAATTTCCATTTGCAAGTTCGCCAGATTTAAAGATTAAAGCTTCGCAGACGGTATATTTCGGGTCTGGCAATATATTTTTAGTATAACTCTTTGTGACAACGCCAGTTAAGGTGTAAGTGCAAGTACCATCGGTCTCAATAAAATTCGTCACTTTACCGCTAATTACCGTATTGCCATTAACTTGTTGTACGGACAAGTCGAAAGTTGGTATCTTTAGTCCATTTTCGGCAATTTCTACCTCTGGCTTTTGCATTGCTTCATCCATCATGTCTTTTAAATCGACAACATCGGTTGATTCATCTTCGCTTGTTGGCGAGGTATTTTCATTTTTTTCATAAATTTCGGCAGTATTGTTATCTGTCTTTGTGGTGTTTTCCTTTGGTTCGGTGTTTAAGACATGATAAACCGAAAAACCACCAAAAACTAATACCGCCACTAAGAGCGTAGCGCTAAAAATCTTCAGAAAATAATGATTGTTTTGTTGTTTCTTAGTTGACCTTTTTGTTTTTGTCGGCATAGTGGGCCTCCTTGATTAAATTTAAGCATTTTTATCTTAAAAAAGCAATAGCTTTATTTATTTTGCTTGTGCTATAATTGGTCTATATGGATGATGGTGAGGGCAGCAGTAGCAAGCATTCCCAAGGAGTGCGCGATTCTTGGTATGATGATCGTACCGCGGATTCTACTGGCGGCACCAGCCATCACATGCGCAATGCTGAAGATCAGGCTACAAAAGAAACCGCTCCTGGTAATGGCTTTGGTAGTTTTGGTGAGCGAAACGGCGACACTAGCGAGGGGAGTTCCGCCGCTAATGCGAACGCCCGCGAAAACGGCGTCCAGTCGGATAGCTCGATAGATCGCGCCAAAGATTTCGTCAATTCCGTTAGCGGCAATCGGGGTATTCCTGGCCAAAAAAATAAGAAAAAAGGCTTTTTAAAAGTTGGCGGCCCAGTCATGGCGGTCGTAATGGCCCTTTGTGGCTATGGTGGCGCTTCTTTTATGGGCCAAATGGCCATGCCAATCAGCCTTATTTCGCAATTTCAAGGCAATTTTGACTCCATCGGCACGAGTTCATTCACGCGTACGCAAAAAATGACCAAATGGATGCTTCATCCAAATACGAGAGATGTTAGTGCTGAAGCTAATAAATTCGTAAAACAGCACTCGAAAATTTACCAGTTTTTTACTGGCGATTCTGGTCAAAAATATTTTCATATAACCGAACGCCAACAAACAAAACTATCGAAGCATAATATTGAGGTTGTTGATGATGCTTCGGCTGGGCAAATATTAAGATATACCGCGCCCGATGGCCGCGTAACGGACGTTGTTGCGGATCCAGCTCAAGCTACTGGCGGACGGGTACTAATTGATGATTTTTATGATAATGATGTTAATTTTCGGCAAGAGTATCACAAGGGTACTAGAACATGGCGTCAAGCTGTAACAGATTGGTTCGATAACCTAGCTAAAGGTTTTATGGATAAAATCGAAGTGATGCGAAATCGCTTTGTAAAATTCTTTAGTGGCGCCGATCAGGAGACTACAAAGGCGGAATATGAAGAGACAGTCAAAAAGGCCGTCGGCGGCGACGATTATGAAGGTAATATCGGAAAACTTGGCGTTCAGAGTGAGGAAGAGGAATACGAGGGGGATGATGGTAAAACACATACATATGAATATGAAAATAAAACCAGCAATAACTCATCTGAAATTGGACTCAAGCGTGGCATGAAGGCTGCAGAAGTAGCCGATTCGCTATCAAAATTCTCTGACGGTGTAGGTGGGAAAATATCTAAAATCGCAAAGCAAGTCGCTAATGGTGTCTGTACAGTCTCTGAAATAATTGGCGCAATTAATTTACTAGTCATGGCTAACGAAGCGATGCAAATCTTACAAGTAGCAAGTACGGTTTTTGAGGGGATTCAAAAAACGCAGGTTACTGATTCGAAAGAGTCTCCAATCCACGACATTTCAAATAGTCTAACTAAAAAGAAAAAGATGACATATTCGACTGCCGACGGCGGAACTGCTGAGACGAATGGAAGTGCTATGAGCGCTAATGCGGTAAGCGCCTTATATGGAAATATTGCTACAAATCCAAAAGACCCGAGCGTCAATAGCTTTAACTTAACAGATAGCTTGAATAATGTAATGAAAGCATTCGGTAATACTATGACTGCATATAAAGGCTGCATGATAGCTAAGTTGGCTGGTGGTATTATCGAGGCCGGTCTTGATACGGTTGACGTAGTTACGGATGTAGCATCAATCGTTGCTTGTATTGGCGGCGCGGCGTTTACATTTGGTGCTTCTTGCGCCGGCGTGGTTGCAAAAATTGCCGTTAAAGCTGTTGCTGCGGCTAGCTTCAGCATTCTTATTAGCACTCTTATTGGGCATATTATTAGTTTTATAGTGCCCAAAGTCGCCACAATGTTAGCTAGAGATCTTGCTACGGATATAGGCGGAGAGGATTTTGGTAATGCGCTGGTGTCTGGTGCAAATATGTACATGGGTCAAAACCATCAATACGGTGGCGGCTCTGTAGCTTCGAAAGATACGCTCATAACATATCTCCAATATAGAGATGTTTATATTGCAGATAAGGCGAGACTCGAGAGGGAAACGAGAAGCCCATTCGACGCGTCGTCGCCATATACATTTATGGGGTCATTATTATCAAAATCTATACCAATCCTTACACAGACTAGCTCAATAATGAGCGGAATGTCTAATATAACTCAAGTCGCAGGAGATGCAATATTCTCAATCCTGCCTGGCGCATCAGCAATGACGGCGGCAAAGACGGCGGAGGCTGCAGCGGAAAATACCGCGGCAACATGCCCAGAGCTTGACTCAATCGGTGCTGTCGGTGATGCATTCTGTAACCCGTACTTCATCACAGACTTTGGCACTATGGACACAGATCCAGCTCAAGTCATTTATAAAGTTTCCGAATATAGCGATGGTAAGAACTTTAATTTAACCGACAATGAGGATAATCCAAAAATCAACACCAACCCTAAGGAGAGCCGCCTAATGCAATATATACTATATTGCGGGCAAAGGTCAGCGGGTTTCGGTATGTCGGATCAAAATATTGCAAACGCTATTGACTCTGGTGCTGGTAAAATTGAGAGCAACATCCCGATTTGGGGTGGTATCGCGGACGTACTTCAGCAAGGTGATTTAATTCAGCATGTTGGATACATTTCGGGCGAAGCTTGCGTAACGAGAAATTCTGGCGAAGATTTAGGCAGTAAAGTGTTTAAGTGGAATGAGGCCGCTTATTACCAACGCTATATTGAAGATCAACGCCTAGCGGAAAGTGAAGGCTTAATCGATAAGTCCGCTGTAGCTACAGCCCTAGAGGAATATTATGCTGAGCACCCAATCGATATGTCGTATGAAGGTATTTTAGCTATGAAGACTGGTATGACAAAAGAAAAAGTTCATGAAACTATCGCAATCGTCGAAGGCGTTATGTGGTTAGCTAACTATGATCCTACCGATATGTTCCCATATAAAGTAGAAGAGGAAGAGGACTCACAAATTTCGGTTGAAGATGACTCTCCAATTATAGAGCCGTTCCAAATTAAAGAAACACTTTTGCCGAATATTTCAAAGAGAATGGAATACTACATAGCATAAAAAATGCCGCTCGAGAGGGCGGCATTTTTTGTTACTGACGAATACGGTAATGTGTTTCCGAGCCAGCTCCAACGAGTCCGTCTAACGGATCGTTTACGGTGGCCGCATTTTCAAACAGATACGCAAGAATAATCACCTGAGCGCGATTGACGGTATAAGGCGGGATTCCGCCTCTGTTTACATAAAACGTTTCCATAGAATCGTCGTATAGGTCTAGTCTATCAAAACTAACGTTTATGGAGTTATATGACACCCAATCGTAATAATGCTTCTTATTCTCGTCTGTTTTACTTGAGCCGAAGCCGACAAACTTGTCTTCGCTATCATTCCAGAAACGCATAACATTCGGATCTTTCGGATCATTTGGTTCTCTTACATGCCAGCCGAGATCGTACGCTAAGTCAGTCAGAAGAAAGATGTTTTCATCAATATACTTACTTACGTCGGTGCTTATGGATAATTCGACGCCATTGATATTGTAGCTATATCTTCCATCTGACGTGATTCCGACTAGGTATTCGTCGCTCGCATTCGTGTCATCGCCACCGGGCTCGACGCCAGGATCGGTCTCCGAATTATCGGGAGCGCCGACTCCGCCGCCTTCGTGCGATTCACTCGTGGGGTTGCTTGTGGCTCCTGCATGGTTGTCTCTCTGCGCGCATCCCGCGAGGGTAAGGCAGAGAATCATCAGTAACGCAATTGAAAAAGCAATTCTTTTCTTCATGGTATACCCCTCCTTTTTATCGATTTTTGAGAAAAGAATCATGTGATGTACCGCACGCCTGCGTCTCGATATCACCAAACGCATTTGCACTTAGCGCGATTATATCATCAAAGGTATAAAATTGAAAGCAAGAGCGTTTTAAAAATACCCCCTAACAAAAGGGGGTATTTTACGTTACTAATCTGCAATCGTTAGCGGCAATAAGGCGCAAATACGATTCATCGCTTTGCCGCCCACCACGCCAAACATTGTCACGTAGCCGCCAGAGATGTCGCGGAAATATTCCGCTTCGGTCGCATCGCAGAGATGACGGAGATAATTTCCATGCACATTATAGACAGCGCATTCGGTATCTGTCCGTACTACGAAGCATCCATTTGACACTTTGCCAGAGGTGCGCTCTGCCTGGATTGGCTCAAACTGCACTGCGCCTTCTTCATCGATGACGGTCACGTAGGTATTCCCGTCGACGCCAACTAAGAAAATCAGTGCGTAGCCTTCATTGAATACTGAACCATCCATCGCGAGCGACGTATATTCTTCAATCTGTATCACTCGGTTCATCTCTACGTCATAGTAGCCGTGATCGTGATAATACAAATTATTTGGCATCAAATGGTCATAATGAAAAATTCTCCCATTACCGATGTCTTCATATTCATTCATTTGCAGTGCTAGCGCAATTTTGCCATCGTTCGTGTCGACGTCCTGCGTGTAGTATTTACCATTCCATTCAACGAGCACTTTACCATTATAGCTATCGCTCAGTAGCCTCGTTCCCACTGATGTGGTCACGAGTTGTTTCTCTGGCTGATAGAATAATCCGTGCGAGTTGCCGGTTAGGTAATATACCCCGCCGCCGATGTAGCGCGAGAAGCCATCGCCTTGATCGCCATCGTTGTTATTGCCATAGCCGACGCCATACACGCAGGGCAATTTTTTCGTGCCGCTATATTTAGTTTTCCAAGTTGGCACTAATTTGCCGTCCACGCCTTCGTAACTCTGGAAATCATCTACTACGTCGCCATTCCAGTCAATCGTGCCTAAAGTCCACCAATCATAATCCAATCCAGATTCGTGGCGCAGCGTAACGAATTTTCCGCCAGACATACAGAGGATATGTTCCTCCGCATCGCTTGAGCTAGTTGAGTACATCTCGTAACCTTCAATGCTGTAAATTACCTCGTGCGTCATCGCTGGCACAACCTGTTCGTAGCACCCCGTGTATGTATCGGCATTCTGGTAATAAGTTGCATTATCGGAAATCACCGCGTACGCGTATCCTGATTCGAATGGCGAAACATACCAGACCGGGCCAGGTATCTCGAGCAGCACGCGTCCGCCCGTATCTACCGCGGCCGTTATCATCTCGCCGCCACTCATGTATTGCACCCAACCGACGCCATCGACAAATGGTGCCATCGCCAGAATTTCCATACCGTCCAAGGCTAAGAATGAATCGATATCCACTTCTTCGTCTTCCGGCTCGCCCCACTCCATATATTCCTCGATATTTTCTATCGGCTCTTCGAGCGCCTCGACTGATTCTTCGGGCACTTCCGCGTTGGTCTCTTCTGACTGCGCACACCCTGAAAGGGCAAAGCAAGACACTAACAGTAACGCAATAAAAACAACTATTCTTTTCTTCATGGTTAACCCCTCCTTAATCGATTGTTTAGAAAAGAATTATGTGAGGTGCCGCGCATTTGCGTCTCGATTCGCCAAACACATCTGCACTTAGCCAAAATTATACCATCAAATGCATATTTTAAAAGCAAAGGCATTTTGCCACGTACCCCTTCAAAACATCGAAAAAATATTATATAATATACGAAATTATGGATTTCTGGAATCAATTTCAGCCCGGCTTTACTATCCTGGCTCCAATGGAAGGTGTCACGGATATTGCTTTTCGTCAGGTTGTCGCACGCGCGGCTCGGCCAGAGATTTTTTATACCGAATTTACTAATGTTAATAGCTATACCAGCGAAAAAGGTCGCCATAATGCGCTCGAGCGTTTTCAAATTGAGCCATCGGAGCAGCCAATTATCGCGCAAATCTGGGGAACGCGCCCAGAAATGTTCGCCGAAACTGTCGTTGCACTCAAAAATCTCGGCTTTCAAGCTGTCGATATTAATATGGGTTGTCCAGATAAGCACGTCGTAGCGACCGGCGGCGGCTCCGGTTTGATTCGCACACCCGAGCTCGCCAAAGAAATTATCCGCGCCGCAAAGGGAAATGGCCTACCGATTTCAATTAAAACTCGTCTCGGCTATTCGCGCGTCGACGAATGGCGCGCTTGGCTCGCGAATATCTTAGAAGAACACCCAGCCGCTCTTACTGTCCATCTCCGCACTAAGAAGGAAATGTCCAAAGTTGATGCGCACGTCGAACTCGTGCCAGAAATTCTTGCGCTCAAAAATGAGCTTTCGCCAGAAACTAAACTGATTATTAACGGCGACATCAAGAACCGCGCCGATGGCCAAAAATATATCGATATAGGTGCCGATGGTATCATGATTGGTCGCGGCGTCTTCGCCAACCCATTCTGTTTCGAAAAAGAGCCACGCGAACATACGCGCGACGAGCTGATTGACCTCATGAAATACCACCTCGACCTTTACGAAAAATACAGCCTCCACCCATACGATCCGCTCAAGCATTTCTACAAGATTTACATCAACAATTTCCCAGGTGCGTCCGAGATTCGTGATAAACTAATGCAAACAAAGACCATCGCCGAAGCGCGCGAGGTTATTAATCAATTATGAAAAAGCCAACTCTCATTTTAGTTCATGGTTTTCGTGGCACCCACAAGGGCCTCCTTGCGATTGCTGATTGTTTGCGTGACGATTTTACCGTTCTCACACCGGATATTCCAGGCTCCGGCGACAATCCCGAGCTCGACAATAAAACTCTCGACGGCTACGCCGAATGGTTCCACAATTACATCAAAGACAAGAAGCTAAAAAAGCCGTATATCGTCGGCCATTCGATGGGCTCCATTATTATCTCGCACTACATCCAAAAATATCCGAACGACGTCGCTGATAGAGTCGTCTTCATGTCGCCAGTTTTTCGCACTAAGCGCGGTCAGCGCAAAAGCAATCACCTTTATCGCTTCGTAAATGGCAGCTTGCACATTCTGCCCACTAATCAACGCTATAAATTCTGCGGCAGCAAATTCCTCTCTTTTGCGATTTCGCATTTTCTCACCGCCGACAAATCTCAGCAAAAACGCATCGACGAGTTGCATTATCAATATTCGGGCAAATTCGCTTCTGCCGCTTCTTTTATGGCCGACTGCAGTATCTCGATGCACGAACAAACCGTCATCCCAGAAGGGAAGAATGTTATGCTTTGCTATGGCGAAAAAGACCGTCTCACTAAACATGAGTTAACCGAAACAGTGGCCGAAAAATACCATCTCGACCACCATCGTTTTGATGGCGCTGGCCACCTTATCAATTACGAGCGTGCCGAGCAAGTCGCCGCCGAAATTCGTCGCTTCCTCAAAAAATAAGCAAAAGCAAAAAACGTGAATTTTCGCCGAAAATGGCCATTTTTCACGTTTTTTCGGGTTTTTTAAAGCTCTTTTTCGTGCTCATCGAGCACTTTATTATAGATTTCTTCGAAGCGAGTTAGTGTATAACTAATGTCGTGCTTACGGATGCGCTTCAAGCCGTCTTCGCTCATGCGCTTCTGGCGGTCTTTGTCGGTAATAATTCGCACCAAGCTCTTCGCAATTTCATCCACGTCGTCCGGCTGGCACAGGTAGCCATTTTTTGCATTCTTCACTACGTCGCCCACGGCACCTTTATCGACGGCCACGCATGGCAAACCAGTCGCCATCGCCTCGAGTAACACAATGCCTTGTGTTTCCGTCTTCGATGCTGTCGCAAACATCGTACCGGTGCGGTAAATTTGCGGCAAATCATCGCCAATCACCCGGCCGAGGAAGTGCACATATTCGGACAAATCGGCCTTTTCGGCCATCTTTTCGAGCTTCGGTCGCGCCGTACCATCACCAGTCAGTACGAAGTGCGCATCTGGCATCTGAGGATGCGCCTGAATGAATGCTTCCATCAGCACATCGATACTTTTTTCTGGATCGACGCGCCCAACATAAAGCACGATTGGCTTACCTTTCGGTATATCATAGCGCTCATAAATATCTTTATTCGCACGCCCTTTCGCAAAGCGCGACAAGTCAATTCCGTTCGATAGCGCCTCCACCGGCACCTTGAAATGTTTGCGATTTTTTGGAATCAAATCTGCCACCGCTTGTTCAGTCGGCATCGTGGCATACGCCGAACGACGCAAAAAGCTAATAAAGTACGCGTTCATCGCTTTATTAATCGGCTTCTTTGCAAAATCTGGCAACATTACTTGCTGCGTCAAATTATCCGGATAGGCGTGATCGGTCGATACGAGCGGAATATTGCGCTTTTTTGCATAACGAAACACCGACAACGCTACCGGTCCTGGCGTCTGATTATGGATAATATCCGGCTTAAAATCGTCCAGTACTTTCTTAATTTCCGTATATGGCATATAGCTCACGTGCAGGCCATTTTTATACAGCAAGCGTGGCATCTTTACGCCGAGCACCTTCTTGTCCGCCGGTACTTTATTGATCTGATCTGGATACAAATGCATCTTTGACGACGTCAAACGCACCACAGTAAAATTCGCTTCTTCGTCTTTCTCGACTGCAAATTCGCCGGTCGTACTTGGGCAGAGCACCATCACTTGATGTCCGCGCTTTTTGAGTCCGGTTGCTAAATTTCTGGAAAATACTGCCACCCCGTTAATCATTGGATAATAGATATCCGTCGTAATCACAATCTTCATTTGGTATAATTTTATCATATGGCTATCCCCAAGAAGATGCATTATGTCTGGGTGGGGAATGCGCCAATTCCGAAACGCGACCAAGATTACATCGCAGGTTGGCAAAAGCTCAATCCAGATTTCGAGCTACGTCGATGGACGGAGCAGGATATTGATTTACAAAAATACCCACTTGTCGCTAAGGCATTGCGCGAAGAACGCTGGGCGCTTGCCTCGGACATTATCCGTATGTACGCTATCTATACTGAAGGTGGCATTTATATGGACACCGACATTGAGCTTTTAAAACCACTCACGCCATTACTAAAATACGACGGTTTTGCTGGCTGGGAGTCAAATTTCTGGTTTACTACCGCGATTTTTGGCGCCAAAGCGCACTCGCCGTGGATTGGCAAGGTGCTTAAGCGCTACGAGCTCGCCAGTCCGCGCCAACGTATTACAACCGACACTTTTCTCAAGACCGTCCATAGCCCATCTGTTTACGCCAAAGATATCTACGGTCTCGAGCTTGACGGCCAGACCCGCACTTATGCCGATGGTAAATTCGCCGTCTTTGCCACCGAATATTTCAGCCCGAAACATTACATGACTGGCAAAGTTCATCTCACCGAAAACACGGTTGCTTACCACCACTACGCGTCCACTTGGCATACGCGTGGGGAAGCCATGAAGAATGAGCTCAGCCGCACCGGCTACAAATTACTCGGCGCCAAGGGTTATGCCAAGCTAGAAAAAGAATTCAACAAGGGTCTCGAACGTAAAATTCGAAAGGAGTTACCGTAAAAACCGTGAATTTTTAAGCAAAAGCGGTTCAATTCACGTTTTTTCGCTAAAATAAAATTATGATTAGTAGTCTCTATAAGAAACGTATCCAAGCTTTGCAGGCCGAATATGCTCGCCTCATCGAGGCGCATCCGCGCGAGAATTATGAAATCACACTCGATGAAATCCCAGAGATGGTCTACCATTCCAACGCCATCGAAAATTCCGGCCTTACTCTCGAAGATACCGAAGATATCATCAAAGACGGCCGCATTCGCCGCGCCGCTAAAGTCCGCGAGATTTATGAGGCTAAAAATCTTGCTGATGTCATCCACATTATGATCGAAAATCCGCGTCAGAAGCTCAGTTTGCCATATATTTTGTCACTCCATCGCATTCTAATGTCCGGCATTGACGATCGCGCCGCCGGCCGTTTCCGCATGGGTGGGGAACAGCCAATTTTTGGCCAAGGCATTGGTGCTAATCCAGATTTTACCAGTAGTCTGGTTTCGCAACTCATCGACCAATACAAGGGTGATCGTCGGCGTTATTTCCTTGAAAAAATCGCCTATTTCCACGCCGAATTCGAAGATATTCATCCATTTGTAGATGGTAATGGCCACATTGGTCGCGTGCTAATCAATCAGCAGCTTCAGGCACTCGGCTACCCGCCAATTATTATTCAGAGCCGTAACAAAGATGCCGACTATCACGAGCTCTTTGATGATTATCATAAAACCGAATCGCTCGAAGATTTTGTCCAGCTCTTTGCCTTTGCGCTCATTGAGTCGCTCCATAAACGTATTACGCTACTTGGCGAACATAAGACCATTACGATTACTGAATGGGCCGAAAAGAACAATGTCGCGCAAAATTCTGCACTCAATAAGGCCCGCCGTCAAACTATTCCGGCCTTCCGCCAAAACAAAACCTGGATGATTCGCGCCGATTTCAAAGATAGTGCCGGCGTCGAGCTCTATTAGTGGTACAATATATTTAATGAAAAATGTCAAAAAACCAGCGCCCGTGGTCAACCGCCGCGCGCATTACGACTATAATCTTTCCGATAAACTCGAAGTCGGCATGGTTTTGACGGGGGCACAAGTGCGCCTCATTCGCGATCGTCACGCCCAGCTCAAGGGTACTTATGTTACGATACGCAATCATGAACTTTTTCTACTTGGTCTCACGCTTGGCACTGATACGGCCGAAAACATCAAGCTGCTCGCCACCAAAAAACAAATTACCGCGCTCGAACGCGCCAAGGTTGACGGCTCTACTATTGTGCCGGTCGAACTTCACCCATTCAAGCGCCATATCAAACTCACGATTGCGGTCGGCGAGGGCAAGAAAAAATACGACAAACGCCAGACGATTAAAGCACGCGATCTCGACCGCGAACGCCAACGTTACTAAAATTAGCTATTAATCTGTAAATATGGTATAATTTACACTAGGAAAGTATGGCTCGCTATGCGCGGGCCATTATTAATCAATAAACATAATGGAGCAACCTATATGAGAGCATTAGCGAAAGATCTCACTGTCAAATCTGGTAAAGTCGAGCTTGCTGGTTGGGTTAATTCCCGTCGTGATCACGGTGGTTTAATTTTCATCGATTTGCGCGATCACACTGGCCTAATTCAGCTCGTGGTTGATCCAAATACCGCCGACGCTTTCAAGCTTGCCGAATCTCTCCGCGACGAATTCGTCATTCGCGCCACTGGTACTGTGCGCAAACGTGGTGCTGGTCTCGAAAATCCAAACATCCCAACTGGCGACATCGAAGTTGTGGTTGATGATATGAAACTTCTCAACCGTTGCGAACCGCTCCCAGTCAACACGCACGACGAAGGTGCCGAGAGTAGTGAAGAGCTTCGCCTCAAATATCGCTTCCTTGATTTACGCCGCCCAAGCATGCAACATCGCCTCGCGCGCCGCGCTAAATTCTATAAATTCATGCGCAATTACATGGAAGAGCACGACTTTATCGAAGTCACCACGCCGATTCTTGCCAACTCTTCACCAGAAGGCGCACGCGACTTCATCATTCCATCGCGTCTCCATCCGGGCCAATTCTATGCTTTACCGCAGGCTCCGCAGCAATTTAAACAACTTTTAATGGTTGGCGGTTTACCACGTTATTATCAAATCGCACCATGTTTCCGCGATGAGGATCCACGCGCCGACCGTTTGTACGGCGATTTCTACCAGCTCGACCTTGAAATGTCCTTCGTAGAGAGCGGTGAAGAAGTTCGCCAAACCATGGAACCATTGCTCGTAAAGCTCGCGACTGAATTTGCCAACAAAAAGATTGTCACGCCAGAGATTCGCCGCATCCCATATGTAGAAGCGATGGAAACTTACGGTGTCGACAAACCAGATTTGCGCTACGGCATGGAATTAATCGACCTGACTGATGATTTGAAGAACACCGAATTTAGTGTCTTCGCTAAAGCCGAATGTGTCAAAGCGATTTGCGTCCAGGGTGGAGCAGATCTTAGCCGTTCCCAAATCGACGTTTTCACCGACAAAGCCCGCAAGCTTGGTGCTGGCGGTCTCGCCTATCTTACCTACACCAAAGATGGCATTAAGTCCCCAATCGCCAAGTTTTTGAGCGAAAAAGAGCTCGACGCTATCACTAAGAAAACGGGCGCCAAAGCTGGCGACGCGGTCTTCTTCGGTGCCGACAAACGCGAAAAGGTCAACAAAGTTCTTGGTCAACTTCGCATTGCTTTTGCCGATCATTTCAATCTCAAAAACCCAGACGAAGTTGCCTTCTGTTGGATTGTCGATTTCCCATTCTATGAATGGGACGATGGCGCCAATAAGCTCGACTTTGGTCACAACCCATTCTCAATGCCAAAAGGTGGCATGGCAGCGCTCGAAGCGGCGAAAACTACCGAAGAAAAACTCGCCATCGTGGCTGATCAGTACGATATGGTCATGAACGGCTATGAAATTTGCTCTGGCGCCGTGCGCAACTTTAATCCAGAGATTATGTATAAGGTCTTCGGTATTCTTGGCTACGACGAGAAATATGTCGAATCTCGCTTTGGTGGCATGCTTAGTGCCTTTAAGTTCGGTGCGCCGCCACACGCTGGTTGCGCCTTCGGTATTGAGCGTATCTTTATGGTGCTCGAAAATACCGAAAATATTCGCGATATTGTCGCCTTCCCAAAGAATGGTTCCGGTGTCGACTTGATGATGAATTCGCCATCCTGGGTAGACGATTACCAGATTACCGATTGTCATCTCCAATACGTCGAACCAGCTGACGACTAAAAGCGCAAGCATCCGCCTATTGCGGATGCTTTTTTATGCTAGAATAATAGATATGCGAACCCTATCTCGTGTGGCAGTTGGTTTAATGTCAGTTTTGCTGGCCTTTTCTTCGGTCTCCGCCTCTGCGGTTGATCTTGACGCTATCGAACACCGCGTCCTCGATGAGAATTATACCGGCGCCGTTTCGCAAAACTGTGCTAGCATCAAAGTCCGCTTGCAACGTATCCAAAAAGACGACGCGCGCAACCGCGTCCATCTTGGCGCCCAATATGAATCTATCGCTTCGAAATTAATGCTGAATCTCAATCTGCGCCTCGTTAAAAATAATCTCGCCAGTGCCGAAATTGCCGGCCAGCAAACCACCTTTGTTAGTGAACAAAAACGTTTCAAAGATGATTACATTGGCTACTCGCAAGAATTAGAAAGTTTGCTTAAAATTGACTGTAAAACTCAACCGAAGCAATTTTATTATCAGCTTGAAATCGTCCGCGCCAAGAGGGAAGATATCGATCTTAGTATGAAACGTCTCAAAGAAATAATCACCAAACATCGTGCTGCTGTAGTTACATTAAAGGAGTCGCTCTAATGGCTGAGGAAAACGAGAAGAACGAAGAAGAAAAAGTCTCTACACATGGCGGCCGCAATTTGTTAATCCTCGGCATCGCTGCTATCGCGATTGCCGCCACTACTACTACAGTTAGTCTATTTATTTATCGTGCCACTGGCGATATTTATCTTGATCGTTCGCGTCCAGGTTTTATTGCCGAAGGCGAAAAGCACAACGAAGAAGACGATAGTCGCGAAGAATTTTCTAGCGAAGGCTCAATGAACCAGGCGGCATTTGACGAATATTTAGAAGAATTAGATTTGCTCACTGGCCGCATTGATGGTTCCGATGATAGCTTTGCTAGTGATCCGCTATCCGACGACAGTCTCGGCATTGTTGTCTATGATGACGAAGAGGAAGAGGATTAGTCTGCGAAATTTTCGCGTAGCCAACCATCAGCCGGTCCAGCCGTCATTAGCACAATTAACCAATTATCCGCACGCAAGTCGCGGATTTTTTGCGTTAATTCGTCATTAATTTCGGCACATTCAACGGCCAGCGGATTATCTAATTCGGAGCTTAATTCTTGTGGCGTCAGCACTTCCAGTTCGGGGTTTTCGCGCGTCAAATATGTCGGCAACCAGAAAATTTTGTCTGCACCCAAAAATGCGTCGTGATATAAATGTCGTACTTCATGTTGACGTGTATTTTGATGCGGTTGATAAATCACCGCAAGCCCCTTAAAACCGCCACGCATTTTTAATTCTTCAGCCATTTTTACGGTCGCCTTGATTTCTTCTGGGTGATGGCCATAATCGGAATAAACCCCATTCGCAATACGTTCAAATCGACGTCCGACGCCTGGAAAAGCATTTAAAACTGCGCAAATTTCGGCATCCGAAAAATTGGAAATCATTTTCAAAATTTCTAGAGCCAAACTTGCATCTTGCCGGCGCAACTCGCCAACCAGGGTGATAGCTTCATTTAATGTTGTATTTTTTACAACATGATGGCTTTGCTTTTCGAATTTCTTAAATGCCGCTTCATAATCATCGCGCGTAGGATAAATGTCTGGATGGTCATAATCTACGCATGTAATAGCGGCAATTTCTGGATGATAAGCCAAAAAGTTTCGATCATATTCATCTGCTTCATAAATAAAATATTCCGTACCTTCCGTGTAGGAGCCGCTTTTTGCCCAACCTAGCGTCGTGCCAACGAGATAATTTGCTGGAATGCCGAGTTTTAGGCATGCCCAAATTAGCATCGACGTCGTTGTCGTCTTGCCATGTGTCCCGGCCACAGCAATCATCTTTAAGTTCTTCTGGCGCACCAATTCTGCAATAAATTCATCGCGCTTTGTGGCCTTAATACCAAGTTCGCGTGCAGCTACTAGCTCTGGGTGGTCGCTCGGCAAAGCGGAAGTATATACAAACCAGTCGACATTCTCAGTTTGACGCAAAAACTCTCCATCTTGCGGACCATAATGGACCGGAATTGCGCGATCTTCTAACTCTTGCGCGATTGCGCCGCGTTGCAAATCGGAACCTAGAACTTCAAAACCAGCATCTTGCGCAAATTCGGCTAACGGCCCAATCCCCGTGCCACTTATTCCAGAAAAATATACTTTCATATCTGTATTTTAACATAACACCAATCTAGTAATATAACCAACGCTTATGGTAAAATAAATTATAAGGAGTATTGGAGGTTATGCGTAGGGTATTTCGCAAAAAACAGATTGTATCAATTATAAGCGTCGCATTAGTGTTTCTTGCATTACTTTTTGTGCTCGCGCAGCGTCTATATGCCACCATCGCTTATAGCGATTACTCGCTTAGAGAATGGCAAACGACTATCAATGATATCACCGTCAAGGCCACCGCTCCGGCCGGCGCTTTCCCAGAGAAAGTCAAGCTCGTCGCTACTGACAAATATAGCCACGACATGGCTTATAAATTAGCCGTAGAACATGGCGGTATTGATCTTAATTCCACAATTCTCGACATTTCTTTCATTGGCGTTAACGGTGAAAAGATTCAGCCGCGCACTGATGTTTCAATCAGCGTTACGCGCAAGGATAATCTTGGTGCTACTAAATATAACATTGCTCATATTTCTGGTGAGAGCGACATGGCGCTCGGTAATGTCGTTACTTACCAAAATTCGCTCGAATTCAAGACTGGCAGTTTCTCGATTTATGCCATTATCCCAACTCAAGACGACACCGAAGATAAAACCCCACGTATTACTTACAATTATTATGTCGACGGCAATTTAATCAGTACGCAAATTGTCAAAAATGGCGACATCATCCAATCGCCGGGCATTCCGACTAAAGACGACATGTATTTTGTCGGCTGGCAGCTCGATGATGGTAGCTATTTCGATAAATTCCAAACCGCCGCCGTAGTTGATCCGAACGCTACCGAAGACCAAACCATAAATATGAATGGGCGTTTTTCTGAAAAAATTTACGCTGTTATTTTTCACGATGCGAGCGGCAATGTTACCGCCACGAAGCTTGGTGCTCCTGGCGACGTGATTTCAGTTAACGATGTCTTCTTTGAAGTGCGTGTCGGCCACTATATCGCCGCCTGGACTACGAACCCAAACGATTCCGGCGAACATAGTAGTATTGAAGATCTCGGCGACGTTGGCGAATCGGTCACCATCGAAGATGATAATATTGACCTCTACCCGATCATTAACGGTATTAAATGGGTATTCTTCGACGCGAATGACGATGATGCGGATTTTCAGACCGTCGCATCTTACACGCCGGCCCAATATGTCTTAGACGGCCAACGCATCACGCGTCCAGCCGACCCAACGCGTGAAGGTTATACTTTCCGTGGCTGGTCACGCAGTGCCACTACGTACAGCGCATTCAACTTCAATACTGCTATCACGGCCGATACAGATTTATATGCTTTCTGGACCGCCAAAACAAACACTTCCTACAATGTCGCCATCTGGTATGAAACCTTACGCGACGGCGAATTTGTAGAGGGAAGTTATGGCGTAGCAGATTTCTTCTCGCTCACCGGCACCACTGGCGCCAGCGCAACGGTAGCCCAATCACGCATTAACAGCGTCCTATCGCAAGACGATTACAAATATTACGAATACGACTATCAAGATACCGGCAAAATCATCGCCGGTGACGGCAGCACGATGGTTAATGTTTACCTCAAACTCAAAGTTTACACGGTTACATTTAATATCATGCGTACTGTAAACAATCAGTATCGGCTTGATTATTACACGAAGAATGGCAATAATTATTCATCAACATACAAGACTTCTCGTACGAATCCAATCCCAAATCAGCTCGACGGTACAATTACAGTCGGCGACGATGTCTACTCGTTTACGGATGGCTATAGCTTCCAAGCACGCATCGGCGAGTCAATTGCGGATGTTTGGCCACGCACGGACAATGTTGTCTTCACGAAAGATACTTTTACTAATCTTACTTTAACGCCATACGCTTGGCACCCAGTCGATAATAATCCAGATAATACCAATCTTGCCAGTACACAGATTACAATGACCGCTTCACTTATCAAGAGTAACGGCTCTGCTGGCGCTTCATACTATCTAATTTCCGCTCAGGATCCGGCCGAAATCCATGTTAATTATTGGTTTGAGGATCTTGAAAATGGCGGTTACGCTAAATCTGAGTTATTATCCGAAACTATTCACAACACGAACGGAAACTTCACTTACAAACGCTTCTCTGGTTACGAAAACGTCAGTACACCAAGTGGCTATGAAGGCAATGATACAACAAACGGCGTCTATAATTATTACTACAATCCGTTGTCTTATAATTTGATTTTCTACAACTATAATAGCAACGATAAGACGGAGTCCGTTAAATATGGCACTAGTATGACGGATTTCTCCTATATTCCGCCACGCCCAACTGGCATTCCAGACAATTATTCATTTGCCGGATGGTTTACTAGCCCAGATGGCGTCGAAGGTTCAGAATATGATTTTGCCAACGAAAAAATGCCAGCTTCCGGCTTAATGCTCTACTCGAAGTGGGAGCAGCGCACGAAAGTCAACGTTATCTTTGATTCAAATGGCGGTAGCCATGTCGACAATCAGATTGTCAGCTACGGCGGCTATGCGCGCACGCCAGAAAAGCCTACCCGCGAGGGCGCCGTCTTTGGTGGTTGGATTAAAGATGATGGCACTTTCTTCCATTTTGGCAACCAAATTACCGAGGATACTCATCTAGTTGCGCGTTGGCTCACCGGCGAAACCTATATGCTACATTACGACGCCAACGGTGGCACGATTAGCGAAGGTGATGACAATATCTATATTGATGCCGCTAACACTACAGTTTTGCCGATGCCAGAAAGCACCCCTTCGGGCAAATATTTTGCCGGCTGGCTGCTCGACGGCAAGATTTATTATCCAGGTAGCACTGTTGTCGTAAAATCTTCACTCGCCGACGATTCAAATGTAATTAATATCGTTGCGCTTTGGGATTCTGAACGCCCAAATACTTCCGTTAGCTTCAACGCCAACGGCGGCACTGGCGAGACGCAAACTTATGATTTAGCTGAAAATGCTAGCCAAGTTTTGCCATCTGCCGACGATCTTAATTTCTCGCGCGTTGGCTACCATTTCTTAGGCTGGAGCTCCGAACCAAACGCTGGCATTATCTATCTGCCAGGCGATCAGCTTGGCGTAGATAGCTTGGGTAGTTTGCCAAACGTAATGTATGCTCGCTGGGAGATTAATACCTACACGCTAACGGTCCATCATATAAAAACCGACGGTAGCGAATACAAACCAGACATCACAGCCACATACGAGCATGGTGCTACTTATACTGCCTCACCAGACACTTCTGACGATACTTATGAATATGCTCTCAAAGCTGGCGATTCTGCTTCTGGCACCATTACTTCTAACCTCGAAGTTACTTATATTTATAAGAAGAAACAAGGAACTATTACTACGCATCACGTTGACACAGATGGCACTACGCTTGCCGATGATGACGTGCAGCAATTAGACTACGGCACCGAATATAACACCTTGTGCAAAGAGAGCTTACTAACGCTTTATGATTGTTCTGCACCCGAGTCTACTTCCGGCACAGTCTCTGGTAACGTAGAAGTCACTTATACTTATACGCATAAAACTGGCGTCGTTACAGTACGTCATCTCGATAGCAACGGTACGCCACTCGTCTCGCAAGAAACTCAAACCGTTAATTATGGCGATTCCTACACGGCACATCCAAGTAGTAGTCTGACGGACGCTTATAATTATACGGTCGATAGCGCAGAAACTGTGACCGTGATGGGCGACGTTACGATTACTTATACTTATACCAAGAAAACCTATACCCTAACGGTCCATCATCTTAAAGAAGATAATTCCGAGTATAAACCAGACGTCACAACTGCCTACGAGCACGGCGCTACCTATACTGCTTCGCCAGACACCTCGGACGTGAATTATGAATATCGTCTCAAAGATGGTGACTCCGCCAGCGGTACAATCACCTCTAACCTCGAAGTGACCTACATCTACAAGAAAAAGACAGCCACTATTACTGTTCGTCACCTCGACACTAATGGTAATCCGTTAGCTGATCCGGTCACCCAAACTAAGGAGTGGGGAGATACTTATGAGACTCATCCAGATAACTCACTTACTGCTGCGTATTCATATACGGTTGATAAGCCAGAAACCGGCACGGTTGCCGGCGACGTAACGGTTACCTACACCTATACTAAGAACGCTTATACCTTAACCGTCCATCATATTAAAGAAGATAATTCGGAATACAAACCGGATGTCACGACAACTTATGAGCACGGCGCCACTTACGCCGCTTCACCAGATACTTCAGATAATAACTATGAGTACCGTCTCAAAGATGGCGATAGTGCCAGTGGCACAATTACGTCCAATCTAGAAGTTACATATATTTACAAGAAGAAGACAGCTACTATTACTACAAAACATGTCGACAACAACGGCACTCAGCTCGCCGACCCAGTTACCGAGACTAAGGAGTGGGGAGATATATATACAACTAGCCCAATCGAATCGTTACTAACCGCATATAACTACGAAGAACCAGCCAATGCTTCCGATGTGGTATCTGGCGACGTTGAAGTCACGTATGTTTATACTAAAAAGACCTTTACGCTCACGGTTCGTCATTTGAAAGATGATGGTTCTACCTTCGCGGAGACCGAAACGAACACTTACGAGTACGGCTACGAATACGCTACGCATCCAAAGAATGATCCAAACTATTCTGTCGAATTAACTTCCGGCGCGGCCGACGGCACGTTAACTTCTAATGTTGAAGTAGTTTACACTTATACACGCCGCATCGCGACTATTACCACGCGCCATCTCGATGAGGACGGCAATCCGCTAGCGGACGATGAAACTGCTCAAGTTCTTTATGGCGATACTTACACAGTCTATCCAAAAGCTGAATTTGATGACGATTATACTCATACCACCAATCTCCCAGAGAGTGGCACGGTTTCTGGCAATCTTACAATCGTTTATGCATATAAAAAGATTGCGCCGCCAACCCCTTCGCCGCAAACCTTAGATAATATTCTCGTCGCGGTTATTCTCGGTCTTAGTGCTTCTGTGGGCGGGTTCATCGTCTACCACCTCAATAAACGCAAGCGCTCTTAATGTGTTAAAATATAGATAGTTATGGGTGGAGTGCGCAAGAAAAAGTCTCCTCGGAAGATTTTTGCTAAAATCTTCGAAGTTAAAAACTGGAAACTCTTTCTAGTTGTGATTTTGCTGGGCTTTTTGGCTGCCACGCAACTACGTATTGACCATCTTCGCATGCTCGACTATAAACAGGCCGTCTTAAAGGCCGACCAAGCACAAAATGATGATGAAATAGCCAAAACCCTCGCAGAATTGCGCGATTTCACGTCGACTCATATCATCTTTAATGTCATAGAAGAGAACGGCAATCAAAAGATTATCTTTGGCACCGGCGCCTTTTATCTTAGCAATCAGTACCAACGCAAGGCAAACGAAGCATTAGTTGCGGCTCAAGATAAGATGCTTAAAGAAGACCCAAGCATGTCAGCTTATGGTAACGTCTATAAGAAAGTGGCTGAAGTTTGTGACGCCATCGGTAAAAAGAAGGGCTGGCGCTATCCAAACAACGACTATTTGAATTGCTTCTGGGACGAGCTAGGTAAATATCCGACCACCGATCAACTAACAGTCTCTTCGGTGGCTAACCTGCCGTCCACTGAGCTATTTCGCTACGATTATAGCTCGCCAGTTTGGTATCCGTGCCTATCTGGTATCATCATTCTAATCGCTCTCGTCGTTCTACTTATCGTCTTAATTCGGATTATCATCTGGATTGCTACCTCTATTGCGATTCTTTTAATAAAATAAGCTTAATTATTGTAAAAATTACCTCTTAAATCTCTTGACAACATATAACAGAGGTCATAAGATAAAAGTATCAATATAACGGAGGAAAGCTTAAAATGGCTTACGAACATACCAACTCAAAGGGTGTAAAGTACTATCTTCACAAGTCTGAAGTAACTCTTCGTGGCGGCAAACCACAGACTATCTACTTCTTCACCAAGACTGCGAAGAACGCCAAGGGTACTCCATGCGACCTCCCAGCAGATCGCGAAGTTAACGAAAACCCACGCAACGGTTTCTTGACTGTATCCCGCAAAAAATAATTAGGTAAAAGTATATTCGGGAATGTCGCCCCTAAATAGGGGTGGCATTTTTTATGATAAGATATAGTTATGAATAAACCCACCAAGAAGCAACTTGCCTTGCTGAAGTTTATTGATGAATATACGACAGCAAATAACGTCTCTCCGTCTTATCGTGATATTCAACAAGCGCTTAATCTTCGTTCCGTTTCCGCCGTTGCGGAGCATATTAATAACTGTGTTGCGGCCGGCTTCTTGAAAAAGATCCCAAATACTGCGCGCTCACTCGAAATCATCCCGATTGAAGATCATAAAGAGACAATTCAGCTCCTTCAGCGCAAAATTATCGAGCTAGACCGGCAGTTAACGCCAAAGGTAAATGATGATGGTGAGACTGTGCAGATTTCGCGAGCTAAACAAGATTCAATCCGCGACGACATTCTTACTTTAAAAGCGGCTGGAAAAATCCTCGGTCTCGAACTATAGCGCCTTTCTCAACAGATAAAAATATGTTAAAATAGGCCCAATGAGAAAAGAGCCAGGTTTCACATACCGCATCTTTTTACTAATTGGCGACGCACTTGCAATCGTATTATCTTTCGGTTTTGCTTATTATTTCCGAGTTAATATCGATTCACGTCCGATTTATTTTGAGGCCTCAGAATTTTCCAATTTCTTAGTCTCTGGCGTGTTATTGTTACCAGTCTGGCTAATTGTGCTGTCTAGCCTTGGTCTTTATTCTAAAGCCGTTATCAAGCGCCGCTTTCTGCAAGCTTGGCGTCTACTCCTAGCCTCGATTGTTAGTATTATGGTCATCATTACTTATGATTTCTTCCGCACCTCACTTACGGGCCGTCCGACGCTCTTTCCGGCGGTGATGATTTCGATTTATGCGGCCTTATTCTGCTTCGTTGCGCTCCTAATTGAACGCTCAATTATTACGGCCGTTAACCGCGCCGTTCATCGCCGCAATATGGGACTCATCCGCACGGTCGTAGTTGGCGACAGCGACAACACTACGCAGCTTTTGCAGGGCATTTCGCCAGAGACGGGCTTTAAGGTTGTTGGCGTTGTGGCTAGCGATAAATACGTTCCCGAGGAGTGGCAAAAACGCAAATATGAATCATTTGAAAAGGCTCTTAAAAATCTCCGCCCAGATGCCGTCATTCATGCCGGTTCTGAGCATATTGAGGAATACAACAAGATGACTATCGATCATCACGCCTTGTATTATTATTCGCCAGCCGAGAGCTCAATCATTACGCTTAGTGGCAATGTTGAATTTATCGCCGCAACGCCGATTATTCTCGTCCGCGCCACGCCGCTTAGTGGCGCTGCGCGCATTTATAAGCGTTTCATGGATTTACTTTTCGGTCTCATTCTCACCATTCTTGCTTCGCCAATTATGCTAATTATTTGGATTGCCCAAAAGATTGCCGAGCCACATTCTCCAGCCATTTATAAAGATACGCGCCTCACGCGCTTTAATGAGGAATTTTCGCTTTATAAATTCCGCAGTATCAAACAAGAGTATAGCGGCTTAACACCGGAAGAAGCTTTTGAGAAGATGGGTAAACCAGAACTCGCTGAGCGCTATCGTAATCAGGGTGATTACATTAAAAATGACCCGCGCTACACAAAACTTGGTCTTTTCCTGCGCAAAACATCGCTCGATGAATTGCCGCAATTCTTCAATGTACTAAAAGGTGATATTTCCTTAATCGGCCCACGCGCTCTACAGCCTGCTGAATTGCGCGATTACGGCGATCGCGGATTGCTGCTATCCGTCAAATCTGGCTTAACTGGACTGGCACAGGTTTCTGGTCGTCGCAATATTTCTTTCAACGAACGCCGTGCGCTTGATATTTATTATATCCAAAACTGGACCCCAGCGCTCGATGTGCAGATTTTCTTCCGCACCATCGCTAGTGTCCTTGGCCACGAAGGCGCTAAATAATTATTTTTCTTTCTTTAAATTGCGCGAGTTTTTGCGGTCGATAATATATAGTGGTCGCCCTTGTGCTTCCGCATGAATATGTGACACGTAAAGCGCGGTCACGGACTGCGAAATCATCACGAGACCAATCAAGAACGTAATAAAGATGCTCACACATGTGGTGCCAGTCCATTTCAAGCCGATTGGATCGCCCATTGCAAACTCTTCAATCAATACAAAAATGCCGAGAATTAGTGATGCAATCGTAATGAATCCGCCAACCCAGGCAAAAATCACCAATGGGGTAGTGCTGAGCGAAATAAAACTATCAATCGCGAGATTAAATAATTTCGAAAAATTGTAGCTTGGTTTGCCGGCTAGACGGTTACCGTAAATATAATCGATATATACTTTTTTAAAGCCCATCCAGTCCATCAAACCGCGCGTGATGCGACCATGCTCGGTTAGCTTATTGTATTCATCTGCCACACAGCGGTCAATCAATCGGAAATCTGTACTGCCTGGTACGGTATCTTTTACGCCCATCGCGCGCAACATGGCGTAGAAGAGTTTCGAGCCCACCTTGGCGATAAGTCCATGCTTCTCATATTTGCCGCGTACGCCAATAACAATCTCGCCGCCTTCTTCCCATTTCTTAATAAACTCATGAATTAACTTCGGTGGCTGCTGACCATCGGCATCCATCGTAAGAATGCCATCACCCTCAGCTTCGCGAATGCCGGCCGTCAAGGCTACTTCCTTACCAAAATTGCGCGAAAAGCTCAAAACTTTAATTCGCTTGTCTGCATCGGAGAGCTTCTGAATTACCTCAAGACTCTTATCTTTGCTACCGTCATTCACGAGAATAACTTCGTAATCATATTTAATCTTTTCAAGTTCCGGCAAAAGTAGGGAATTGTAGAACTTCAAAAACCCCTTCTCTTCGTTGTAAACCGGTATAACAAAAGATATCTTCATAACTATAATATAGCATATTTACCATAAAAACACTAGCAAAAATAACAAAAATGTGGTATAATATATAGGTTGCAACCAATCAAGCAAAGCATCTTTTCAGAAAAGGAGAAAAATCATGGGCCTTTCTACCTATTATTTCATCGGCGGTCTAACTAATCCGTCCGTTCACATTGAGGTTGGCGGTTCTGTCTTTTTTAGCAACAACATCAGCGAGTCGAACTACCATCTCGATTCCATCTGCATGAAAGGGAGAACCCTAGAACTGGCGTTTACGCCAGATCGAAGCCTGCCCGAAGCTCTGCGCGCAGCGCGCCCCAACTATCTGCGGCTCTATCCGCATGAGACTGTCGACGTGCGCGTAAAGACCTCACTGTTCGAGGGGGACCGGACCATCCAGTTCGCTTACTTCTATGACTGCGTCGAAGAAGACGGTCAGCTCTGTTTTCGTAAGCGTACACTCTCGCGCATCGTGCCTGGTATAACTAATAACTACATCAGTATGTGCGACGAATACGACAAGCTTGTCGAGGATGGATTCTCATCTGTGATTTCCGAAACAAGCCGCTTTAGTGCGCTCGAGTTTTAGGCAAAACCCTTTTCTACTCATCGGCCACGGATGCTCAGTCATCTGTGGCCACTTTTTATATAAAATGTTGTAAAATATAAACATATGCAGTATACCGCTAAGGTTAATTTAGCCATTCGCACGTCCGCTAAGGCTCACGAAGGGCAGTATCGCAAGGGCTCCGATACGCCGTTTATTACGCACCCTTATTCTGTGGCCTTAATTTCGCAAAAATATCTCCCAGACGAGAATGTTTTTATTGCTGCTATGCTACATGATGTGCTTGAAGATGTCCCAGAACACGTCTATTCGCGTACAGACCTTCGCCGCGATTTTGGCGACACGATTCTTGGCATCGTCGAAGATGTAACTGAGCCACCGATCACCGAGCCGACCGCCGAAGCCTGGATGGCGCGCAAGCAAGGGTATATTGACCACCTCGCCGAAGTCGCTGATATCCGTCCGCTCATCGTTTCGCTTTCCGATAAAATCCATAATATGACCGAAATTATTCGCGAATATGATAACCGCGGTAATAAAGTTTGGGAATTTTTCCACGCCGAGCGCAAAAAAGAAATATGGTTTTACGAATCAGTTTTTGCTGTTTTACAACAAAAGGTCTTGCCAGAAGAGGCCATTTCGGATTATGCTGAACTTCTAAAGAAACTAAAAACTCCCCGATAATTAATTATGTCCGTCGACCATCAAGCTGATATTAATAAGCGCAAAAAAGCGATTGTCCGCACGAGTATTGTTGGCATCGTAGCTAATTTCTTGCTTGCCGCCTTTAAGGCGTTAGTTGGCATTTTATCTAACTCAATTGCGATTATTCTCGACGCCGTGAATAACTTGAGCGATATGCTTTCAAGTATCGTCACGCTCGTTGGAGTTCATATTGGCGACAAAGCGCCAGACAAAAAACACCCGATGGGGCATGGCCGCTATGAATATCTTTCTACCGCCATCATTGCTGTAATTATTATGTATATTGGCGTTACGGCTTTAATTGAGTCGGTTAAAAAGATCATCTCGTCCGAAGAAGCTAGTTATACGAATGTTACGTTGATTATTGTTGCCGTTGCCGTAGTGGTAAAGATTTTTCTCGGTATCTATTTTCGCAAAGTCGGCAAAAAAGTTGATTCCGATTCGCTTCGCGCTTCGGGCACCGATGCGTTATTTGACTCCATAGTTTCCGCCGCAACTTTGGTTGCCGCAATTATCTTCCTAACCACCGGGATCGCGATTGAGGCTTATCTTGCTACGGTGATTTCCTTATTAATCGTGCGTTCTGGTTACAAAATGTTGCGCGAAATATTTAGCGTAATCGCAGGCGAGCGCGCCGATCCGGAGCTGTCCAAACAAATTAAAACCGAAATCAAGGCTCTCAAAGGTGTCGAAGGCGCATTTGATTTAATTTTGCACGATTATGGCCCAAATATGACTTTTGCCTCAGTTAATATCGAAGTCGAAGAAACTGTTTCTGCTCGCGAAATCGATGATATTTCGCGCGAAATTCGTCGCGTGATTTTCTATAAACACCATATCTATGTCAATTCTGTCGGTATTTATTCTATTAATACGCAGGACGAAGAAATCAATCAGATTTATCGCCGCGTCAAAGATATTCTTTCACATTACGAACATGTCGAGCAGATGCATGGCTTTCATGTCGATCGTCAAAAGAAAGAAATCAGTTTCGACATCGTTGTAGGTTTCGGTATGAAAAATCGTCGCGATTATTATTTACGCATCAAACGTCATTTACATGATGTATTTCCAAAATACAAAATCAATATTGCGATGGATATTGATTACGCCGACTAATCAAGAATCTGCCAGGCCAGCTCTGCGCATTTGACTCGAGCTGGCATTTTTGATATATCCGCTAAAGCGTTTACTTCGTCAAGTTTTGACGCCGTTTCACCAGTTTTTATCATCTTCAAAAATAGTTTCTTCAATTCCTTTGCTTCGTCCATTGTTTTTCCACGCAACAAATCGAGCATCATATCAGCTGATGCTTGCGAAATTGCGCAGCCTATCCCATCGAAGCCCACTTCAGTAATCACGTTCTTTTCAACGCGCAATTTTATCGTGAATTTATCGCCGCAACTTGCATTATGTAATTCCTTTTCATGCGTCGCGTTAAACTCCGCAAATTTATTATACGGGTGTGCGTTGTGGTCTAAAATCTCGTCGTTATACATGCATATCCTTTCGGAGATTCTTGAGAACCGAAACAGTTTTATCAATTTCTTCGAGCGTGTTGTATGGTGCAATACTAATCCGCGTCACTGGTCCAATTTCTAAGAAATCCAAACCCGGCTGCGCGCAGTGGTATCCAGCGCGTACGCAGATATTGTGTGTGGCCAAATACTGTGCCACGTCGTGCGGATGCACGCCATCGACTGTGAATGAAATAATCGGATCATTTTTCGTTGAAACGATATGCAACCCTTCAATTTCAGATAAACCAAAATGAGCATTTTCGGCTAAGATTTTTTCGTGTTCAAAAAATTCAGTTTGGTGCTTTGCGAAATATTTAATTGCTTCTGCAAGTGCAATTACTCCCGCAATGTTAGGCGTACCGGCTTCAAATCTTTGTGGAATCGGCGCTAAATCATAGTTATCTTTTGTGACATTTTCGACCATCTCGCCGCCAAAACATGTTGGCCGTAATTTATCATGAATTCTTTTTTCTACGTAGAGCACGCCAATACCAGTTGGGCCAAATATTTTATGCCCAGAAAAAGCCAGGGCTAGAGGATTATAGTTATACATTCTTACATCGATTTTCTTGTGTGCAATCGCTTGCGCGGCGTCGCCGAAAAATAGAACACGAGCGTCTGATCTACCATATGCGTCTTCAAATGATTTAGTATCGCCAAATACGTTCGAGCACATCGACATAGCCACCATATCGATGGAATCGTTTACCTCTGCGCAGTTCCCCGGACCTATACTACAGCCATTTTGATTGCATAGAATATAATTAACCTTCTTTGCGTGCTCACGCCAGGGCAACATGTTGCTATGATGGCCAGTTATATCTGTAGCTACGACTTTATCTGACAAATCTAACATCTGCGTAAACTTATTAATACTGTCCGTCGTACCAGACGTGAAAATAATTTCTTCCGGTTCGGCGTTAATGAAGTCTGCTACTATTTTGCGCGCGTCTTCATATAACTGCGTTGCTTTGACGCTCAAATCATATAAACCGCGGTAAATATTTGCATTTTCGTGCACATAAAAATCATTGACACGGTCGACGACACACCGTGGCTTAAAAGTAGTCGCAGCATTATCTAGATAAATTACGCCGCTTTTCAATTGCGGAAAATCATCTCTGTTCATTTAGAGCCTCTTGGATATATTTTAACTTATCGTCGTCGTCAATTAAATTTAAAATACTAAGAATTTTTGCTCGCGTAATCATATTACGTGCTTCGGTTTCAGATAATCCGCGCGTTCTTAAGTATTGTAATTGTAATGTATCAATGTGTCCTGAACTTAGACTGTGACTCCCATTGATTTTTTCTTCGTCGCTATTAATAATCGGATAGCTGACGTTCTTCGCGCGGTCGGATAAAATCACTGATTCTTTTTCTACGCCAACAGCACCAATTGCGCCGCGGTTAAAATGTATGAGCATTTCGGTTTCTTTTTGCGAATTACCAGAAAGGGAACTTATTAAATTAAAATTACTTTCGGAGTTCACGCCAAAATGTTCGACGTGATAATTATACTTAAATTTACAACTGTCGCGCGCAATGATCGCGGCCTGAACGTTAAGTTTTGCGCCTTCTGGCAGGGAAGCAAAAAATTGAAAATCACTTTCAATTTTTCCAATCAAGATTTGAATAAAAGTTATTTTCTCACCTGACTTCAGCCCAAACTTATTTGACGCTGAAATGTCGGAAAAGTTTGGAGTAAGTATCTGCACAATCTTCATTACATATTCTCCCTCATTTCGAGGCGAATCAGGTTATTCATTTCGGCGGCATATTCGAATGGTAATTCTTTCGATACATCATTCGTAAAACCGCGCACAATTAATGCGCGTGCATCTGATTCCGACAATCCGCGCGAGCGTAAATATGTGATTTCTTCTTCAGATATTTTGCCAACATTAGCTTCATGTGCTATATCTGCCGAATCGCTCGAAATGTCAAATTTTGGAATTGTATTTGATGTAGATTTTGCATCCAACATTAATGATTGGCAATCGGTATATGATTTCGCGTTTTTTGCCCGTCCCGATACTTTTACGAGGCTGCGAAAGGTGTTCTTTCCGCCATCCTTTGCGAGCGATTTTGCGTTAATGAATGACGTAGTGTTTGGCGCTAGATGTACGACTTTTACGCCGGTATCTAGATCTTGATCTTCGCCCGCGAAAGTTACGCCAGTGTACTCCATTGACGCGCCAGGCCCATTTAAAATCGCCATCGGGTAGAGCATTGAAACATGCGAGCCAAACGAACCGGTTACCCATTCCATTTTTCCGCCCGTTTCCACAATCGCGCGTTTTGTATTTAAGTTGTACATATTTTTTGACCAGTTTTCGACAGTCGAATATTTAACACTGGCATTTTTCTTCACAAATATTTCTACGCATCCTGCGTGTAAGTTTGCGATATTATATTTTGGTGCCGAGCATCCCTCGATGAAATGCAAATCAGCCCCTTCATCCACGATAATTAGCGTATGTTCAAATTGTCCAGCGCCTGGCGCGTTAAACCGAAAATATGATTGTAGTGGAAATTGCACGCTAGTGTGTGGTGGTACATAAACGAACGAACCGCCCGACCATACTGCGCCATGCAATGCGGCAAATTTATGATCGCTTGGTGGTACAAGTTGCATAAAATGTCGATGTATCATTCCACGATACTTGCTATGTAGTGCGTTTTCAATCGAATCGTAATAAACGCCTTGATGTGCCACAGCCGCTTTTACGTTGTGGTAAACCAATTCTGAATCAAATTGCGCGCCGACGCCTGCTAAGCCGACTCGCTCAGCCTGTGGAATGCCTAAATCTTCAAACGTTTGGCGTATTTCACCCGGTACATCCTTCCAATTTCGCACCATTTCTTTGCGCGGTCGCACGTAACTTTGAATATTTTCTATATTTAAACCACTTAAATCCGGCCCCCAGTTCGGCATCGGCGTTTCGTTATAGATTCGCAAACTTCGCAAGCGAAAATTTAACATCCATTTCGGCTCTTTTTTGCGCGCAGAAATCTCGCGCACAATATCTTCGCTCAGTCCTTTAGGCATTTTTGAATCCGTGTTTACGAATATCTTCGAGCATCCCTACGTCGCCAACGCACGATACTTCGCCATCGCGTAGTACATATACTCGGTCAACGTTCAATGAAGATAAAATCCGCATATTGTGCGTCACGATAATTAAGCTACAATTGGTTTCTTTTTGATATTCGTGAATTACACTTGAAGCAAGTCGCGCCGCGTCAATGTCGAGGCCGGAATCTATTTCGTCTAAAATTACCAATTTCGGTCTTAGTATCAGCATCTGCAATATCTCGAGTTTCTTTTTTTCGCCGCCTGAAAAATCCACATTTAACTCGCGTTCGCCAGCAAAAGGATTTAATTTTAGTTTTTCCAGATTTTGCGATAGCTCAAGCTTAAAATCGCGCAAACGTTTTTTGATTCCGCGCGCCTCCAGCGCCGAGCGCAACATCTCAGAAACGGGCAGACCAGGAATCGCAACTGGATCTTGGTAGCTCAAAAAGATCCCCATTTTCGCCCGTTCTTCGCAAGGTTCTTTCAAAATGTCTTTCTCACCAAAACAGATTCTTCCGGAATATAGATAATCGGAAACGCCCATCAAAGCGCGCGCTAAGGTTGATTTTCCGGCACCATTTTGGCCGACCACAACTACGGTTTCGCCTTTATCGACGCGTAAATCAATTCCGTGCAAAAGTTCTTTTGACTCTGTCGACGCATGCAGGTTTTTTACTATCAATAGTTTAGACATAATCCTCCAAGATTCCCCACCACTAGTTCTATTTTACCTCATCTTAATCTGCTAGAATAGGTGTAGGGTAGGGCATGCAATTATTTATTAATCTCATATTACTAGTTGTTGGTCTAATCGGGCTCATTAAAGCGTCCGATGTTTTTGTGGACGCCTCTTCGTCGCTCGCCACTAAACTACGCATGCCGAAAATGCTGATCGCGCTCACAATTGCCGCCTTCGGCACTTGCGCACCGGAACTTGCGATTTCATTTAATTCTATCGCAGGCAAAAACTACGACATGACGCTCGCTAACGTGATTGGCTCCTGTATCGTAAATATTCTCCTGATTGTTGGCGTAGCTACTCTGGTTAAACCAATTCACGTCCACGAACAAACCGTCAAAAAAGAGCTGCCTATTTTGCTCCTAATTACCTCTGTCTTTTTTGTTTTACTTAATGACCGCATTTTCCGCAATCAAGAAAATGGGCTCTCGCGCATCGATGCGATTATTTTGCTAGATTTATTCTTAGTTTTTGTGGGCTATATTATTGCCGTCGTTCATCGTCATCGTACCAAAAAGCATCGTGGCCGCCCGCCAAAAGCTAAATATCCACTCTGGAAGTCACTTTTATACATCGTCATTACATTGGTAGTGATTATTATTGCTAGCGATGTGGTGGTTGATAGCGCTTCGGCGCTAGCGCTCGAGATGGGTATTAGTCAAAAGATTATCACGATGACGGCTATCGTGATTGGCACGTCACTTCCAGAGCTCACGATGACCGTTGGCGCCTCGCGCAAGGGCGAGTTCGATATGGCAGTGGGGAATATTATTGGCACTAATATCTTTAATATTTGTATTGTGCTTGGTTTACCAACGCTCATTTACGGCGGCTTTACGTCGGCGGCCTTCAATATTATTGATACGCTCGTGGTACTAATTGCGGCGCTTGCTTTCTTCTTTTTCGGCCGCACCAATAAAAAACTAACTCGCCTAGAAGGCTTTATGATGGTTGCAATATTTGCAGCCTATTATGCCTATTTATTCATTGTCTAAAAAGCCAAAAAAATGGCTCCCCCGGTCAGACTCGAACTGACAACCTCGAAGTTAACAGCTTCTTGCTCCACCATTGAGCTACAGGGGAAGGTAATTAAAATTGTATCAGATGTTACACGAAACGTCAATATAGCTAGAAACGGAAATAGATGAACGGATTATATTGGCTAGAGACAAGACATATAACTACACCCGCAAATAGGCCTAAGTAAATCAAATATTTAATTGGTATAAATGCCATATATTTATTTTGGATTTTTTGAAAACCAGTCCTTATCCATGGAGTTATGAATAGTAAGCCAATCAACACGTACGGCAATGATGCGATTAGATTATAGTCATGATAGAAAATTTGCGACAAACGATAATTTCCACTGAGGCCAAACATTCCAGCAAACGTTGGCCCGAGCACCTCAAAGTTTTCAACACGAAATAGCACCCAGCCGATTATTACAACGAACATTGTTAAGATATAGCGCATCCACTTCGGAATTCTCTCTAGTACCTTCGCTAAGATAGTCTGTTCTGATAAAAGTAGAACGCCATAATATAATCCCCAAATTACAAAGTTCCAATTTGCGCCGTGCCATAGACCAGTTAATGTCCATACGATCAAAATATTTCGCACCCATTTAATTTTAGAGACCCGATTACCGCCGAGCGGAATGTAGATGTAGTCGCGGAACCATTTTGAAAGAGAGATATGCCATCGTCGCCAAAAATCTTTCACGCTAGTTGCAACATATGGATAGTTAAAGTTTTCGATGAATTTAAAACCGAACATCTTGCCCAGCCCAATCGCCATATCGCTATATCCGGAAAAATCGAAGTATATTTGCAATGTGTAGGCAATCGCGGCTAGCCATAAACCTCCCATCGATACTTCTGCTACAGGCTGTGCATAAATTGTGTCCGCAATATAGGCTACGTTGTTCGCGATTATCACTTTCTTGGCTTGACCTACAATGAAGCGTTTCGCGCCGTCTATGAATAGATTTATGCTTTCATGTCGCTCATCCAGTTGCTTCTCGACATCTGAGTATTGCACGATTGGCCCAGCAATTAACTGTGGGAATAATGCTATATATGTTCCGAGTTTAATAATGTTTTTCTGCACTTTTACTTGTTTGCGGTAAACATCGATAACATACGACAATATCTGGAAAGTATAGAAGCTGATCCCAATCGGCAACTCGATAATCGGGAGATTTGGCGACCAACCGGTGATGCTCTGCAGAATTGACTGCCCAAAATTGGCATATTTAAAGAACCCTAGTAGGCCGATATTAAAAATGATATCTAAAATTAAAAATAGTTTTCGATGATGTCGACTAGCGTCAATCCACTTCGCAAAAAAGAAATTGGCAACAATCGAAACCAACATCAAAATAACGTATTTCGGTTCGCCCCAAGCGTAAAATAGCAAGGAGGCAAAGCAGAGAATGACATTTCTAAATTTTCTGTCCGCTAGGTAATATAAGGCCAGTACTATCGGAAGAAAGATGAAGATAAAAGTTAAACTACTAAATAACATTAATTTCCATATCCTTTCGGATTATCAACCAATTTCATTCCAGCACTGCCTATAAAACCAGATATGTTTGGCGCCATTAAGAGATAATTCACTTTATTTTCTGTAATTATTTTTTCAAATCTATCGCGATCGCAGAATCTTGGATCAAATACGTATGTTTTATTAAAATGCGAAGCCACTAGTAGATTAATTGCATTCGTGTCGCTATATCCAATTATTGCAAGATTGTCTTTTTGCGGCTGATGAAAATCAAATTCGATAACTATTTCATCACCGCCATAAAAGTCTCCGTAGCTCATGTCGCCTTCGCCATTGCGTAATTTGGGGTCATTAAAGTAATTGTTTTGATTGCCATAATCTGTGCGTAGGTTACCGATATGAGTGTCAAACTTACCAAAATCGAAACGATATGCGGCAAATTTCTCTTTATAATCATTAAAATCCCCAGTTCGCGATTTGCTACCAACTGCATTGTAATTAAAGACCACGGTCTCTATTGGCACTTTAGGCTTTTCGTTTTCTCCGAGCATTAGCTTGACTATATCCGTATATCCACGATATGAACCCAAATAATTCCAATGATGGTCATTTTTGAAATAGTATTTCGCGTAAGTTTCAAAATCTGGTATTTCTAGATTTGCGGTTTTAAAACTTGGATAATACTTGGTCATTTCCGACAAGTTCCACGTGGACATATCGTCGAAATCTATATCTTTATCGGTGGTTATAAAATAAATATATTTATTTTTAATCGGGAGGCTTTCGTAGTATTTTCCGCTATCTTGCAAAATAGAATAATCAACAGTCTCTAAGGTATGTTTTATTGTGTTTTGCCATAGCAAATAATCCCGCCCATCAAATGCGTAAACATTTTTCCCGACCAAGCGGTATTTCGTAGATGGTTTAATCGTAATCCAGGATAACTGATTAAAAAACGTCTTTTTACTATCGAGAAATATCCCACGCATATTATTGCTGCCTAGCATTTGATCCGCTAGGGCTTTCTCTAGGTCATCCTGAAAAGCGCCAGATAAAACCGTACTCATTTTCGGCACCGGAAACTTATTCGCATAGCGCGCTTCACGCACGATAGCTCCATTTTTCTGCCCAAACAATACTAGCCTAATTGGGATTATCAGGAGTGCCAGAAGAAAAACCACCAAAAAGACACGCCCACAAATGCGCTCCAATTTGGCACTTTTCTCCTCCATTAACACTGTCTATTATACACTAGTTATTTGATATTATAGTTTTATGAAAAAGACTCGTAACTGCGTCGTTGATCTCTATAGGTTCATCGCCGCACTCATGATTATGTTCTGTCATCTCGATTTAGTTGGTGCTAGGCAATTTCCGACATATATGTTCGTGGATTTCTTCTTTATTTTGAGTGGATATTTTACGGTTGCGCATTTTGCTAAACTGGGCGCAAAAACCGCACCCAATGAGCGCGGACGAACTGCGCTGCGTTATACTGGGAAAAAGTTTCTACAATTTTTACCACATTTGCTAATTGCGATTCCATTAGTTTATCTTGCTCGTGGTGCAACTTTTGCCTACCACGGCGACTGGCAAACTTTCTTCCTTAGTTTTAAAGATATGTTTGCAGAGCTATTATTGTCGCCAACCACCTTCTTTGAGTCAGGCGGACGACTACTTGGCCCAATTTGGTATTTGTCTGCATTATTGATAGTTATGCCGGCCTTTAGTTATATTTGTCAGAGCCCATATCGCCGCCCAGTTGGTCTGCTGGGGTTAATATATGCATTTTTCTTCTATACTCTACAGACGGCGATTTCGGCATTTGACCCTGTTAGTAGCGTGTTAAAATGTATAGCTGCGATGTTTGTTGGCATGTTCGTTTTCGATATAGTCTCTGAGCTTAAGTCGGCGAAATTGCGCACATGGGTGAAATTTTACTTACGCTTATTGAGATGTCCTGTCTAGTTTATGTGGTTTGCGCCGGCTTGTTATCGTTTACGCCGGTAAAGATTCAGGTGGTGGCTTACGTAATATTATTAGTAATTACGCTATCCGAACAAAGCTACGCTAGCCGAATTCGTATGCCTTTTCTTAGCCTACTCGGACAAATAAGTATGTCGTTATTTATTTGGCACTATGTAGTGGGGCGCATTATCTTGCACCTAGTTCGCGGCGTCTCTATCCCGTGGTTGATTGTGGCATTCTTAGCCGGCAGCTTTGCTGTGGCTTTTGCAAGTTATTACATTATAGAAATAATCAAAAAGCGCGGAATTAGCGCCCGTAAAATCTTCCTCAAATCCTAGATAAGCATAACAGTATTCTCTCTGTATGTTATACTATACCTAAGTTTAAAACAGGAGGTATTATGTGTGGGATTGTAGGATATATTGGTAATAAAACTGCGCAGAACGTCCTGCTCAGTGGTTTGAAACGTTTGGAATATCGCGGTTACGACTCTGCTGGCATTGCTACTTTAGATGATAACGATGAGGCACATATTGCGCGTTCGGTTGGCAAAATTTCCGAGCTCGAACAAGTCCTAAGCGCAAAGCCGCACGAAGGGCACGTTGGTATTGGCCATACACGTTGGGCTACCCACGGTGGCATCACGGTCACGAACGCTCATCCACATCATGTTGGCAATATTTATCTTGTGCATAATGGCATTATTGAAAATTACAAAGAGCTCAAAGAAAAACTCAACAAGTACGAATTTAAGTCTGATACTGATACGGAAGTTCTCGCAGCCTTAATCGACAGCTATTATACAGACAAAGTTAGCCTAAAGGACGCTGTTGCTAAGGCGCTCAAGGCGGTCCGTGGCACTTATGGCATCGCAGTTTTCTCGCCAAAAGAGCCAGACAATATTGTGGTGGCGCGCCTTGGTTCGCCGCTAATTATTGGCCTTGGTAAAGACGAGACCATTATCGCATCGGACGCATCCGCTTTGCTTGGCTATACGCGCGAAGCGATTTATTTGAACGATGGCGAACTTGCCGTTTGTAATCGTGACGGCGCCGAAGTTTTCAATCTTGCCATGAAGCACCTCGATTCCGAACCAGAAGAAATTGAAGGCGACGTCGAGCAAATTCAAAAAGGTGGTTATGATCATTTCTTGCTCAAAGAAATCATGGAGCAGGCCACTACATTGCCAAATACACTTTCCGGCCGCATTGATCCAAAGACCGGCAAAATGCATCTTGGTGGCCCGAACCTCACCGCCAAAGAAATGCGCGACGTTCATCATATTGTTATTGTTGGCTGTGGCACGGCTTATTACGCCGGGTTGCTCGCTTCATATTATATGGAGCAGTTGATTCCAGACATTACGACAGAAGTAGTAATTGCGTCCGAATATCGTTACCGCTCCTTTCATTTGCCAAAGGATTCCATCGCTTTAATCGTTTCGCAGTCTGGCGAAACTGCCGATACTTTGGCATGTCTTCGCGAGATTAAAAAGCGCGGTATTAAGACGCTTGGCGTGGTCAACGTGGTTGGCTCTACGATCGCGCGCGAAGTTGACGGAGGTACTTACGTCCACGCTGGTCCGGAAATTTCCGTCGCTTCCACCAAGGCCTTTACGGCGCAAGTGGTGGTGATGTTGATGTTTGCTGGTATGCTTTCTGAATATCATGGTGGCAACTCTGAATTGCTACATAAATTCACAAACGAGCTTGCTATTTTACCAGAAGAAATCGAGAAAAACCTCGCTACACACAAAGACACCATGCAGGCTTTGGCGAAAAAATACGCCAAATACAACGACGCACTTTATCTTGGTCGCGACACGGCATATCCGATTTCGCTCGAAGGCGCGCTTAAGCTCAAGGAAATTTCCTATATCCATGCCGAAGGTTATGCGGCCGGTGAGCTTAAACATGGTCCAATCGCGCTCGTTGACGACACTTTCTTTGAAGTCTTCAACGTACTCGACAACTGGCTCTTCGAAAAGTCCATCGGCGGTCTACACGAAGTCCGCGCCCGCGGTGGTAAAACTATTGTCCTCACGAACAGTAAGAAAGATATCGATGCCGACGATGTCGTGCGCGTCGATAGTAAGATTGAATTGCTCATGCCGCTGATGTTGAATACTTTGCAACAGTTGTTCGCTTATTATATGGCCGTCGAACGCGGCAACGATGTTGACCAGCCGCGCAATCTCGCTAAATCCGTAACGGTGGAATAGATGGGAGAACGCAAGGGAAATAAGCTACTCGAATCACGCGCGCGGTTGAAAGAATCACGCGCGCGTAAAGCCGACGAGCGCGCCAAAAAACGCGCCCAAAAAGCCGCCGAACGTAAACGGCCGGAATATCCACGCATTTCATTAAAATCGATTTTATACTGCATGAATATTTACGCGAAGGCCGTCGGTCCGAAGCGCTACTTCTTTTGGTTCTATCGCATCGTTAGCTCCGCGATTCCGGCTTGGACCGCCGTCCTGGCTGGTAATGTCGTCACTGAAATCACCCACGTCATCAATACTGGCGATTTCACGCCGTTCATTGTTGCGGTTATTTTTCTAATTAGTGTTCAGCTCGCGAACGTTGTCTTGAGCGCGATTTATCATTTGCTTTCAATTTCTGTTAATCAAGAGGTTTTTATTTATGTCAGCGAGATGGTCGCCACGAAATATATTCAGATTCCGCTCGCTCAGCGCGAAAGTCGGGAATTCGCCGACAAATTCGAGCGCGTGCGCGATTTTGGTGGCTCCATTGATTATGTCGCCTCGAGTGCGATTACGGTCGTTTCGTCGGTGGTCGGCTTAATTTCCGTCGTCGTCGCCACTTTGACTGCCTCGCCGTTAATTACGATTGCGGTCGTTCTCGCCGCGATCCCGTCATCGATTCTTAGCCTGCGCCTCGCTGCGCGTGAACGTCGCAACTGGCGTGAATTCACTAAAGATCGCCGCATTGCCTGGCAAATTGAGCGCAAGATTACCAATTCCGACTCCGCACTCGAAATCGAACTTAACGGTCTTAGCAAAACGCTCGTGGCTCAGATGATTAAAGCGCGTCGCCGCAGCCAAGAGCAAGACATTGCCGACAACAAAGCTTTCTTTTGGCCGCGTTTCGGCTCGAATATTCTCCAAGACGCCGTCAGCTACGTCGTGCTAATTTTCGTTGCCATTCAAATCATTCTCGGCAAGCTCGAAATTGGCCAATTCTTAACCATTCGCACGCTCTTAATTCAGCTCAACGACAGCATTACCAATCTCTTTAGTAGCATCACAAACATCAACTCCAGCCTCGTCAACGCTACCGACTTCATGGAATTTATGCAAACTAAAGCCCAGCAAAGCGGCGATATTATTATCGACCACATCCCAACCATTGAATTTCAAGATGTTAGCTTCACTTATCCGCGTTCGGACGTGCGCGCCATTAAGAACGTTAGTTTTACGCTCAATCCTGGCGACAGTCTAGCGATTGTTGGTGAAAATGGCGCCGGCAAGACTACGCTAATTAAATTAATGATTGGCGCCTACCAGCCGACTAAAGGTAAAATCTTTATCGACGGCCACCCAATGGAAGAAATCGACCGCGAGTCATATCTTGATCAAATTGGCGCCTTGTTCCAAGATTTTTCGCGTTACGAATTCGCCACGCTTGGCGAGAATGTTTGGTTTGGCGACGTTAATCGCCCGTATAGTAAGCGCGATATTGAAGATGCCCTTAAAGATGCCGGCCTTGATGGTTTAGTTAACGAATACGAGGAAGGCCTCAATACGATTCTTTCTAAAGATATCGATTCTAAGAACGCCGCCAATCTTTCCGGCGGTCAGTGGCAACGCCTCGGCATTGCTCGCGCCTTTTTCCGTCAACCCAACGTCTTACTGCTTGACGAGCCGACTGCTTCCGTCGATGCCCGTTCGGAGTATGAAATCTTCAAAAACATCATCAAAAAACAAGAGAATAAAACCACCGTTATTATTTCGCACCGTTTTTCCACCGTCCGCAAAGCCGAGAAAATCATCGTGCTCGACCACGGCAAAATCGTCGAATCCGGTACGCACGACGAGCTGATTGCGCAAGGTGGCATATATAAAGAGATGTTCGAATTGCAAGCAGAGGGGTATAATTAAGGGTAGGGAAACGCTTATGCATAAAAAACGAAAGATATCATTATTTGTAACTATTTCATTATCAATCATTACATTGTTTGGCTTTGGGATGCTGATATTCTCATCCAAGAATTTCAACGACATCGCCGTCGATACGATTCTTTTGCTAACGGCAACAATTTCGCTTGCCATCGCAATCTTTTCGCAGATGTCTGCCGATAAAGAATCGCGGCGCGTCGAAAAACTCGTGCACGAATTAAACGTCGTCGATAAAAACATTGAAGACGATATGAATATCGATAAAAACATTCGTTACCGCTTAGATAAAATTCTCGCTCTCGAGGAAGAAATCTATCGTAAGGTGGGTGGTCGCAAAACATCCAAACAACTTGTCAAAGAATATCGCATCGAACACCCAGAAAAACCTGAAAAGAAAGAGAAGTAGCCCATGCAAATCGAGCTCACGGACTTCTATTCACGCCTCGGCACTATTGGCGTTATTCTGGCGCTCGGTTTTTTGCTCGGTAAATTGAAACTCATTTCACCTAAAACCAATAAAGATCTTGTTAATTTGCTTCTCACAGTTTTTATGCCAGCTTCGCTTTTTGCAGCATTTCCAACCAGCTATAGCGACGAGACGTCAGATTTATTCAAAGCTGGCCTGCTGGCTGGCGTGTTAGTAATGACGGCGCTAATAATTGTTTCGAAAATCATTTTCAATAAAAAGTTTTACGACGATAAACTTCGTTACGAATCGCAATTTGCTCTAATTTTCAATAATGCCACTTTTCTTGGCTATCCAATTATCGCCAGCACCTTCGGCGAACAAGGCGTGATTCCATATTGCGGCTTTATTATCGCATTTAATATCGCGCTCTTCTCTTATGGCGTTTACCTCTTCAAACATAAAGTTGACAGCAAACTCATTTTGAACGTTATTACGAATCCAAATATCATCGCCGTCGTTTTGGGCGTAATTGTGTTTATTACGGGTTTTCAATTACCGAGCTTCGCGACTGACGCTATTAAATTCACCGGCAACGCCACTACCGCGCTTTCCGTAATTTGCGTCGGATACATGCTTAGTAACGCTAAATTCTTGAAGTTAATTAAAAAATGGAAGCTTATTATTACGGCCGCATCGCAATTAGTGCTCGGTCCGTTAATTGCCTACGGATTGCTTACACTTCTGCAATTCCCAATTGAAGTCGTCGCGGTTTGTACCTTAATTCAAGCGCTCCCGACTGCCACCTCGCTAGGTTTGTTTGCCTCAAAATACGGCGGCGACCAAACCGAAGCGTCCGAACTCGTTACTGTCTCAACCCTGTTATCCATCGTTATCATGCCAATCATGGTATCATTGTTATTAATTCACTAAGGAGTTTTCTATGAAGAAATTCAAATGGCGGGAAACACTCGTTTTGATTTTACTCACGCCGGTTTTCATCACGACATTTTTCGGGATTGCTATTCTCACTATCACTCCACTTGAAAATAATCCGGTTTTCTTCATTATCGGCACGATTTGCGCCGTCATTAATATCGCCTCGTTTTTTGGCACCATCAAACTCATTCGCAACCACTACGATTACAAGGAACGCCGCTCCGTCAAGCGCTATTATTCAGTGCTAATTATTATGCCGCTTGTTACTGGCGTCTATTTTATGATCTTTGAAAAAGGCTGGATCTACCTCGCAATTTATGCGCTAATGGTCGGTATTTATGCTTACATTATCGAAAAAGAATTCGGCAAATTTAGCATCAAAATCAACAAAGAGTTTAATGAGCTGCACGTTGGCGACATTGCGAGCTTCAATACCGATCTGACGATTCTCGGCAAAAACCGCAAACCCAAAGGCAGCACCGAAAAACTCCAAACCGGCGACATCATTGCCATTAAAAAAGACGATGAATCCATCGTCACGCTGCGGGTTGTCGACAATTTAAAGAAATAGCGCCCTATAATACTATTATAGCACAAGCGGTTTAAAAAGTCAAGCATAAGAGCCGTTTGCAAATAGCGCCTAATCGTACTATAATAACCGTTAGTGGATTGTGTGAGTTAGTTGTTTATTAACTCATATCTTAGGAGGGTGTTTGTGCGTAGGGTGCTACGTTTGTTTTTAGTTGCCATTTTAGCGGCTTTTTGCGTTTCCGGAAATTCATTTGCTGCTAGTGGTATCGAGCTTGTATCAATCGAGCCGAGCTCCGCAGCGACGGATAAAATTGAACTAAATGAGGCTCCGTCTGGCTATAACTTTAGCGCCACATTCCTAGATTCGAATCTCGAGCTAACCTACGACGCAGTAATTAAAAACACCACCTCCAGCGACATTACTGTCGACAGTATCGACTTTTCTGGCTCTACCTATGATTTTCTTGAATACGCCTACGATGGCATCGCCGTCGGTGACACGCTTTCTGCCAGCGAGACCCGCTCCATCACGCTTTCCATTAAAACTAACGACGAAGACAAGCAGAGCATCTCCGAAGATTTTAATCTTTCCTTTACTTATTCTTATACTGCAGATGATAGCGTAAACCCACCAACCGTTGACATTATCGCGGGCGTAGCTGTAGCGGCTATTATCTTTGGCGCTGTCGCTTTTATTCTTATTAAGCGCAATCCGCGCCGTGCCAAAGTTGCGATTCTTGCCTTTGCACTCATTCCTAGCCTAGCGCTAATTTCGCTCAATGCTCATGCCGCCACGGGTACGTTTACGATTAAAGGGAAAGTTAATTTCGTGCGCGTCTTCACAATGATGATCGACCCAAATGGTGGCGAATATGACGGCCATACTGAACCATACGAAATCGAAGTTCGCGAAGGCGAGTCCATTCATCTTGGCACGCCAACTCATGAAGACCTCGATTTTGTGCAATGGGAAGTCAACCCAAGCGACGCTATCGATGATGAAAACAACGTCACTCCATATAGCAATGTAATTATTAAAGTTATTTGGGACGAAGAATACTATAAATTAACTATCAATACGCGCGACGGTTATTATAAGGGCGTTCCAGGAATTCTAAAGATTAGCTATCGTCCAGGCGAGGTTGTTGACCTCGACACGCCAACTAAGACCGGCTACGATTTTGATTATTGGACCGATATCGACGAGGTTCGTTATGACGAAAATGCCGTTACAATGAATAGCGATTTTACCGTTAATGCAAATTACAAAGATAAATATCTTACCGTTACGGTTAATCCGAACGGCGGTACATTTAATGGCTCCGCAGAAACCACAACGCTTAGTGTTAAGTATGGCGACTCGGTTAACCTAAGCAATATCGCGCGTCGCAGCTATAGCTTTGTTAATTGGACGATGACCGGCGGTGCAACTACGGGCGAATCTAGCTATACCATTAAGCGTAACATGGAATTTACGGCGAACTGGGAGCGTCTTTCCGAATTTACCGTGAGCGTCGATCCGAATGGTGGCATCTACGAGGGAAAAACCGATCCGACCACTTATGCTATTGAAGCAGACGGCACGCTTGCGCTCGGCGAAAACCCAACTCGCGACGGATATATCTTTGATGGCTGGGAGCTTGAAGACGGTTCGATTCTCGAAGGGAATGAAGTCGAAGTTACTGGCGATATGGACCTCGTCGCAAAGTGGTCGCTAATTGTCGCGCGCATTGATGATACCTTCTATAGCTCAATCATGAAGGCTGAAGCTGTAGCGGTCGATGGCGACACTATCGAACTCCTTATAGACACTTCCGAGGAAGTCACTAATACGAAGCATGTCACACTTGACCTTGGCGGCCATAAAGTTGTTGGATTCATCCATAATACCAGTGAAGGTGACCTTACGTTGGTTAACGGCACCATCGAGAATCCTGATGGCGCCGCCGTCACGAACGGCGGTACCTTCACGATGGGCATCGACGATCTAAAGGATGACGACACTTCGCATGTTGAAAATGATTCCGTCATTTTAATTGGCACCGATGTCGGTTTGCGACAGAATAATATTTTCTATTTCTATGATGGTTATATCGAAGGCGACTTAGCATTAGTCGGCGGCTACGATGGCTCGCCATATTATCGCAATACTTTCGACGACACGGTGGTATATTATTTCCCATTTGTCGATCATAACTATGAAAAAGATTGTCAGCGCGTCCAGCTCGAATCGTCCGACCGCGCTGTTACGAAGACTTCGGTCCATGGTGATATCTATTACTATAATGTTCAAGACAATATTGACGTCTCGGCGATTACTGGCTATAAGATTTACGCCGTTCGCAGTTTTGATGCATCATATCCGCTTACGGTTAACGAAGGCGACGAAATTGAGTTTGATCTCGTCGGCTATAACGTTCACCTTGGCGATGTAGTAACCATTAATGGTAAACTGACAGTTACGGATCAAAAAAATAATGTCGGCAATTTGATCAATTCAAGCACGATAACTAACAATGGCACCTTAACCGTGATTGACGCAAAAATTAGCGAGATTACCGCAAACACATTGTTAAACAATAAGAAAGACCTTGTACTTAGTAATGCAACACTAACATCGTCGAATGGCTATACTGTATATGAAGTTACGAATGGTGGCACGATAACTATGGACGACGATTCGTACATCATCTCGACATCGACATCGAATCCTGCCGTATATAATACATCAAATGACCTTCTGATTAGCGGTGGGCACATCTTAGCCTCATATCAAGGCGTTCATAATAATGCTGGTTCGTTCACGATAAGCGGTGGGGATGTAAAAGTAGTTGCGAATTCGTCTCAATCGTCTAGCAATAATCGCTACTTTACGGCAATCTACAATACTGGCGGAACTGTAACTATTAATGGTGGCGAGGTAATCGCAGAGAACATGAAGGGCGGGTATACTCACGGGACTGTCGTAACAGGTTCCGGCTGGACTCGCATGAATGGCGGTTCTATTATAGTCAGTACTAATAATGCCGGTACGGCATATGGTGTATACAACTATAACGGTGGGGGAAATGGCAAATATACAAACGGCCAAATAGTTATTAAGAATACTGGAACTTCTGGTTATACGTACGGTATATCTGGCGGAAAAAATGAAATCGATTACGCGTCGATTAAGGTGAGTAGCGATGGCTATAGTGCTAATGGTATTTATAGCGGTACTAATACTATTAAAGATATTTACATTGAGGCTATCTCCGCTGCGACATCTTCATCGTGGAGAGGCGTAGGAATTGAATCTGGAATCAATACTATTACTGGTGGTAAAATATACGGTTCGCATTATGGTATATATGGTAGTACTTCATATACGAATTATATAGGTATTAATGACGGCGAAATCGATATAGAATCCCCTCGCATTGAAGGCGGTCTCTATGGTATTTATGGCGGTAATAATAATTTCTATGATGGTGTTTTAATCGGAGGTACAGCTGGTTATTATACAGATTCCATTAAGGCTATTCCGGATGGAACTCTATATCACATTGAGACTATTGACGGCAAAGAGAATGTTTGGCTTGAAGAAGGTGAAAATTACCTTGAGGTTAATAGTGTTCAATATAACTCATTTACAAAAGCCTACAATGCAATTACTGGCGACACTGGAACCATAAAAGTTATTGCGTCTGTTACTACTCCGGCGGAGCTACCGACGATAGCAGCAGGGAAAAATATAACTCTCGACCTAAATTCGCACACTATCAATTATTATCAAACATTAAATAATGCCGGCGCGCTGACTATAGTGGATAATAGTGCTGAAAAAAATGGCGTATTGAATAACGTAGATAATACGAAAACAAAAGCCACAATAAAAAATACTGGCACGCTTACTGTTTCTTCTGGCAAGGTAAACGGACGCTATGAGGCACTGTACAATACTAACACTGGCACGGTGAACATTAATGGCGGCGTAGTATCTGTGAGCACTGCGGATTCTAGCTACCGCGTTACTATCACTGCCATCTACAATGCCGGCGGTACGCTGAAAATTTTTGGCGGTGAGGTAAAAGCCAATATTACATATACTGGCTCAGACTCGTATTATACAATTTATACTTCTGGCGGCACAATTAATATGTCTGGCGGTAAAGTTAGCATGAACTCTACGGCGACTAGCTCTAGTGCTGGTATCTATAACTATAGCGGATCTGCTACAAATACATTCACTGGCGGCGAGATTGATGTTGAAGCTGCAAAAGGAAATATATATGGCCTCTACAATGGCAAGAATACTATATCTGGGCTTAAGATAAATGTACATTCTGCCGAACGTGACGCATATGGCATCTATAGCGGCACGAACGTAATTAACGATACTGAAATAACCGCCGTCTATGATGGGACCTCCACGTCTTGGCGCGGCGCTGGAATTAGTAGTGGCACTAATACGATTTTAGGCGGGAAAATATATGGCTCGCAGTACGGTTTATATAGTGGCACTAATACCATTGGCGCCAATGATGGCGAATTAAACATTGAATCTCCGGAAATTATTGGTGGCCTATACGGCATCTATGGCGGTACTAACAACTTCTATGATGGCGTATTGAAGGGCGAGACTTACGCTTATAATGACAACTCGATCGAGTCAGTCGCTACAGAAACAAAAATTTACCACGACACTGACGTAATTGATGGCGAAGAATATCACGCAGATTATCTCGTAGAAGCTACGGAATATATTGAAATAGACGGTACGGGCTATAAGTCGCTTCAGACCGCAATTAATGAAGCGGAGGATGGAGATGTGCTCGTGTTGACGGATAGCGCGCTCAACTTAGATACGATTACGATTCCAGCTGGCAAGAATATTGTAATAGACTTAGCCGGCAATCATATTCAAACCTTTAAGCCAATTACCAACAATGGCACAGTTAAGATTATTGACTCGAGTGAAGATAAGACTGGTTATCTACAATACTCCAGAACGGCGAATAGCGACGATTATTTGATTACAAACAATGCAATTATGGAAATTGACGGCATTAAGATTCAAGCTCCATATGTAGTTAAAAATACCGCAAATGCTGATATTGATATGTTAAATACGACAATCACGTCAACTAATACGGCTTTCTATAACTTAGGTGAAGCCGATTTGAATAATATGAATATTACTAGCAGAAACTATGCTATCTATTCATCGTCGAAGAAACCGGTTACAATTACTAACTCACAGCTACAAGCAACAACAAACACCATTTATATTAATTCCGCAGAGGGTAATGTTGATATATCGGGCAATACCTTGGATGGATATATATATAATTCTAGCAAGGCAATTACGAGCTTCGACGACAACGCTCTAACTGGATACATTAATAATAATTCCGGAACATTCAATATTAGCAGTAGTACTATTGTTCGCGAGACAAAAGATAGTACTTATGAGAATGCTGTTTCAAACAGCGGAACTATGAGCATAAACGATTCGAGTATTGCTCTGCAAGTAAAAGGAACTAGAACATCTTATGTGTATGGCGTGAATAATAGTAATGTAAACGCTGTCTTAAATATTTCTGGCGATACTACCATCACCATAAAAGATGAGGCAAGCCATACGTTCTCGACCGGTTACGGCATCTACAACTCCGGCACGGCTACTCTCGAGAAAGTAAATATTAATGTGGATGGGACGAGTAACTATTATGCCACGACTTATGGTATTTACAATAATAGCAATTCGGTAGTACTAAAAACTGGCACAGTCTATTCTACTGGTAGGGCGGCTTATGGCATTTATGTCAATAATGGCGAAGTAACCATGGGCGTTCCTGAAGTAGTTGGCTCGCCAACTTATGGCCGCGATACTGCGGATGTGTCCTTGACTGACCCATTCGTCTATGCGGTCGGAACTACTACCAATCAGAGTTACACTCCATCCGGCATTGGCGTAAAAAATATTCAAGGTAAATTTAATTATTACGACGGCAAAATCATGGGCTCCACCCAAGCGAAACCAGAGATTCCGACCAAAATCGAGTACCTCTACGAGGCCATCGATTATGTTGACGAAGAGACTGGCCATCCGTACTGCATCCTTGAATGGATGCGCACGCAGCCGTAAAATAGACTCATAAATAAAAGGAGAAGTGTATATGCGAGAACGCAAGTTTAACGTTAAGCTTCTGTGGCCTATTGCAGTTGGTATTCTTCTGGTTGCATTCATTACTACACTCATTGTTACGAGCCATCATGTAAACGATCTAGAGCATGCGAAAATCGTTGACACTAGCGCCGATACAATTTCCTACCTCGAAGAAGTAGAAAGCGTCGAGACTGAGGATATCGATAAATATATTGCCTACGCCCTTGCGTACTCGTATGGCGAACACGATAAAGATATTCTTTCTAGCAATGAGATTAAGGCAATCATTGAAGATCATTTTAATGTCGAGCTAAAAGCTGAAGATATAGACGGTATCGGTATCACGCCTTTTCTAATGGACAGACACATATATTTTGTCCCAGAAGAGCAAAAATATACCCTCAATGCATCCGATATTACGCAATCGATGATTGCAAATATTCCAGTCATAAAGTATGAACTCCAAGATATTTCTAAATCAAGCGGCAAATATTATGTGACCTATGAAAAATATATCGTCGATAATCCTTACGAAGTCCTAAATTATTATGCCGATAAGGCAACGAAGGCTGTAGAAGAGGGCAAAGAAGTCTCAAACCAAAACGATGGAATATACGATTATCTTACGGCGAAAGGCAAAGTAAAATCTGTCAAAAATGCTATTAATTCCGAAAATATCGATGCAGTAGGTCGTCGCGACGGCAAAATTAAAGTCACCTACATTGTCAAAAATGACAAACTTCTCGTCGATAAAATCGAAAAAGTCGAATAATGAGCACCGAAATTACCATCCGCAAAGACATCGAATTGGGTACTTGGCAGGGCATGGGTGGCGCAATTACTGAAGCGACGGCATATAATTTTGCGAAGCTTAGTCCCAAAAAGCAACAAAAGCTTATCGATGCATATTACGGCAAAGACGGCGCCGATTATCGCTGGTGTCGCGTCAGCATCGGCAGCAATGATTTTTGCCTTAAATCGTTTGAATATACCAAGCACACGAACTTGCGCGATTTTTCCATCGCGCACGACCAGCAATGGGTTTTGCCGATGTTACATCAAGCACTCAAAAAGCAGCCAAATCTGCAAATTATCGCCAGCCCTTGGTCGCCGCCAAAATGCCTCAAGATCCCGCCTATGCAGCGTCACGGTGGCGTGCTAGCGCCATGGCATTACGGCACTTATGTCAAATATATTCACGCTTGGCTCGATGCTTACGCGGATGCGGGTGTCAAAATCCGCTATCTCACTCCGCAAAATGAACCGCGCGCGATTCAAATCTGGGAATCTTGCATCTATTCGTATCGTGCCCAGCGCCGCCTTGGAAAATATCTCGCTACCGAGCTTCAAAACACCGATGTTAAAATCCTCATGTGGGATCACAACAAAAAGCAGCTCGCCAAAGTGGCTGACCAACTTCTATACGATTCGAATGCTAAAAATTTCGGCCTTTGCTTTCATTGGTATGATGGCACGCATCCAGATCAAATGTGGCAGGTGCGCCAAAAATATCCCGACGCCATGCTAGTTAGTTCGGAAATGTGCGTCGGTTTCTCGCCCTACGATGAAAAAGATTGGGCCACCGCCGCCAACCCGTATTATTACGAAATCATGTCTGATATTAATTGCGGCACTTGCGCCTGGCTCGATTGGAATATGTTGCTTTCTTGGCATGGCGGTCCAAGCTATTGCAAAAACTTTGTCAAAAGTCCAGTTATTCTAAACGAAGCCGAAGACGACTTTATCCTCACGCCAATTTTTGTGGCGCTTAAAAAGTTCACTAAACTCTATCCGGCCGGCAGCCAAATCATCCGTTGCGATTACGATTCGAAAGACGTCGCCGCCGTCGCGCGCAAAACTATAACCGGCTACGAAGTGGTGGCCGCGAATGTTTCCGACGGTCAGCAGGAAGTAGTGATCAAACTTGGCAATAAAACAAAAACAATCACACTCCAAAAACACGATATAACATGCATTAATATCCGATAAAAAAGAGCCCCGACGTTGCCGGGGCCCGATAGAAAGGGGTGACGGTTATTGACTGTGCCAATTTCCGTCCGGTAAATACTGCGATATGTCCGCACCTTCTTTACGCTTTTGTTCGAATTCTTTCCACGTATCATCCGACATCCCGTGGATGAAATGGTTGTCGTAGTACGTATACCATTTCATAAAAGTATCGCGGTCGGGCGTGATGTGGTTACCAGCGGCAGGCTCGTTTACCGGTATTTCGTTGCGCTTTGAAATAGTGTAGAGCAAGTATTCGATTGGATATTGCATTTCTTCCAGCGACTTCGCGGCCTCAGAGTAACCTTCGTCCGAAATATATCCGCGCGAGTAGTCTCTAGCGGTATCATGGTTCAGTCGCCAGGCAACTAGGGTGATTGAGTAGTATTCAAGGAAGAGCTCCCAGTCTGCCATCGAGTCAATTTTCTGGGGATCGTATCCTCCAGTATCGAGTCCAAAGATTCTTTCCGGCATAGTATTACCTACCTTTCTAGTGATATAAAAGAGCAAATTGGTTTTCAAAGACTGAAAATGCTTATATTATTATACAACAATTTCTCTGTATTTACAAATATGGACAAGACTAGAATGCGCGCGGTCGACCCGCAAAAAATCGGCTGTTTTGCCGACTTATTCAAAATTTGGTGGGGGCAGCTGGGCTTGAACCAGCGACCAATCGGTTATGAGCCGACTGCTCTAACCACTGAGCTATGCCCCCATGCATTCAAGTATACCATATCTTATAGAGGCTACTGGTTTTTCAATCTGCTATAATAAACGTATGCGGGATAAAATTGTCGCAGCTTTTCGGCGCCTCCGTTACTATAGCAAAAAGGACATCTTTACGGTCCATAACATTGTTTTTGTCATCGCAATTTTTATGTGTGGCTTTTTCATTATCGGCACCGTCAATGCTACCGCCCGCAACTGGACTTTGGAGCAAAAGCTCAAAGGCCGCCAACTCGAGCTGACTAAAATGAAAATCGAAGTCGACACGCTCAAACTCGAACAGGAATATTACAAGACCGACGAATATCAAGAGCTTACTGCTCGCGCCAAAGCAGGGAAGATGTTGCCTGGCGAAACCATGGTAATTTTACCAGCAAATTCTGATGAAGCTCTTGAAAAATATAATGAAACACCCGAAGAAATCCCAAGCTATCGCAGCAACTTCTCTGAATGGCTTGACTTTTTGTTCGGTTAAGCGTACAATACAACGTATCGTCGCGGGGTAGAGCAGCCTGGTAGCTCGTCTGGCCCATAACCAGAAGGTCGTTGGTTCAAATCCAACCCCCGCCACCAAGTTTTTATCTCGGCCTAGCGGCCTTATTTTTTTTCCATCAAAAATCCCCTCGCATGGAGGGGATTTCGTTAGTTATCTTGTGTCTTTTTAATTACATCTATAGCATCATTAACGCTACATGAGCCATCATAACGGCAGAGCATCGATATTAATTGCTCGCGCGTGCATTCCGCATCTGGCATAAATTTATTACCGCCCGCGCCATTTGTAATTCCGGCACTCACTGCCCAGCGCACCGCATCGTAATACCAGGACTTATTCCCGTTATCTAAAGTTGGTTTGACATCAGAAAAGTCGCGCGTATCGTCCGGCGCTTTCGGACGGCCATCCATACGCCAAAGCATGGTAATAAACTCAGCGCGCGTGATGCTTTTGTTTGGCATAAAAGTGCCGCCGCTATCCGCAGTACAGCCTTTTGTTCCTTCGGTGATTTTTAGCGCTTCCGCCCATTTCACGGCCGGAGAATAATATGCGCCAGCCGGAACGTCGGTAAAGCAACTAACCTCGTTTTGGCTGTTTTGGGCGCCTGCGCCGTTTGGCGTATAAATGACGTTGCCGCTTTTGTCGGTAACGGTATTGCCAGCGCGGTTCTTATAACGCCATAAGAATGTCACGGCTTGAGCGCGAGATGTAATTTGGCCTACGCCAAACAGTAATTGGTTGGCTTGCCCACCTTTAAGAGCGCCCGTGCTGGTGGCGTGAATTAATCCGCGATTCACGGCCCAGTTTACGGCAGTGTAATAATATGCACTTTCCGATACGTCTTCAAAATACAATGTACGACTATCGGCCGACTTCATACTAGTGCTAACACCGGCGGCTGAAACATTTCTTGAATCGTCGTCGATATATACACTCTCTTTGGTGCAAGCTCTGTTTTTTAGATAATCATCGCGACCACCAGGTAGGCTTCTATCTAGAGTCTTACACGAAACAATACTTTTGTTATTATCGCCATAAACTAAATCGTTTGCGCGGTATCCGCCATAGTTATACCAGTTCGCTTCCGATGTATTCCCGGTAACCTTAAATGAGCCCTTTGTGGCGTTGTAATTATCTTTGTTGCTTTCCTGACTAATAAAGCGGTTTTGATGTTCAAAGAATATACCAAACAAGCGGTTTCCGATTGCTTGGCTATTAATTATCTCCATACTTTCGTTGTCTGCCACGCCAGTTCCGATACCAAAACCGGAAGCGCCGCTACTCTTCGTCGGATCGGAAAGTCCTTTGCCGCATCCTTGCGCTTTGCTACGGTTGATGACGGAGTTAATTGGCGCGTCGACGCCAAAACCGGTGCCATCGGTATTCATGACAGTAATATTATTCCAGTCGGTATTTTCGAATAAGTTGTACATGAAGCCTTTGCCAGCCGAAGTATAATTTGTGCCGATTGCTTTTTCGCCGTTTATTATAAAATCTTGGTAGCGATTATTCTTCAGATAATCTTTGACGGTAAAATTCGAGGCACTCCAGCCATTAAAGAAGAACATATCTGGCGCTGCCGACGCCGTATAATTAGCATCCGTGAATGGTTTCAGGGTGGTGTTATAGCCGCCCTCAGAGGTATCGTGGCCTTTTATAAACATATTATCTTGCGGTTTAATAATATGCTGTTCTTTCTTGTAGTTTTCAGGATGATTCGTATCATTCCTATTTAGAAATTTTTGCTTCGTTGCATCGTTGCCCGTAGCAAGAACAGTCTGATAATATTCGGCCCGTTCTTTTTCGGTCAGCATATTATTGTGGCCATTAATAAAATAAAATGTGCCAGAAGGAAGGGTTATTTCACCACCTCTTTGACCATAATTAGTAGAACAGTTAATTGCGTGTTGTAAAACGTAAGTGTTATAAAGCATCGCGGTTTGGGCCTGATAATAGGCATCGCTGCCGTTGGATTTGTTATAGCCGTCTGTCGCCATGTTGCCATCGTCGCTAATGAGGTATAAGTCTACGTTATTCGATTCGCAGTCTTCGCGGACTGCGCCCACTTCGCCAAGATATGATTTGCGCGAATCTTTTATTTGCGGATAATACGTTTTACCATCGCCTAATGAGCTCGAGCCACTCACGAATTCAGAATAGGTTATTGCCGGAAGCGGAACTTTTTTGCTGTAATTATTAGTAGATCTATAAATATAACTACCGCCCGCTGCCGTAACGCTCTGGTTGAACTTCGATTGTGTCACCAAAACTAAACCGCCAGCAATTAAAGCATTTAAGGCCAAAATACATATTATTTGAGAAAGGCTAATTGTTTTTCTAATCTTCATATTTTTTCCTCTCACATTATCTTAAAGGCTATAAAGCTAATGGCGAATATAAATAAAGCACCGATAAAGAAATACAACGCGCCCGTTCCTCTCAGGCTCTTGTCGGCCTCCGTCTCCGCTAGTACATTGCGGGATTTTTCTAGTTCGATTTGCTGATCCTCTTTTTGAGATACTAATTCCGTTTGGGCAAAGTAATTATCGCTCATGCCTTCCGAGTGATATATTTCTAATTGCTTGCTATACATTGGCGCAAGCTCATCTTTAATAGACGTAATCTCCTTATCTAAATCGGCAATTGAACGTCCATTCTCGTCGCGCACTTCGCTAGTGAATTGTACGAAAATGCCAGCCACAATTAGTGCAATCGCGAGCGTAACGCCGCCAAATAATATCAATTTCCGTTTTGGCGAATGTGTTTTTTCACGTGCCGGCTCTGATGGCTGTAGCCTATCCCGATAGACTGTTGGCCTCATAGATATATTATTATCTTGCATAGCCCTCCTTATACTGGCTGAGTTAACATGCTTGTTTTGCCCGGTTTTACTATTTCACTAGCAGGGCGTTCCGGATCGTCGGTTGCGTTACCGCCACTAGGCGTTGACGGCGTTGATGTTGTCGTTGGCGTAACGGTTATATCCGTGTCCACCTCGCTAGGCGTGTCGCCTGGCAATACAAAGTTAATAATTGCGGGGAATATCACCAATGCCAATAGTCCAATAACAATTTCCCACAGACGCTTCTTGGCTTTTTCAATTTTTGAGACATCATCGCGCGCCGTTAAAACGGTGTAGCCACAGATAATGATGCCAATCGTACCAGCTACTAACAGCCCGCCAGCTAAAACGCCAAGAAATACATTTACGACTCCCCAAATATTGCTTTCGTCCATATCTTTGCAGTCGCCAACATTGATTAAATTCGTACAGTTGTCGGCATAGCTAGCTTTTGGCACTAAGCTAAGCATGATGGCACTACAAACTAACACCAATATAGCAATCAGTATAGCGGAGCTCCTTTTGTGCATTTTACATCCTTTCGCAGGCCGTGCGCACTAGCTCGCTCCAATCATTTGCGAGATGTGGCATCCGGGCCAAATCATACACGGTGAGATCTAGCATTAAAGCCATAGCGAGCTCTTGTGCGAGTAAACCGGCGTGCGGCGCCATAATCGTTGCGCCGAGCAGTTTTCCGCCTTTCTTTGTGCAAATCAACTTAATGAAGCCGCGGTCTTCGTCGGTAATATTCGATTTTTGCACCACATCAAGCGGCAGCACAAGCTTCGAAATTTTGCGGTCCGCGCGGATGCAATCGTCTTCCGTCACACCTACTTTGGCCACTTCTGGCACAATGTTAGTCATCCGAATCACGCCGCGGTAATCTACCACCGCTTTGCTGCGCCCGATGATATGCGACACCGCTACGCGCGCATCGATGAGCGCCTTCTCGGTAGAGCTATGCCCGCCTACGACGTCACCAGCCGCATAGATATGCTTCTGCGAGGTCTTCATCGTGTCGTCAACTTGAATGCCATTGCGCGTAAATTTGACGCCGGCATTTTCGAGGCCGAGGTCGATATTTGGCGCGCTGCCGGTGCAGAGCAAAACTTGATCCACGCGCACTGATTTTTCTTGGCCACCACGGAGGAAAATCACGCGTTTGGCCACGCTGTCTTTTTCGAGCGCAATCACGCGCGACTGCGTCAAAACTTTGATGCCTTGCTTGTTAAAAACGTCATCCAAAACTTGGCCAACTTCTTCATCTTCGCGTGGCAGTAAGCGACCAGCGATATCGGCAATAATTACTTCTGTGCCGAGCGTGGCAAAGAATTGCGCCAGTTCACAGCCGGTTGGTCCAGCGCCCACGATGAAAATCGTCTTTGGCGGGCGAATCATCTCAAGCACGTTTTCTGGGAGCCAAAAATCAAAATCTTCCGGAATCGTGATACCCGTATCGAGCATGCTCGCGCCGGTTGCCAGCAAGATGTTTTTTGCCTTGATGGTCTTTTGTTCACCAACGCTAATTCCGTGCGCCGAAAGCAAACGGCCGAGTCCATGAATGCAATCGATGCCAGCTTCTTCGAAATCTTTTTTACTGTTGGCATGCGCGCGTTTCATCGCGACATTCTTCCAGTTATTTAGCGTTGGGTAGTTATAACGCAAACTTGCGCTCGACAAGCCAAATTTAGCGCCTTCCGTCGCAGCCCGGAATAGTTGGGTGGCATGGAATAACGCGCCCAAAGGCACGTTTGTGTAATTCAGGCTCGAGCCGCCCCACTTCTGCGATTCGATTAAGGCGACCTTGAGTCCTGATTTCGCAGCGATTAACGCCGCTTCGCCTCCGGCATCTCCGCTGCCAAGGATAGCCAGATCATAATCAAAACGTTTCTTCATCTTATATTATTTTATCATGATTCCGATAAGCAAAAGCGACATCCTCATTCAATCGCTCGAGCTCTGCGATAATCACTTCGCGTAGGTCGTCTTCGGTCACAAGATCTTTGTCAGCAATCCATTTATCGGTGACTTTTGCTACGCGTTCGGCCATTTGTTCGGCCCAGCCTTCTGGTTGACGGACGCCCTTCGCATAGCGCAAAACGCTCTGCTTAACACCATCATGTGAATATTCATAAGTAATCTTTTTGCGCCGCGCCATTTAGAGTCCCCAATAGGTTAGGATGAATGCGGCTAGTACGGCAAAGCCGGTTCCAGATATAATACGCACAAATGCCTTGTTGCGAATGCGCCAGCGCTGAATTTCGGCCACGTTACGTCCAGTTTTGATGCGCAGCTTTAGTGTCACCATCGGAATCGCAACCACTGCTAAATATACGCCCAGCGCGATAAACGGTTGCGTGGTTGTAACGAGGCAGTTTGCCACTACGGCATAAATCGCAATCGTTAGCGGCAATTCTACAAATGCGCTTAACATCCCTAGCGAGAACGCCTCAATATTGTCGCTCGTGCCGTTCGCCCGTCGCGTAATGTAACGCGTCAAGCTCTTTGGCAGCCAAGTCTGCGTCGTCTGTCGGCCGCGACGATAATATAACAGCCACATCACTACTGCCGACGCGAGCAAGATGCCAGAAATAACGAACACCGCCTCGCGCGCAACTGCGCCTTTAAAGAGGCGCTCAATCAAGAAAGCACCCGCACAGGCGGCCAAAAAACTAATTGTCAGTGCGCCCCAGATGTAACTCTTTGCTAAATAGCGCGTTTTGCGGCGACGATGCCGCCCCATACTAGAATGGTATAGCAAAACAAGACCACCCAGACTTAGTTGCAGGGAAGCTTGAACTATACCGGCCAAAGCGATTGTCGCAATACTCAGTAAATCGCTCATGTTTTAAGTGTAGCACGCTTGGGCAATTATTGCACTTACGCTTGTTGGTTTTCTAGTTGACTGTCAGGCTAGGGGAATGAAACGATTTTTATTGCTAGTTTCGGTAATTATTACTGCGTTCGTTGGCGCTCCGGTTTTTGCGGCCGACGCGCCGCCGATTTATATTTCGGCCTTTAATGCCGGCTTTAAGGATGATTTTTCCGCGCAAAATTACGATTTTATTGAGCTGGCGCATACTGGCGAGGGCGATGTTCCGCTCGCCGGTCTTGAGCTGCGTTATTTTAATAGCTCGGGCAAGCTTGCCGGCACGCTCAGCTTTTCAGATTATTGGTCGCTTGCGGCCGATCGGGTAGTTTTCGGCTTCAAAAATAGCCCGCAATTTGCCGATTTTGCCGACACTCCTTATCAATATTACTTTTCCAGTAGCGGCATGGCGGCGACGGCTGGCATGCTCCAGCTTTGGCAAGACGAAGAGAAGCTCGACGAAGTTTGTTGGGGGAAGCTCGAATGTGATTTGAATGTGTCCAAATTTTCCACCGCCGCCGCAACAAATTTTAGCTACCTACGCCAGTCTGATGGCACTTTCGCGCCAGAAATATATCGCCCAGAGATTAATCCCGAGGCGATTATTGATGCTGCTCCGCCCGAAATTCCGTCGCACTGCGGCGATATTGTAGTCACCGAAATCTATAGTTATTATGCCGATTCAGCCGACGAGCAGTTCATTGAGCTATATAACCCTACCGAGGAGACTATCACACTCGACCTCTGTAAAATTCGCTACAAAACCGACTCATTTACACTTAGTGGCGAGCTTGATTCGAAGCAGTATTTCGCCTTCAAAGATTCCACACTATCGCTTACAAAGAATCCTTCCACCTTCAACACGGTCAACATTCAAGATACTTCCGGTGATATATTCATCGATTTCGTTTATCCTCACGGTCAGAAAAAGGGCACGTCGTACGCCGTTTTTAATCTCGGCGCGGCTGATGAAACTTGGCTGCAAACCTACATGCCTACTCCGGGCGCAGAGAATAGTTATCAACAATTTCAAACTTGCCCAGAAGACAAAATCATCAATCCCGAGACCGGCAACTGTATCAAAAGCCAAGAAACGGTCGGCGCCACGATTTGCCCAGAGGGGAAGTACTTAAACCCACTCACTGGCCGTTGTAAGAAAATCGAGGTCGCCACCACAAAAATCTGCAAAGATGGCTATTATCTTAATATTTTGACCGGTCGCTGCAATAAGATTAAAACCACAACTGAAGCCTCCGCTTGTAAAGATGGTTACGAGCGCAATCCTGACACCGGCCGCTGTCGCAAAGTTCGCACCAACACTGCTCAAGAATATCCCGTCGCGCCTTCGTCCGACGAAGAATACGACAGTCCGCAAATTTTCACCGCCGGCATCGTTATTGCAGTTCTTATCGTCGGCGGCGCAGCTTTCGCTATCTTCCAGTTCCGCAAAGAGATAAAAACCGCTATACTTAAGATATGTCGACGAAAAGAGTCTTAGGTATCGATCCGGGCACCGGCATTTGCGGCTTTGGCGTGGTGCAATATGTCACGCATAAGCAGCCGCGCATGGTTACGGCCGGCGTGATTACTACGCCTGCACATACGCCCGTGGAAGATCGCCTACTGGACATTTATGAATCTCTAAACCAGATTATCGACGAGACGCATCCCGACGAAGTTTCCATCGAAAAACTCTATTTCAACCAAAATATCACCACTGGTATCACCGTCGCTGAAGCGCGTGGCGTCTGTATTTTAGTCGCCCGTCAGCATAATCTGCCAATTGCCGAATATACGCCACTCCAAATCAAACAAACTCTTACCGGCTACGGTCGCGCCAATAAAAAACAGATGCAGGAAGCCGTGCGCGAATATCTGCGCATGCAAGAGGTTGTGAAGCCAGACGACGCCGCTGACGCGCTCGCAGCCGCCATCACCCACGCTCTCATGACGCGCCTAGCCTATCAATAGCGCTTATTCTTGACAAAAAAGCAAATCTGTGATAAAATAATAAGATGCGAGCGTTTTTAAGGCTCGCGATCTTTAAGAGAGTACGCATAAATAGTTCCAAAAGTATTAAGGAGGGGATTATACCTTATGGAAAATTATGTCAGAAAATGTACGATGTTTGCTGTCGCTTGGCTAATTATCGGCATTATCATCTGCCTAAGCGGCTATTTTCGCGGCAACAAGCTCGTGGCAGCAGCTGACAATCTTGATTCGACGCAACCCGAACTCACTACGGAGAACGTAGCTGCCAGCATCATCCGTCTAGCGGCGAAAGATGTAACTACAACATTACCGGACGAAGGACGTCCGACTCACGCCAACGCGGTCGAGCCGCCCACCATGGTAACCATCGACAGTTCCACCAAAGTCGTCGACTTTCCCGGCGAGTCTACAAAGATGGCTCAGTCAAAAGAAGCGGTTTCTGAGAAATCCGAACCGGACGCAGTCGCCGAAGAAATTGTTGAAACCACTATTGTCGAAATGCCCGCCTACGGGGTAGAGCCTGAAGTGATGGCTGCGGTCGCAATCGGTAAAGGCCGTTATGCATCAATCACCTTGACTGACGAACAAAACGAGCTGATGGCCCGCCTTATCTACCACGAATGTCGTGGCATAGGTGGCGCCGCAGTCGCCGAAACGGTTTTTAATCGCATGCTAAGCGGCGAATTCCCGAACACAATCGAGGACGTAATCTATATGAAAAACGCGTTCTCGCCCTCGGGAATTCTCTGGACGGCCAAAATCGACGAGCCGGATGCGCTGGAGCGTTGTCGCGAGATTCCGCGAGAGGTGTTAAATTCGGACACCTATCTGCTTCCGTCAACCGACTACTGCTATTTCCATGCCGGCCATGCCACGTTGCAAGGCGATTATGAATACGGCGGAAATGTTTTCTACGCCGACTATGCTGCTCATCACTAAGAAAGATACCCGCCACTAATGGCGGGCCTTTTTTCATGCGTCAGATGATATAATAAAGCCATGATTGCACACGTCCGTGGCCAAGTGGCCGAAAAATTTGCCAACTCTGTCATTATTGACGTCCAAGGTGTCGGCTACGAGGTGACTCTTACGGCCATCGATTTCGACACGCTTAGTCTTGAAGATACCGTCAAGCTTTACACTTATCACCACATTCGCGAGCAGGCCGAAGAATTATTCGGCTTCACTAGCCTCGCCGCCAAAAAACTCTTTGAACTTTTAATTTCCGTGCAGGGTATTGGCCCAAAGGCCGCCATGGCCATCCTGAGCCTCGCGCCAGTCGAAGAAGTGCGTAACGCCATCGCGAACGCCGACGCGGGCTACGTTTCCAAAGCCGCCGGTGTGGGCAAAAAATCCGCCGAGCGCGTGATTGTTGACTTGCGCGACAAAGTCGGCTTGCCAACTTATTATGGCCGCAAAACTGAGCCAGAGCGAGGCGCCATCCCAATGAACGACGAAGCGCTCGATGCGCTGATGGCCCTCGGATTTACGCTCGTCGACGCCACAAAGGCCCTGGAAGGCGTCAATAATCAACTTTCGGTCGAGGAACGCATTAGAGAAGCTCTCAAGAGTCGCTAGGGGTAGAAAAAGTTTATGCTTGTCTTAGACAGCATTCTTTGCTAAAATCTTAATCACTGTGTTCGGATCCGCATATCGGATTTTGGGGAAAATGTCGTAAGAACACAGGTCATTACTAAGCAGGAGAACACCATGAAAAAGCGTACTCGCAAGGGGACGCTCCGAGTGGATACACTTCGGTGGAATGAATACATCGAAATGTAAGCAAAAATCCCGATTTCTCGGGATTTTTTGATGCTCTTGCGAATTACTCCTCGGATTCTTCTTCGGTTTCGAGCGGGCCGGTCTTTTCGCCAACCTTTTCAAGCTCCGCATCGAGCTTGTCGGAGATGCGTTTCATCACGTCGTCGAACGAACCCTCGGAAATATCAATCGCCTCGCCGTTAATATAAATCGCTGGCGTCGCGTTGACTTTATCTACATTGCGGCCAATGCCGTAATCAAAATTCACTTTTTTCTCAATGTTGCCGTCGCTCATGTCGCCACGGAATTTCATCTCGTCGCCTTCCGGTGCGACTTCCTTAAATAATCGCGCGAAAATATCCGTGCGCGTGTTGCCGGAAGCCTCAATCCAATCGTTGCGGTTGCTATATAGCGTCTCGAGCATTTCCCAGTAATAGCCCTGGAAACCGGCGCTTTCGCAAGCCGCCGCTGCTGCGCGGGCGTTTTGGTGGCCGTTAATCGGGAAGTTGCGGAATACAAATGCGACGCGGTCGCCATATTGCGTGTAGAGCTTGGTCATGCGTGGCATCATCGTCGCGCAGCCCGGGCATTGCACATCGGCGTATTCCACGACGATTACTTTCGAGTCGGCCTTGCCGCGCACATGCTCGTCGATGCCGCCGTTATCTTCGTTGCCGTTAATAATTTCTGCGGAATTATATTTGCTATAGTCTGTGGTTGAGTCAGAAGATCTGAGTGTGGACCAGGCTACTAATCCACCAAAACAGGCCACGATGAAAACGATAGCCACTACTGTAAACTTATTCATGCTAAAATTATAGCATGACGAAGAACTTCTTTCAGAAGCTCATGACCAAGATGGTGGTGGCTCTTGATCCGAAGCTTGAAAAATATCGCCCACCGAAAAAGGTGAAACCTTTTCGGCCGGAAACCGAACAAGAACTTGTGGCCGTCCTAAAACGCACGCCCAAAGATGTCTTGCCAGATGATAAACGTAATCTCATTGCTGGTGCGATGTCTTTTGATAAAATTCCCGTTTCTAGTGTAATGGTGCCGAAAAAAGACATGATGTTCCTGCACGAAGGCGATTTTCTTGGCCCGCTATTGCTCGATAAGCTCTACAAAACCGGTGCTGATTGTTTCCCAGTACTCGGCGCAGACAAGCAAGTCTGCGGCCTTGTCTATACGGATGAAATCGATCCGCTCAAAATCGAGGAAGACCAGCCGATTGATAAATTCATTCAGCGCAAGGTGGCTTTTGTGCGCGGCGATTATTCGCTCGAAATGGTCATATCCACGTTTCTACGTATGCATACGGATTATTGCATCGTCCTCGACAAGGAAATGGAAATTCAAGGCTGCCTCACGCTCGGCGACGTCACGACGCTGCTATTTAATCGCGAAATTACCGACTCTTTCGACTCTGACGCCAGTCCATTTGCGGTCGCACACCGCACCCAAAAATAATCCGCTTATGCTAAAATAAAGATATGATGTGGGCCATCTTTCCGATTTTTGCATCGATTTTCTACTGCGTAGGCAGCTACATTCAAAATTATTTGACCGACACCGCCTTGCCAAAAAAGCGTGCCGGCTCGCTTGCAGTGATGCATATCATCAGCTTTGCGGTGTCGCTGCTGATTTTGTTCGCAGTTTTCGGCCGTGCCGTCATGGTGATTCCGCTCGACCACGCGCTCGGCTTGATTTTAGCCGGCATAATCAACGTAATTGGCGCTGTTTATTATTACAAGGCCATTCAAAAAGGTGACAACATCGATATTGTGGTGTTTGGCCAAGTGGCGCCACTTATTTCCATCGGCCTCGGCGTATTCTTGCTCGGCGAAATTATTACCGTCAATCAGGCGCTCGGTTTTCTGTTCATGATTGGCGCATCAGCGCTCGTAGTTTTTGGTAATCAAACCAAAAGCGAAAAGCAAAAGCCAAACTTCGGCGTCGCCATTATTACAATTATTTATTGTTTCTTCTCAGTTTTGTCGGACATCGTTTATGCGATGTTTATTTCCGAAGGTCCGGCTACTATTATTAGCTTCGCGCAGGGCTTTTTCTATTTCCAGCTTGGCTCGCTGCTAGCGGCTTTGCTTGGTTTTATTATGTTTCCAACTTGGCGTCATGCCGTCCGCACCACCTTCTTTACGGGCAAAAAACACAAATTACATTTTGCAGCTGAACTTGCCGACAATTTAATGCTTCTTGGCGGGGAAATCCTCTATAAATTTGGCCTCGTCATTGCGCCAGTCGTATCGCTAGTGTCGCCAATTGGTCGCGTCGCCAGCTTGTTCTCCAACTTTATTATCACGTTGTGTTTTGGTCGCGTCTTCCCGAAGTTTATCCGCGCCAAACGTTTTACCAGGCGTATGATTCTCAATTATATCGTTGCCGCCATCTTGATTGTGGTCGGTATCGTCATGATGAATTAGCACTCTTGACCCCACGACTGCTAAACGCTATACTATAATGCATGAGTAAAAGAGACTATTATGAAGTTCTCGGCGTCAAAAAAGACGCATCTGATGATGAGATTAAAAAGGCTTTTCGTAAGCTTGCAATCAAATATCATCCGGACAAAAATCCGGGCAACAAGGAAGCTGAAGAGAAGTTCAAGGAAGCCAATGAAGCCTATTCGGTTTTGAGCGACAAGACCAAGCGCCAGCGCTACGACCAATTCGGTCATGCCGGCGTAGGTAGCAGTGCGGCGGGTGGCCCTGGCGGCAATCCGTTTGGCGGCGGCTTCGATTTCAACGGTCAATCTTTCAATTTCGATTTTGGTGGCGCTGGCTTTGGTGGCCTCGACGATATTCTTGGCGCAATGTTTGGTGGCGGTTTCCGCGGCGTGCGCCGTGGTCGTGATTTGCGCACCTCGGTCACGATTGATTTTAAAGAAGCAATTTTTGGTACCACTAAAAACATCTCCGTTGACGGTGAAAGTATTAAGCTTAAAATCCCAGCCGGCATTTGGGACGGCCAGCAGATTCGTTTAAGCGGCAAAGGCGGTCCGGCGCCAGAGGGTGGCCAACGTGGCGATCTTTATGTTGAAGTCCGCGTGCGCGCTCACAAGACCCTCACGCGCGAAGGTGACCTTATTCTTTCGGAGGTTACAATTCCGATGGTTGACGCCGTGCTCGGCACGGAGGTTGACGTTGAAACCGTAGATGGCGTCGTCACGATGAAAGTCCCTGCCGGCACTCAGCCAGGCACAAACTTCAAGCTTTCCGGCCATGGCGCGCCAACCCTCCGCAACTCCGAGCGCGGCCCGCATATCGTCACGGTGAATGTAGAAATTCCGCGCAATCTCAGTCGCAAACAAAAGGAAATCATCGAGGAATTCGCCCGCACCAAGCGCGGCATCTTCGGCTAAAATTTCTCATCGTGCTATAGTTTAAATAGTATGAATGAGCATAGTGCATCGCCGACTTTAGAGCAAAGCCAACAACAACTAGAATATCCCCCAGTCAAGGAAGAGAAACCCGGTTATCACATCAAAAAGGGCGCCCTAATTGCGGCGGCGATTTTTGCCATCGTTGGTATCTGTCTCTATTTTGTTTTCAATACGCAAATAGGCGGCGGTATCGACAGAAATAAATATTCCGCCCAAACGCGTGCTAAATATACCGGTATCCCACAATGTGCGTCTGGCGAAGGCGGCACTTGTACTATCACTTACGAATATGAAGTCGACGGCAAAACCTATACTAAAACTTTTTATAATCTCGATGGCTATGATTTGCTGAATTCGAACGACGCCAAGATTTATTACAACCCAAATGATCCAAACGATGCTTCTTTAGCACCAAATACCCTCAATCCGGACAATGCCATCAAAAACTATTATGGCGGCCAATTTAAATCCATCGGAATCGCGCTAATCGGTTTTGGCGTTTTGTTGCTCATTGACGCTTTTGTCGGCTACTACATTGACACTTTCCACAAGAATATTAATAAAAAGCTGCAAGAAGCCGCCGACAAATCCGTCGAATCGAAAAAAGGCCAAAATGGAACAGCGTGATTTATTCGACAAAAATCGTCAGCCGCTCGGCAAAACCATTACGGCCGGCGAGCGCATTCCGCCAGATAGTTACATCGTTGTCGTGATGATTATTATCCAGAATTCGCAGGGCGATTTTCTGATTCAAAAACGCGCCAAAAACAAATCTTTCGGGAATATGTATGGCCTAACTGGCGGCCATCCTAAAGCTGGCGAGACTAGCCCAGAAGGCGCCGCTACTGAACTTACCGAAGAGCTCGGCATCAAAATTGCACCAGAAAAACTGAAACTAATTTGCGCGCGTCGTATCGATGCAGAACGCGTTTTTTCGGACATTTATTATCTTCAAATTGACGTCGCGCTAGATGGGCTCAAACTCCAGCCCGAAGAAGTCGATTCCGCCTATTGGTTTAATCTTTATCGCATTCGCGAGGAATATAACGAAGGGCATTTCGTGCCGCCGCACTACGAAGAACTTACGAATGCCTTGCGTTACGGCGTTATTGATGTGAGCAAAGTTGCAAAATAACATACTATGGTATAATAAACATAAGCAAAACAAGGAAAACTAATATGGAAAATCAAACCGATTTTACTCAGGGCCAGCAACAAGGTCAAATGGGCCGCGAGCAACAAGCCTTCCAACAACAAGCACAGCAAGGTCAACAGCAACAACAGGGTCGCGGTCGCGGTGCGCTCGTGGCACTCGCAGTGATCGGCTTACTCGTGGGCATCGGTGGCGCCGGTTTTGGCGTTTATGCGATGACGCAAAAAGATGCAAAGCCAGCCAATCTCGCCGTTAAAATCGAAAAATCCGACGGTAGCATCGTTGAGCTCGAAACGGACCAAATCAAGAAATCTGACGATGGTGCTACGATTACTATTTCCGACTCAATAGGCACATCCGAGAAATATATTTATCTTGATGGCTATGATCTCGGTCTCAAAATTCCGAGTGACACCAAGATGGACTACGTCCAGTACGAATATCGCCAATTCGCTGGTGGCCCGAACTATTCTTATCTCAGCATTGGCGGCGCTACTAAGAAGGAGGGCGCTCAAGCCGTCCCTAGCTTTGTCGCGCAAGGTGACGACACGGATAATAAGCCACTTGCTTTCATTGAAATCTGCCGCAACGGCGTTGATTATTCCGAAGACGGCGCAAATTGGGTTTGCGCGGGCGATCCCGTCTATTCCAACGATACAATTTCAATTTACTATGTCAGTCCACAGTCCGTTTCTTCAGTAGATAAGGACACAGCAGATTGGGAAGTAGAGACCGCGAACGCCATCAAAGAATGGGTTTCCAACAAAGACAACTACATCGCTTTATAAAATTACAAAAATACCCCCGCTGAGGGGGTATTTTTTTATTCCAAACCTAAGTGTTTTTTCGCAAGGTCTGTCACGACGCGTCCGCGTGGCGTGCGCTGCAACATGCCAAGCTGAATCAAAAACGGCTCTAAATAATCTTCAATCGTCGAGGCTTCGTCGCCGGTTAGTGCTGCAATTGTATTTAGGCCGACTGGTTTATCGCCGTATTTCTCAATCATCAATGTGAGCATGTTGCGGTCGGCCGGATCCAGGCCGAGCTCGTCAATCTCCAGCATGTCGAGCGCCTTTTTGGCGGTCGGCACATCTACGATACCATCACCATTCACGTCGGCGTAATCGCGCACACGCTTCAAAAGCCTGTTCGCGATGCGCGGCGTCAGGCGTGAGCGGGTGGCTAGCAACCTTGCGGCATCCGCGTCAATTTTAGTATCCAAAATCTTGGCCGAGCGCTCGATGATTTGCTGTATATCGCCATCGGCATAATACTCCAAGCGGTACGAATGACCAAAGCGATCGCGTAGCGGCCCAGCCAAATTGCCGGCTTGTGTGGTGGCGCCAATCAAAGTAAAGCGGGGAAGGTCGAGCTTCACGCTGCGCGCGGCCGGTCCTTTACCAATCACGATATCAAGCTTGTAATCTTCCATCGCGGAGTAAAGAATCTCCTCCACGGCGCGGCGCAAACGATGAATCTCGTCAATAAATAAAATGTCGCCATCGGTCAAGTTTGTCAGGATACTAGCAAGGTCGCCAGCTTTCTCAATCGACGGGGCAGAAGTAGCACGAAAATTTGCATTCATCTCGTGCGCAATCACGCCGGCCATAGTAGTCTTGCCAAGGCCTGGCGGACCATACAGAAGCACGTGATCCATTACATCGCCGCGTTTTTTCGCGGCATCAATCGCGAGCTTCAAATTAGTCTTCAAACGACGCTGGCCAATATATTCGTCAAAATTAGTCGGGCGCAGAGAAAACTCAACGGCACGTTCTTCGTTGTCGTCTTCGTGTAGACTGGTATCAATCACCCTCTCGATAGCCATATCTGTATTATAGCACCTATGGTATAATAACTTACAGAGGGATAGCTCTAGAAACTATCCCGATGGTTTGGATGAGTTAGCCTTTAGCTAACTCATTTTTTCTAAACAAACCGGATACGGATTCGTAACTCCACTATCCACACTCGAATAGTAATCGTCACGTTCATCCTTCCTCAGAGCGTCTAGTTATCTAGAATCCTGTTCATTGAAGCTCTGCGAGCTCAACAACAACTTCAATGCCAGCCCAAACCATTAAGACACCATGCGGTGCGTTTCTGACTATATAGTCAATTACAAAACCGACAAGCATAAGTGCAATGGTTTTGGTATAATAGCATTAATGAGCGCAACTCTAGAAATTACGCTCGATGGTTTGGTTCGTCGCTATTTAATTAGCGACGAATTTTTTTGAATTTCGGAAATCGAATTCCAAACTCCACACTGACGCCTAGGATAATTATCCGTACGCTCATGTAAAGCACTTCCTCCGAGACCTCTAGCTATCTAGAATTACCGTTCAATGAAGCCTCAGCGAGCCGGGTTTCATTTGCGAATCGCAGGAACATTCAAACGGAGCAAACCTCAACCCCGAGCGAAAAGCTACCGTCAATCAATCGACAGCACAAGCATAAATACGATATAATATTATCATTGAGAATAGCTCTAGAAACTATCCTCGGGTTGTTTTAGTTAGCCGTTACCGGCTAACTTTTTTCGGCTTACGCACGAATCGAATTTCGGATTTCAACTAAGCATAAGTTCAAGATTTGGTATAATAACATTATGGGCGCGTAACTAGGATTACGCCCAAAGTTTTGGTTTAAGTGACTCTCCTAACGGCGAGCCACTTTTTTACGCTTCGTCACATCGATACTTAGCGTAACTCTCACGATCCACAACTTAATGCAGACACTCAAATCACTCCTTTCCCATGGACTCTAGCGAGGCCTAGTATGCTGTTTATTGAGTCCATGCGAGATGAACTTAATATTTGCGTAAGGGATAAACCAAGATTCCCGACTCAAAATAGCGTCAATAAAAATCGATTAAAAGCATAAGTTCAAGATTTTTCGCACAAACCCTATAAAAACAGATATAATAAAGGTGGAACTTACAATTTAACAATATATCGCGTTTTAGCTGACGCATTTTCGCGTTGCAAAAACTTTGATTGCAGCTCCCATAGGAGTCGGTCTTATAGTTTTTGCCTAAAACGCGAAATTGTAGGTTCCAGCCGGCGACTTGGGGGCTGCAATTTTTATTAAATTGCTGTGCCAAAAAATTATCAAACATAAGAGTAATTGGAACCTACGATTATGAGCAGCCTCATTGAACTGCTACCAAAGGTAGTCAGTGAGGGGCGCAGAGAAGCAAATAGAATTTTGGACGGACTTTCTGCTGCGTCCCGTATTACTTTACAAACTAATGAACTTATTCAGCCGCACAAGGACCGCAGTCAGGCAGAAATCCTCAACGACGATATTGAATATGTTGACGATTGGAAGAATCGCCTAGTCTATGGCGATAATCTACTAGTCATGCAGGCACTTTTGGCTGGCGACCCGGCTTCGGGCCTACCTAGCATGCGCGGCAAAATTGACTTGATTTATATTGATCCGCCATATGATAGCAAGGCAGATTATCGTACGAAAATAGAACTTCCGGGTGCGAATATTGACAGTAAACCGACCGTGCTTGAGCAGTTTGCTTACGCTGACACTTGGAGTGCGAACATTGATGGCGAAGACGTGAAGGGTACAGCTGCTTATTTAAAATATATGTATCCGCGGTTGGTAGTTATGAGAGAGCTCTTAAGTGAGCGGGGCAATATATGTGTTCATCTAGATTATCATGTCGGCGCGTATATGCGCGTAATACTTGATGATATATTTGGTAAGGAAAATTTAAAAAATGAAATAATATGGGGCTATTCTGGCGGAGGAGTTTCAAAGAATAAATTTGCCCAGAAGCACGATACACTTTATTGTTACGCGAAAAGTAATGATTCGATTTTTAATGCTCAATATGCGCCATATTCTGAAAAATCCCAAGCTCTCATTAACTCAAGAGGAGGAACTAGTATTGATGGAAAAGAAAGAGATTTGGGCCGCGGAAAACATATGGAGGACTGGTGGGGCGATATACAATCACTTCAAACGTTTGATACGGAACGAGTTAATTATGGAACTCAGAAGCCAGAAAAACTATTGGAAAGAATAGAAAAGGCTTTTTCGAATAATGGCTCTATCGTCGCCGATTTCTTTGGCGGCTCCGGCACTACTGCTGCGGTAGCGGAAAAACTTGGCCGTAAATGGATTACTTCGGACATCGGCAAACCTGCCACTATGATTATGCGCAAACGTTTCATCGATAACGACGCTGGTGAATTTCTATATCAATCCGTTGGCGATTATCAGCGCGAGCAAATGAGTACAAACTTTGGTACACGTTTCCGCGTTGGTGATTTAAATCAAATCGTCATTAACTTGTATGGTGCTGTTCCGTTCCGCGAAGAAGATAATCCGCGTCGCAACTTAGGCAAAATTCCGCGCACGAAACGTCTCGTTTATGTCGCTTCGCCGTCGGAATTAGTTTCGGCAAATACCATCAAACGCGCGCTTGATGAAATGAATACTTTTCAGGGCGGATGGGATAAAGTTGCATTGCTCGGCTGGAATTTCCGTAGCGACCTTGGCGCATATTTGGAAACGCTCGAAGAATACAAGAATGGTACGCTGACGATTGAAATTATCCCGCCAGATCTTCTCGACCAATTGAAGAGCAAAACTACGTTTAAGAAACTTAGCGACCAAGTTGCGGTCGATCCAGACGGTACAATTCGTACACCAGTTCGCTTCTCATCACTCCAGTATCTCACCATTAAAGACCCAATCGTGAACGGCAACGAAATTACTGTAGAGCTAGATAACTATGTAATTTTATCTTCGGATTCTTTGCCACTCGATTCCAAGAATAAAGAAAAAATGAATGAAGTTATTGCGCGTGACCCGCTTGCACTAATTGAATATTGGTCTATCGATACCGACTTTGACGGCAACGTCTTCCGCAGTACTTGGCAGGATTATCGCCAAAATACCGATAACGATAGTGACGCACTGCATGTCGTAAACAAAGTTACGCTCCCGCTTAACAATACAACTGGCCTTATTGCTATCAGGGCAGTAGACGTCTTTGGCTTTGAAAGTGAAGTAATTGCAAGGATTGATTGATATATGGAAATTGACGAACAAAAACGCTACAAATATCCTCCACTAGCCTTTGCGAAGGCCGTAACTGAACGCGCCAAAGCAGCCTGGGAAGACGGCAGCTTTATGGAATCTGTCACACCAACTACGCGCGCATTGTTAACTTACTGGTTCGACGATGCTTATGTAGATATGCGCGACCTGAACTTCCATATTGGGCAGCGTAATGCCATCATGAATATTATTTATATTCATGAAGTGCTCAAAAAAGATAAAGTTGTTGATGTTTATAATGAAATCGCTCCGCAGCTCCTATTGGAACGTGGCGGTACAAAGTTGAGTGAACTTGGCGACGATATTTATTCCTTCCCAAAATACTGCGTAAAAATGGCAACCGGTACCGGTAAAACTTGGGTGCTTGAAGCCTTAATGATTTGGCAATACTTAAATGCCAAACATAACGAAGAAGGAAACTATACTAAGAATTTCCTCGTTGTTGCGCCTGGCTTAATCGTCTATGAACGTTTGCTCGATGCGTTCCTCGGCAAAATGAACGACGATGGCCAAACTCGCAATTTCGAAACGTGTGATATTAAGAAATTCGAGAATCTATTTTTGCCAGAAGAATACCGTAATGAATTTTACGGTTTTTTGCAGAGTAGCGTAGCCGCCAAAACCGAAATTGGTAGTAAAGTTACCGGTGATGGTTTAATTGCTATTACAAACTTTCATTTACTCATGGGGGCAGATGAGCAAGAAGACGAACCGGGCATTGACGACGGTTGGCGCTTGCCGGTTGCTCCGGGTATTACGGCGGGAAATAGCCTAGATTCGTTAGATAATTCGCTCCGCGGTAAAAAGGAGCTCGAATTCCTACACAATCTTCCGGACCTTATGATGATTAACGACGAGGCCCATCACATTCACGACAATATAAAGGGTGGTGAAAAGGAAGAAGTTGAATGGCAAAAATCTTTGCGCTACATCGCCGAAGGCAAAGCTAATCGTGCTATGCAGTTAGATTTTTCCGCCACGCCATACAACCAAAAGGGCAAAGAAAAAGTTTATTTTCCACACATTGTTGTAGATTTCGATTTAACTGACGCGATTCGTCGTGGTTTAGTGAAAACTTTGATGCTTTCCGAGCGTAAAGAATTAGCAACTGAGGCTCTAGTTTTTAAAGCTGTGCGCAATGATCGCGGCGAGGTGGTGGATTTGTCTGATGGTCAACGCCAAATGCTTCGCGCCGGTCTTTCGAAACTAGCAAAACTCGAAGAAGAGTTTAGGGATGTCGATTCGACCAAACGACCAAAGATGATGGTAGTTTGTGAAGATACAAACGTAGTACCGTTAGTTGCAAATTTTCTAAAGCTCGAAGGTTTAAGTCAAGAAGAATTTATAGAAATTCACAGCAATAAGAAAGGCGAAGTTGGCGAAGAAGAGTGGAATAATCTTCGCAACAAATTATTCGCGCTCGATCGTCACGAGAACCCACGCGTGGTTATTTCTGTTTTAATGCTTCGCGAAGGTTTTGACGTTAATAATATCTGCGTTATCGTTCCGCTACGTAGTACAACTTCCGGAATTCTTCTAGAACAAACAATCGGTCGCGGTCTGCGCTTGATGTGGCGTGGCAATAAAGAAATCGACGAGCTCAAAAATGAGAACCGTCGCGCGATTATGGTCGAGCATAAGGCGGCAACTAATTATTTCGACGTCTTATCGATCGTAGAACATCCGGCATTTCGCGATTTCTACGACGAGTTAGTAAACGGCGGCTTAATGGGTGTCGAGGATGGCGATGAAGAACTTGGAGACGATGGTAGGAAAGTTAAAGGCGACTTAATTCCAGTCGGATTAAAAGACGATTATATGGATTACGATTTTCGCCTTCCGTTAATTATTAATGAGGCGGAGTCTGTCATGAAAACTCCATCGTTAGATGTTACGAAATTGAAACCATTCGGGATGAGCTATGACGCGCTTATCAAAATGATTCCAGAACGCGAGCAGTGGATTGATCAAGAAGTACTCAGCGGTGTTAATGCTGGCTATTTCGAGGTGACATCCGGAGTATTTCGCTCTACTAGCTATAACGATTATCTAAGCCGTATTACGAATCATATCGTCGAAAAACTAAATACCGCCGACAGTCTTGGCCGTAGCCGTAAGGCATTAGATTTTCCTATTCTGTCTATTAATAATGTTCAAATTGCCGCATTAATAGATAAATATATTCGCAAGCAATTATTTGGGCGCGAAATTAATCCAGCCGAAGGGAAGAACTGGAAGGCATTATTAATTACGGAAGTAATGAATCATATTATTGGGCAAATAGCTTCCGCTATCATCGCCTCGCAAGAAGAGGCGGAGAATGTGGGCGAGACGAATGTAGTCTTTACGCCATTCTCAAGCGTAAATAAAATCACTGTTCGCGAAAACTATAGCCTAGATTTAGCAAAGTGCATCTACGAAAAGTGTCCATTCCCGAGCAATAAGGGCCAATATGAGCGCGATTTTATGGAATTTTGCGACAAAGATGGCGAGGTGGACGCTCTGTGCAAAGTGATAGAAAACCGCCATACTTTTGCTCGTTTTCGCTACGTGCGCGAAGATGGTATGCCGGCAGAATATATTCCTGATTTTGTAGTGCGTATTGGTAGCGATAATTATCTAGTAGAGACTAAATCTCAAGATCAAATATCGCACCAAAACGTCATCCGCAAAAAACGCGCAGCACTTCGTTGGGTTGAAAGAATTAATGACTTACCGCTCGGTAAGCGTGAAGATATTACCTGGCATTACGTACTCCTCGGCGACGCCACATTTTATGAATGGAAACGTAAAAATATGACAATTCGCGAGTTGCTAGAGTTCGCCGAAATTCGTAACAACGATGAGTTAAACTTCACTGGAAAATTATTCTAAACTACCGCCTAATCGATATAGGCTAAAATATAACCATGGACCCAAGTTTATTAGCATTTATATTGGCTATTCTAATCGCGGCGCCAGTTTTAGCGCTAATGATTCAGAAAAGTAGTTTTAAGGCCACCAACAATCAAAAAACTATCAAAAAATCGACCTATCACTATTTTGCAAAAAACTACATCATGACTCAGCGCGAGTCCGAATTCTTTAAGCAGCTCAACGAAATGCTCGGCAGTAAATGGTATATCATTCCGCAGGTTCATTTATCGGCATTGCTAAACCATAAAGTAAAAGGGCAAAACTGGAACGCCGCCTTCAAGCATATTAATGGCAAATCTGTTGATTACGTCTTACTTAGTAAGGAAAATATGAAGCCAGTTTGCGCTATCGAATTAGACGATTCTACGCACGACCGCACGGATCGTACGGAACGCGATGCAGAAGTTGAACGCATTTTTGCTTCTGCAAAAATCCCTCTTGCTCGTTTACGCAAGCCCGAAGAAATGTCTCGCCAGGAAATTGTGAATATTATAGCTGAAGCAATCAAAAGAGTTAAATAATTTTTGACAAACCTCATCCACTAGTTGTACCATTGCATTATGCAAGTAATACAATTTAAATTCGATAACGAACGGCCAATCTATTTGCAGTTGGTCGAACAGCTTCGGGTGGCCATTGTATCTGGGGCGTATGCGGCGGGCAGTCGACTCCCGTCCGTACGCGAGCTTGCCGTGATGGCAAAAGTGAACCCCAATACCATGCAAAAGGCCCTGACCGAACTCGAATCAGACCGGCTGATTTTTACCGAACGCACAAACGGTAAATTCGTTACGAACGACCAGCGCTTGCTCGACAAAATTAAAACCGAGCTAGCAAGCGACCTGGTGCAAAAATACACCAGCGACATGGCCAAAATTGGCATTACTTACGCGGATTCTATCAAATATCTAAAACAACTAGGAGGGCAGTAGATGGCAGCATTGCTTGAATGTAAACATCTATGCAAAAGCTTCGACCGGCGTGTCGTGCTAGACGATGTCAATCTCAAAATTGACAAAGGCAAAATTATTGGCCTATTGGGCAAAAATGGTGCAGGGAAGTCGACATTAATCAAACTTGTGAATGATTTATTGACGATAGATTCCGGCCAAATTCTCTTTAAAGGCAAACCGATTGGCGTAAATTCCAAGGCGCACATTTCGTATTTGCCAGAGCGCACTTATCTCGACAAAACGATGACCATTAAGCAGGCATTCAAAATGTTTAGTGAGTTTTATGCGGACTTCGACCTTGAACGCGCGCACGCTCTACTTGCGGATCTCGACCTCGACGAGGGTATGAAAATCGCCAAAATGAGCAAAGGTATGCAGGAAAAATTGCAGCTGATTCTCGTCATGTCGCGCGACGCAGATTTGTATATTTTAGACGAGCCGCTCGGCGGTGTCGATCCAGCCACGCGCGACCATATCCTCGACACAATTTTGTCCAACTTCAAAGAAGGTTCGAGCGTAATAATTTCCACGCATCTCATTTCCGACGTGGAACGCATTTTGGACGACGTGATTTTTATCGACAAAGGCCAAATCGTTTTAACTGGTTCGGCTGACAAACTGCGCGCTAAACACAAAGCATCCATTAATGATATTTTTAGGAGTATGTTCTATGCTAAGAAAACTCATTAAATACGACCTCTTATGGATGAATCGTACACTTATTATCTTTTATATCATTACGTTTGTCTTTGCGATTCTTATGCGTCTCGGCGAGAATCTTACCGATTCCGTCATTGGTAGTCTTCTGCGTCACATCTTGCCAGGTTTCGTAATTGGTGCCATGATTAACGTTATTATAAATGCCGCTATTCGTATTTGGGTGCGTTTCCGTCAAAATTGCTACAAAGATGAAGCATATCTCACTCATACGCTGCCAATTACTCGCGCTCAACTTTATGATAGCAAGGTTATTGCTGCGCTCATTTCAACTGTCATTGCGGTTGCTGTTGTTATTACGTGTTTCTTTATTGCCTTCTGGAATAATGATATGTATGAATATTTTTGCTCTCTTGTTGAAAATGCTGATATGGGCTTCATCATTGGCGGCATTCTCGTTACGGCTTTGCTCGAAATAATTTACGTTATTGCGGTTGGTCTTTTCGGTCTAGTTGTCGGCCATCGTCGTAATAATAATCGAGTATTATATTCCGTCGTCATTGGCATGATTCTTTACTTCACCTTACAAGCAATTCTGCTTGCCGTCATTTATTGCATCGGGTTCTTCGATGATGGCATCAAAGCTATGTTTGAGAGTAGCCCAGAAAATGCCATCAGCCTCGATAACTATCGCACGCTCATTGTTTCGGCTGATACTGCCTATCTTGTTCTTAATGTTTGCCTCTATGCGCTCGGTAAACATTACTTCGAAAAAGGCGTCAACGTCGATTAACGATTTGCCACCCACTCCACTTAGCTGTTAAAATATATCTAACAACTAAGTGGAGTATTTAATGTCTAAGAATTTATCCGGCACCAAAACCGAAGCCAATTTGAACGCCGCTTTTTCTGGCGAATCTCAGGCTCGTGTCAAATACCAGTTCTTTGCCAGCAAAGCTAAGAAAGAGGGCTACGAGCAAATCGCTGAAATCTTCCAAGAGACCAGCGACAACGAAAAAGAGCATGCCAAAATGTGGTATAAGGCTCTTCATGAAGACAACTCCGTGCCTGATACTATTTCCAATTTGAAAGAGGCCATCGCCGGCGAGGAATACGAAGAGACTGAAATGTACGTTAAATTCGCCGCTGAAGCTCGCGAAGAAGGCTTCGAAGAAATCGCCAGGCTCTTTGAAGAAGTTGGCAAGATTGAAGCCGAGCATGAAAAGCGCTATCGCAAGCTCCTCGAAAATATCGAGAAGGGCATGGTCTTCAAGTCCGACGGTGTCACTGTCTGGAAATGTCGCAACTGTGGCTATATCCACATCGGCGAAAAGGCACCAGAGAAGTGCCCAGTCTGCTTCCATCCACAGAGCTACTTTGAAATTCGCGCCGAGAATTATTAATTATCATGGCCGGTTTGTCTCAGTACAAGCGGCGCCGCGTCACGGCCGTCATTGTGGCGGCCGGACTTTTTGCTCTTTTCCTAATTTTCAATCCGGCCGCCTATCAATACATTTCGCCGGACGGTGGCGCCCTCATCGACAACGTCGCAAATGTCCAAAGCAAAGACCAAACCAAGCCCGACTCCATGAAGGCCTATGATGTTCTAAACGCCCTCGCCGTCCGCGCAAAAGACACCAGCCAAAAATACTATCGCAAGCAATTTTACGACAGCTGGGGCCTCACCGCTTCTGGCTGCAACACCCGCGAAGCCATCCTTACCCGCGATCTTACCGACAAAGTCATGAAGGGTTGCAAAGTGCAATCCGGTACGTTGAGCGACCCGTATACTGGTAAAACTATCAACTTCGTGCGCGGAGAAGACACCTCCGGCGCCGTCCAAATCGATCATGTCGTCGCGCTCAGTAACGCTTGGGCCACTGGCGCTTACGCTTTTGATGCCGATACGCGTTATCAAATCAGCCAAGATCCACTCAATCTTCTCGCCGTAGACGGCCCAGCCAATCAAGAAAAACTCGACCAAGATGCCTCCACCTGGTTACCCAGTAATCAAGCTTTCCGCTGCCAATACGTCGCCCGCCAAATCTCCGTTAAATATAAATATCAGCTTTGGGTGACGCCGGCCGAAAAAGTCGCCATGCAAAAAGTTCTCACTTTCTGCCCTAACGAGCCTACTGTAGGACTAGAAAATCCGTAACCTGGTAATTGTCGCCGGACACTTCCGCCGCCGCCAGAATCGCCGCGCCGCCCCCATTTTTGGCAAGGTACATTTCCGCCGCAAAGCGCATTTTTTCGAGCTTTTTCTTATCAATCGCGTCTAGGCCACCGCCAGCGCGGCGGTATTTTACTTCCGTAAAACACAGCACACCATTAAACCGCGAAATTACATCGATTTCGCAATACTTATTCTTCCAATTGCGCGCCACAATCTCGTGGCCCGATTCGCGTAGATAATCGCACACCGCGCTCTCGCCGCGGTCGCCCTTCTCACGTGTGCTACCCACGTAAGCCGCAATCGGTTTGAAACTTTTGCGGTGCTCCGGACACGGTCCCAACTTTTCTAGCGCCGCCTTGTGTGCTGCCGTGCCGTAGCCGACATGTTTTTCGAAACCATAGCCCGGATATTTCTCGGCCAATTTATACATATATTCATCCCGCGCCACCTTCGCCACAATCGAGGCCGCCGACACTTCCGGCACCAGTAAATCTGCCTTCTTCAGCACCTGCACATGGCCGGCCAGCGGGGTATCGCGCAAAAAATTCATCGTGCCATCAATCACAATTTCATGAAATGGCACTTTTATTTGTTTCGCGGCCGCGCGCGCTGCTTTACAGAGCGCTTTCGAGAGACCAATCCGGTCTAATTCTTCAGCTGAAACCCAGCCCAAGCCCACCGCGGCCTTTTCGCGAATCACCGGCGCCAACGCTTCGCGCTTTTTCGGCGTCAATTTCTTTGAATCAGTTAATCCTTCAATCTGCGCATCGCCCAGCACGCACGCGCCCACAACAAGAGGCCCCGCCCAGGGGCCTCTGCCAACTTCATCTATTCCTAAGATTGCCAAATTAGGCTTCTGCCTTTTCTTCGGCGGCAGCTTCTTCGGCTGGGGCCTCTTCGGCTTCTTCCTCTTCTGGAAGCGCGTTGACGGCATGGCGATCGAAATCTTTTTGCGTCAAACGAGCGGACTTACCAGAGCGTTCGCGGAGGTAGCGCAAATTATTGCGACGAACCTTACCGCGGCGGACAATCTCAACTTTTTCTACGAGTGGGCTATGCATAAGGAAGCTCTTCTCCACGCCAACGCCAGAGGTGACCTTGCGGACAACGATGCGCTCAGTATGGGAATTTTTGCGGTCAACGCGAATCACGGTACCTTCAAAAACCTGAATACGGAACTTATCACCTTCCTTAATCTTTTGCGAAACACGCACGGTGTCGCCCGAACGCACGTCGATGACGGCTTTCTTCTTTTGGGCATCTCCCACCTTCTTCAATAACTCAAACGACATATTTTTACCTTTTATATTTAAAACTTGACTCATTTTAGCATATTTTTGTCCCTTTGAAAAGGGGTATAAGGTTTAAAAACCGCGGATAAACTCAAAAATTTCCCGCGATTACACCCGGTCATGTCTAAAATATAGCATAAGCGCGTTAAAAAGTCGAGGGAAGGGCGCTAAATTACGCGGCCAATTTCTTCAATTACCGTCTCGCCGCGCAGCGCCGCGAGAATACCTTTTTGTTCCAAAGTAATCAAACCTTCCGCCTTCGCGGTCTTCTCGATCTCGTTCGTATTTGCGTCAGCCACATCGCCGCGGATGAACTTCTGAATCGGCTCCGTGACGGTCAATTGCTCCATAATTCCCATACGGCCAGAGAAACCAAACGGATATTCTTCGGACGGCACCGCCTTGTAGAGTGTAATGTCATCCAAATTGAAATCATGCTTTACACCTTCGAGCGCCTTCTTGATGTAGCGCACGGTGGCATCGTCCGGTTTATACGGCTCCTTATTGTCTGCCAAGCGGCGCACCAAGCGCTGTGCAATCAAAAGGCGAATTGAGGACGAGAAAATCGGATTCACGCCGATGAGGTCAATCATACGCGAGAACGCTGCCGAAGTGGAGTTGGCGTGGAAGGACGACAACACCAAGTGGCCGGTAATCGAGGCCTGAATCGCCGTACGAGCGGTATCTTGGTCGCGAATCTCACCCACCATCACGACGTCTGGGTCGAGACGCAAAACAGAACGCAAACCTTCCGCGAACGAGCCACCTTCGCCAGTCGCAATCGGAATCTGCGAAATGCCCGTGAGACCATACTCAATTGGATCCTCAAGGGTAATAATCTTGCGATCGGTCGTGTTCAAAGCATTAATAATCGAATACAGAGTGGTAGATTTACCAGAACCCGTCGGACCAACCATCAATAGAAGGCCACGCGGGTGGGAAATCATCTCGTCAATCGTGGCGCGTTCTTCCTTGGTAATGCCGAGCAGATCGAGGTTCAACAAACTTTCATCGAAGTTAAAGAGACGAAGCACAGCGTCTTGGCCATACATGGTTGGCACCATCTCGACACGGATGTTTAGTAGGTGCGTTGCGCCGTCGCGGGTGATGTCTTTCTGCATGTGGCCAGACTGCGGCTTGGTGCTCGCAATGGACACACTGGCGCGGGAGCTGAGCTCGCCCATGAAAATACGGTAGCGATCGCGGCTAATTTCGGCCACTGGGTGCAGAATACCATCCACGCGCATGCGGATGCGAATCGCGCTGCGCAAGTTCTCGATGTGAATATCCGATGCGCCGAGCTTATCTGCCTGGTCGAGCAAGTAGTCGAACACTTTTTCGGTCGAAACCGAATCCAAAGTCTGCGACACCGACGCCAGCGTCTCGCTATCGCCTTCTTTTGCGATTTCGATATCGTCATAATGCACTTGTTGTGGTGGATCATGGCGCAACATGAACACCTGGTAAGCAGAATTAGAAATCAAATAAAACTCAATGCGCAAACCCGCATCGTTGTACTCCTGCGTCATCTTTTCGATGGTGTGGCGCGGCGTCTGGCTGGTGACCATAAACTGATACGGTATGCCTTCCTCGCCTTTTTGGAGCGGAATGATAAATTCTTTGTGCATCTGGTCCTTTTCGAGGACGTTGCGCACCAGCGGGATATCTTTTTCGAAATCACGCGTATCGAGATAGATTAAGCCCAAAATCCGGGCGCGGCGAGCGGTCGCTTCCTCTTCATTCTGCCTACGCTTGTTCTGGACCTCATTCTCATTCATAATTGTATTGTATCATGAAAACGCTCGTGGTTATTCTAGATAATATTCGCTCCACCTATAATGTGGGCGCGATTTTTCGTACTTGCGAAGGTCTCGGCGTAAATGAGGTGATTATCACCGGCTACACGCCATTTTATGACAAAGGCCTTCCACACGAGCAGGCCAAACTCCGTAAGCAAATCCACAAAACCGCCCTCGGCGCCGAAGATATCGTGCCGTGGCGCCGAATCAACAACTTAGAAGATGCCATCGCCGAGTGCCGCGCGAATAATCTGACCATCACCGCGCTCGAGCAGGGCGACGACTCGCTTAACCTCGCTGAGCCGCAAACACTTACTGAAGATACCGCCTTGATTTTGGGCGAGGAGGTGCACGGCATTCAGCCTGAGATTTTGCAAACTTGCGACCGCCTTCTCGAGATCCCGATGTGCGGCCAAAAAGAATCCTTCAACGTTTCCGTTGCGGGCGCCATCGCCATCTGGGAACTTAGGAAGAATGACCTGAACGAAACAACATCACGTCTACGTAGGCAAAGATAACACCTACCACCATTAGAATTCCGCGAATTCCTTCAATCCAGTTTGCTACGTCGCGCGCGGTATTGTCGAAGCTAAAGAGATTTGCTAGTGGATCGGCCACGAGGACGGTCAAGAGCAGGGCAAACACAATCGCCTCAATCACGCGCAGTGCACCAAACAGGCCGCTTTTGCCGGCGCGAATGTAAATTATTAGTGGCATCACAAATACAAAAAATATATAAAGTCCAAGCTGTGCCCACCACTCGTCAATCGCCGGAATCCATTGGTGGATGGCACCGGCAAATTGCAAGCCGAAGGCTTCGTAGACCGAAACGCCAGCAATCATCGCCAAAAACGGCACGCCCACATGATGGCGCACGAGCAAGAACAGTAACAATAATGCCGCGAGCACGACTGCTAAAATCATACCTCCTATTTTAGCACAAAAAGGTAGTGCTTTTTACGGCACTACCTTCGGAATTTCTTTTTTAGGCGCCTACGCGGTCTTTGCGAATGGTGCGTTTGGCATTCATCTCAACGTATTCGATGATTTTACCGGCCACGTTGCGACCAGTCACGCGTTCGATGCCGAAGCCCGGGGAAGCGTTCACTTCGAGCACAAGTGGACCGCGACTCGAGCGCATAATGTCGACACCAGCCACCGAAAGGCCCATCATCTTGGCGGCTTTTACGGCTACCTTTTCTTCTTCGGCGGTCAATTTGATTGGCGTGCCGAGGCCGCCCTTATGTAAGTTGGAGCGGAAATCGTCGTCCAAGCTCTGGCGTTGCATGCTGGCAACCACTTTGCTACCGACCACGAAAGCGCGGATATCGGTACCAGCCGATTCCTTGATGAATTCCTGCAAGAGAATGTTTGTGCCGCTGTCGTCATTCAGATAGAAGGCCTGCATAACAGACTTGGCGGCTTTCTTGGTTTCCGCCAAGACCACGCCATTGCCGTGAGTGCCGCTTGCGAGCTTAATAATCACTGGCATCTCGCCAAGTTGCGCTAATAACTCATCGATATCCGCGGTGTTGCGCGAAATCATGGTTTTTGGCACATCAATATCGTTCTTGGCCAAGAGTTGCATTGAGCGAAGTTTATCGCGGGCGCGCACAATCGCAAGCGACTTCGACAATACATATTCGCCCTGCATTTCGAGTTGGCGCACAATCGTGGTGCCATATTTAGTCATATTCGAAGAAATGCGTGGAATAATCGCGTCAAATTTCTCGAGCGGTTTACCCTTGTAATAAACGCGGTTGTCATGACGCTCAATCGAAATGTAACAGTTCTTGTATTTAATTATCTTAACTTCGTGGCCACGCTTTTCCGCCTCTTCTTTTAGACGGCGAGTGGAATAGTTGGCATTTCCGTTAGAAAGGATTGCAATTTTCATTCCTCAGCTCCTTTTAGATAATACTTTTGATAAAATTCTTGTGGATTTTTGGCGAGCTTTTTGTTGAAAGCTGCCGTTTTGGTCTTTTCGAGTGTTGGGTAAATCCCCTCATGTTGCGTGACGTCTACGATGAATTTACCGCTTAAGGTCCGACGGCCAATTAAGACTGGGTATGTATGCGATGACCGGTCGCAGAGCCCAAATAGCACTTTAATGCGTCTTCCTTTGATTCGAATACTGATGTGAGTTCGGAATTTTAGAACGACGTCGCCCGAGGCACTTTTTACGTTGGCAACCGAATAGCGCGTCCGCGTAAGAGTGCGACCGGTATAATATGGCGAGCCTTCCCCAAAGAGCTTAAAATAGAGACGATTATCGCCGTCGATATGAATATCGCTGGCCCAGATAGCAGATCCGTCTGCTCCGGTATCAATCTTTGCTGGTACTCCCTGGATATTGCGGCCAATATCAATTCTAGTTTCGCGTCCAATAATATCTTTTTGTGACATAACCGAACTTCCTATTGCTAGCCTATTATACAATATCAAAGCGTATATGTCAAAGAAAAACCTTTAAATAAGATGAAAGAATGTTATAATCAAGTTATGAAGAAAGAGCTCAAAAAACTCAAACATGCTCGCAGTGCTATGTCGCACCCGGACATCGACCTCGAACCGGATGAGTATGTGGTGCTCCATATCAAGCGCGCCCAGGTTGGCGTGATTGGCATTTGGGCCACCGTGGGTATATTAATATTCGCACTTTGCATCGTGCTAATTGTTTTCTCACAAAACAACAATCTCGATCAAACCATGTTTAAGATTAACGATCAAGCGATGGGCTTTTTGCGTCTAGCAGTCTTTGCTGTCTTTGCGTTAATTATCTTTGGCGGTTTTGTAGCGGCCAGCATTTATAAGTCCAACCAACTCTATATCACTAACCATCGCGCCATCCAAAAATCCCGCACTTCGCTGTTTGCAAATTCTACGAATATCATCAAATTGAGTCGTATTGAGGACGTCTCTTTCCGTCAAAAGACTCTCTTTGACCACATCTTTAGCATTGGCACCCTGCGTATGTCTACCGTTGGCGACGAGACCACCTATACTTTCAACTGGCTCTCTACGCCACAAGATGAAGTGAATACCATCTCGCATTTGGTCTACGAAAATAAGCACGGCCATCCAAAAGAAGAGACCGAATAAAAAAACTCCCCGAAAGGGGAGTTTTTTGTTGGTTTTAATTTCTAGATGTTTTGACGTATTCGGCCTCTTTTTCCATCTTGGCGCGTAGCGTATAGGATTTACACTTGCCATCTTCGCATTCGGACGATTCGTAAGTGTAATCACTATCTTCCTGCCATAACGTAAAACCGGATGGGTCCGTAAAGAGGTTCGGCTCAATCCAGCGCAAAGTCTCGGCTTCTTCGATATTCTCCGGATAGGCGCCATTCTCGGCGTAATAACCTTCCTCAAGCGCATAATACATCGCATTGATAGCAGTTTTGCGCTGTTCGTCGCGCGCCATCGCCTCAGTGTTGACCTTTTGCAAGAAGAAGAGCACCACAAAAATCCCCACAAACACAATACACAAGATTAATTCCAGAACTGTAAAACCATTTTTCTTATTCATATCCCAATTTTACCACAAAAAATAATTGCCCTTACAATGGTAGCACCGACTGGGATCGAACCAGTGACCTTAGGCTTATGAGTCCTACGCTCTAACCAGCTGAGCTACGGTGCCACTATTGCAAAAGCAATTACTCTTCAAAATATAGCATAAATCCCCCTATCGGGCAAGGCTACTTCTGCTTCTTGAATACTACCGCCGTGCGGCAAGGCAGATAGATTTCAAAGCCCAGTCCGCGCTTTTTGTCGTCTTGGGTGAAATATTCGTATTCTTCGCTAATTCGCCCCTGACCACCAAAATCTACTTCGTCAGTAGAGAAGATGGCTTTATATTTGCCTTCGCCAGTGATATGTGCTGGCAGCCAGAAATTCGTCTGCGATTGGCTTGGGTGGAAATTGAATGCGAAGAGTAGGCCGCTACGCTCGAACGCAATAATCTTCTTACGTTCATCGATCCAGAGATTTTCGGCATCTTTTTGGCTGTCGAGCTTGTACTTTTTAGCGAGTTCAATCATGCCGTTGTCAAAATTATTCAGCCATTCATACTTCAAAAAGCCATTGTCGACCAGTGACCACTGGCGGCGCGCGTAATGAAAATTCCAACCATTACCTTCGCGCGGGAAATCAATCCATTCTGGATGGCCAAATTCGTTGCCCATAAAATTCAGGTAGCCACCATAAGCCGTCGCTAGCGTAATAAACCGAATCATCTTGTGTAGCGCAATTGCGCGGTCGATGACGGGAGAGTGGAACGCTTTATCCATGCCAGTATACATTTCGGCGTCGGCCAGCTGGAAAATAATCGTTTTGTCGCCCACTAGCGCTTGGTCGTGCGACTCGCTGTAACCAATGTTCTTTTCACCCGGACGGTGCGCCGTCAGCTCATACCACATCTTGCGCATGTCCCAGTTCTCGTCCTTGACCTTCAGCGTTTTAATCCAGAAATCCGGATCGCCCATCGCGAGGCGGTAATCAAAGCCAATTCCGCCTTCGCTAACTGGCAGGCACATGCCTGGCATGCCACTCATTTCCTCGGCAATTGTGATGGCGTTTGGATTAATTCCATGAATTAGCTTGTTCGCGAGCATCAGGTAAGTGATAGCGTCGGTATTGGTTGTCACGTCAAAATACTGCTTGTAATTAGTGAAATCTACGCCCAGACCGTGATGGTGATAAATTATGCTCGTCACGCCATCGAAACGGAAGCCATCGAAGTGATATTCTTCCATCCAAAACTTTAGGTTCGACAGCAAGAAATGGATCACCTCGTGCTTGCCGTAATTAAATAGCTTCGTCCCCCAAGCTGGATGATTGCCGGCTTCGCCCGACATAAAGAACTGCGTGCGTGTGCCGTCAAACATATTGATGCCTTCGGAAGTGTTTGGCACGGCATGTGAATGCACGATGTCGAGCAAAACGCGTAGACCTGCTTTATGCGCCTTATTTACGAGATATTTCAAATCATCCGGTTCGCCGTACCAGCTCGATGCGGCAAAGAAATTCGATACTTGGTAGCCAAACGAGGCATAATATGGATGCTCTTGAATCGCCATCAACTGCACGGCGGTGTAGCCGTCTTTGACGATGCGCGGAATTACATTGTCGGCAAATTCGCGATAAGTGCCCACGCGACCTTCTTCTTGTGCCATGCCGACGTGCGCCTCATAAATCATCAATTGTTCGGACTTTTTCGGCTTAAAATCTTTGTCGGTCCAACGGAAGGCTTTTTCTGGCGCCCAAATCTCGCCCACAAACCCACGCGTTTCTTTATCTTGTACTACGCGCGTCATATAGAGCGGGATTCGGTCAAAGCTGCGCCCGTTGCGCGTCACTTGTACTTTAATCTTTTGCCCGTGCTTCAGCGCGTCACGGCCTTCAAGCTTGATCTCCCACGCGCCATTTTCGATGCGTATCATCGGATGGGAAGTGCGATTCCAGCCGTTAAAGTCGCCAATCAAATGCATCGCATCGGCGCCTGGCGCCCATTCGCGGTATACCCAGCCGGTCTTGGTACGCGAAAAGCCAAAAAACATGTAGCCGTTCGCAAAAGCTGACAAATCCGTCTTGTAATCGAGCAGGGCAAAGCGCGTCTCGTTGAAATGCCACATTCGCAACATAATATCGTCCGCGTATTTTTCTAGCCAAGGATCCAGCTCGGTTATCTTGTATCGCATAAACACCCTAATTAAATCAACGTAGGTCGCTATCGGAAATACAGAAAATGGCGGAAGGAGTGAGATTCGAACTCACGGTGGTTATTCGCCACGCCGGTTTTCAAGACCGGTGCCTTAAACCGCTCGGCCATCCTTCCACTAGGGAAAATTATACCATAGAATGCTACAATATCTTTAGTTATGAAGGTGAAAATTATCAAGTTTTACGACGACGCAATCATTCCGCAATATCAGACCAAAGGTGCGGCGGGTTTTGACTTTTGCGCGCACATTTCTGAGCCAGTCACGCTGAAGCCGGGCGAAATTCAAGCTTTCGGCACTGGCGTGGGCGTGGAATTGCCGGCCGGTTACGAGTTGCAGATTCGCAGCCGCAGCGGCCTCGCATATAAGCACCATGTCTCATTACTTAACGGCATCGGCACGATTGATTCCGACTACCGCGGAGAGATGAGTGTTTTACTCAAAAATTCTGGCGACACAGATTTCGTGGTTGAGCCAGGCATGCGTATCGCGCAGGGTGTAGTCGCCAAATATACACACGTCGATTGGGAGGAAGTTTTAGAACTCACCGAGACCGACCGCTCTAAAGGCGGTTTTGGTTCTACTGGCCTCAAATAACCAGAAAATCCCCCTTTCGGGGGACCATCTTTCTATTATAGCACACTTTGGCTAAAAAGTCAATGATTATTCCGCATTCGTGTGAACCGCGACGACGTCATCGAGATCATCAATTGCGTCGAGAATCTTTTCGACTTTCGCTGAAGTTTCTTCATCGGTCGGGACGGTATTGTTTGGCACGTATTGCAACTCAGCCGAGTCGATTTCGATGCCAGCCTCAATTAATGCACCGCGTACTTTGGCGAGATTGCCAGCCACGGTATAAATCGTGGTGCCATCTTCTTCGTCAGCCACATCTTCGGCGCCAGCGTCAAGCGCGGCCATCATTAGCTCGTCGCCCTTTGCTTTCGTGAAAATCACGCCTTTACGCGTAAACTGGAACATCACCGAACCTGGATCAGCCATGCGACCACCGTTCTTTTCGAGCGTGTGGCGTACTTCTGGCATGGTGCGGTTCTTATTATCAGTCGCGACTTCAATAATGATACCGACGCCACCTGGGCCGTAAGCTTCGTAGGTCTCTTCGATAAGGGCTGCGGCGCTTTTATCAGCTACGCGTGCAATTGCGCGCTCAATATTGGCCTTTGGCATGTTTGCCAGGCGTGCCTTCTCAAGTACCATCGCGAGGGAAGGGTTCATCGCGGGGTCGGTACCACTACGTGCCGCAATGGCAATTTGGTTCCCGATCTTTGTAAACAACGCACCGCGCTTCGCGTCTACGACGGCTTTCTGGCGCTTGGTGGTTGCCCATTTGCTGTGTCCGCTCATGATTGCTTCCTTGTAATTTAGTTAATTTATTATATCGTATCATTTTTTCCTCTATTTGACCACTACTAGCTAAAAAACATTGAAATTATGCTTTTAAGATGGCTTGGTTGAGAGTATTTTAAAATTCCAATTTAACAAAATTAAGGAGATCATCATCGCATGCTATGCGTTAAAAAATTAAAATTCACACAAAAAGAGTTGCAAAAACTTAAAGAAGATTTTGACGGCTATTTATGGCTTGCGATTGATACTCACCGCAGCGCCATCGCCGCTGGCGACGAATATATGGCCGATTTGCGCGACATTTTGCTTTCTCGGCGCAGCCGCACCGAAGATATTGTGACCGCCGGTATCGATTTAAATACTGGCGAGCTCTACATCCCTTATGGCATTAATCGGCTCAATCCCGCCATTCGTCACGGTGGCTTGTCCGACCAGATGGTGCACGATGTCGAAGATAAGATTCATTATTTCTTTGAAGATATTCCGGCCTATAAGGCACCGTCTGACCTTGCATATAACTAGTTTTTCAGCGGTCAATCAGATATAATAAAGATATAACAAGGAGGTTCTTAAGTGGCTAAGAAAAGTCAGGAAGCGGTGGATCCAGCAGATAAAACCAAAAAAGCAAAAGGCACTGAACAAGATGATAGTAAAAAACAGGCGCTAAACTTAGCGCTCTCGCAGATTACGAAGCAATTCGGCGACGGCTCCATCATGAAACTTGGCGAACAGTCCAAGATTGATGTTGAGCTATTTTCGTCCGGCTCGTTGGCGCTCGATTTAGCGCTCGGCGGCGGCTATCCAAAGGGTCGCATTATCGAAATTTACGGCCCAGAATCATCTGGTAAAACTACGCTTGCTTTGCATGCAATTTCTGAGATTCAAAAGCAAGGCGGCCAAGCAGCCTTTATCGATGCCGAGCATGCACTCGATCCGGCCTACGCTCGCAAAATTGGCGTCGATACCGCCAATTTGTTGATTTCGCAGCCAGATAATGGCGAGCAGGCTCTCGAGATTTGCGAAACGCTCGTTCGTTCCGGCGCCGTTGACCTTATCGTGGTCGACTCCGTGGCCGCACTCGTGCCGCAAGCCGAAATCGACGGCGATATGGGCGATGCGCAGATGGGTCTTCAGGCTCGCTTAATGTCTCAGGCTATGCGCAAACTCACCGGTGTCATTAGTAAGACCAAAGCTACTGTCATCTTCATCAACCAGATTCGTATGAAGATTGGCGTCATGTTTGGCAACCCAGAAACTACCACCGGCGGCAACGCGCTTAAGTTCTATGCGTCCGTTCGCGTCGATATTCGTCGCATCGGTCAAATTAAAGACGGCGAGAATATTTCCGGCAACCGCACCAAGATTAAAGTAGTCAAGAACAAGATTGCCGCGCCATTCCGTACCGCCGAATTCGACATTATGTACAACGAAGGCATTTCCAGGACTGGCGACGTACTCGATCTTGGCGTTCAATATGGCATCGTTGAGAAATCTGGCGCCTTCTTCAAATACAACGGTGAGACTATCGGCCAAGGCCGCGAAGCCGTCAAGCGTCTCTTCAAAGAGAAACCAGAATTAATGAACGAAATCGAAGTCAAGGTTCGCGAAGCCGCTAAAACCGACGAAGATTAATGCTCGAAACGATTACGATTTTTGACGATGAACAGACTGCGCAGGGGCGGGCGCGGTCGCATCGCGTCACTGATATTAAGCCGGCCGTCCGCGACCAAAATCGCGTCAATATTTATCTGGACGACAAGTTTTTTTGTTCGCTCGACATTTCGCAAGTTGTTGACTTGAAGCTAAAGATCGGCAAAGAACTCACCGTCGACGAACGCACTGAGCTAAAGCGTGCCTCGGAATTTGGTAAGTTTTATCAGCGCGCGCTCGAATACGCCTTAATGCGTCCGCGTTCGCAAAAAGAAATTCGCGATTATTTGAATCGCAAGACGCTTAGTCGCAAAGTGTGCATCAAAAATCGCAAAACTGGCGAATATCAAACCCGCGAAAAACAAGGCTACGACAAATCACTCGTGCCGCTCGTGCTCGCACGCCTCGACGAGCGTGGCTATATCAATGATCGTCATTTCGCTGAGCTTTGGGTGGAAAATCGTAACGTTTCAAAGGGCACTAGTACCAAAAAACTCCGTAATGAATTGATGCAAAAAGGCATTTCTGCGCAGATTATCGACGAAGTGCTCGAGCAAGGTACGCGTAGCGACGCAGACGAACTGTGCAAAATCATCGCCCGCAAAGCCAACCGCTATCCGGACCAACAAAAACTCATTCAATATCTAGTGCGGCAAGGCTTTAATTATTCAGACGTCATCGACGCGCTGTCGTCGTCGGACGGATCATAAGCCGGCTTGCGGAATGGATTTACGAAATCCGGCTTAAATTCCTCCTCTTCGGAGGCTTCTTTTTTCTTAACTTTAACTTCTTCGCTATCGTGTTTAATCGTGACTTTATAATCGTCAATTTCAATAATTTGCGAGCGATTAATCGTGAGTTGCGGATCATTAAACGAGGCGAACATCGGACGTTGCACGATCAGCTGGTAAACCATAAAGCTTTGGGAGTCGAAAGTATAATCAACGATTTTGCCGATTTTTTTGCCATTTTGCGAGACAACCTTCAGGCCAATCAAATTGAAATTTAGTTTCATAACTTCGTCGAGGCGAATAATATCCTCGCGATTCACTAAGCGATCAATCGAATCGATAATCAAGCCATTCGGACTTAATTCGCGCACGTCATCGGTTATCAAAATATCGCCAACTTCTGGGTCATTCAACATCGGTCCAGTTAGTGTGTAGGCAATTACGCGCAAATCCTCCGGGTCAATAATCGCCCGCTGCGTCATAGCGATTTGATCGCCTATATGTAGGCTCAAGATTGGGCTATTAATCATTTTTGAGCCAATCACTAGCATTTTCTTTCCACTCCTTTTACTAGTATAATTGTACCACATGAAAAAGATCCTTGCGGTATCTGGCGGCATCGACTCTGTTGTGATGTTGCATATGTTCCGCGCCGACCAAGACGCGGTAGTTGCGCATTTTGATCACGGCATTCGGCCAAATTCGGCCGAGGATTGTCTTTTTGTGGCGCGTCTTGCGAAAGAATACGGGCTACCATTTTATAGCCAGCGCGCCGAGCTTGGCGCCGAGTGCTCTGAAGACACCGCTCGGGTGGCTCGCTACGCTTTTTTGCGTGATTTAGCGAAAAAACACGACGGCCAAATCTACACTGCCCATCATCGCGACGACGTTGTCGAGACGATGGCAATCAATATCCTCCGCGGCACCGGCTGGCGCGGTATCGCGCCATTTTGGGGGAAAGAAATCGCGCGGCCACTGATCGAAATGACTAAAGCGGATATTTGTCGCTATGCTACGGCACACGGCTTAAGTTTTCGCCAAGACCAAACCAACACCGAAGATGCCTATTTGCGCAACCGCGTTCGTCTCGCTTTAAGTCCGGCTGAACGGGAAGCGCTCTATGCGATTTATCTCAAACAATTGCCGCTTCGCGACGAGATTGAGTTTATTCTTGGGCAGATTTCGCCAAGTAATCAATATTCGAAGGAACTCGTCGCTCAAGCCGGCATTGAGATTTTGCGCCAAATTCTGCAAAACCATCAAATTTACCTGACGCGCCCGCAGCTCGACCGTGCGCTCGAGGCTATCCAGACTTTTACTCCCGGCAAACGTTTTTCGCTTGATAAAAATCATTTCCTAAATATCAAGCGTTATTACTTCCAAATTGAAGGCTCCGCCTCTGTTTAAATTGTCCAAACTTATCTGATATGCTAAAATAAAAGAGCATGAAATTTCGCGAGACGAAAGATAATCTTCCGATCATTATTTTGGCTCTTACCATTATCTGTCTTGTTTTTGGTATCGTCTCGAAACAAACCGGCATTTTCGCGAGCGCGACTTCGAGCGACGGGGAAGGCGGCGCGGTCGTCTCATCTGAGCATTATATTACGATTTACGACGGCGATAATAAAATCACCGTGCGTAGTAACGCTAATACTATTCGCGAGGCCCTCGAGCGCGCCGACGTCAAGGTCAGTGAGTCCGACACGGTCGAACCAGCGCTCGATGAAACGATTAACGAAGAAAACTTCAATATCAACATTTACCGCGCACGCGAAGTGGTCGTACTTGATGGCCAAACCAAGAAATATATCAAAACCGCCGCGACGGACCCTATTAAAGTTGCTGAAGCTGCCGGTGTCGAAATCCTTGAAGCCGATCTTGTTAAAGTCGAATCATTTAATAATTTGCTCGAAAGCGGCATGTCCGCCGCCTACCGCGTATATCATGCCAAAACTGTTAAATTGAATTTCTTTGGTAAAAATGTCGAGCTGCGCACCCAAGCCAAAACCGTGCGCGAGTTTTTGGCGGAGCGCGAAATAGATATGAATCCAGAAATCAACTGGATTTCCGTGCCAGAAAACACCAAAATTACCGACGGTATTGCGTTTAGTATTTTCCGCCAAGGCAAACAAACCGTCGTCGTTGACGAAGTTATTAAGTTTAATGAAAAAACGACTTACGATTTCTCGCTCGATTATGGCAAACGCGAAATTACCAAAGCTGGTCAAAACGGTTCGCGCACCGTTACTTATGAAATCGACATGAAAGATGGCAAAGAACTCTCGCGCAAAGTTATCTCTAGCATCGTCACTAAAGAACCGGTTACGCAAGAAGTAAAAGTCGGCATGAATATTGACTTGCCGGCCGGCACGCACGAGGATTGGATGGCCGCCGTCGGCATTTCGCCGAGCGACTACGGCTACGTTAATTACATCATCACTCGCGAATCACATTGGAACCCGCTTTCGCGCAACGTTTCAAGCGGTGCCACCGGACTCTGTCAAGCACTCCCAGGTAGCAAGATGGCCATCGCCGGCGCCGACTGGGAAACCAATCCGATTACGCAGTTGCGTTGGTGTAATGGCTACGCCGTTGGCCGTTATGGTAGCTGGCAAAAGGCTTACGAATTCTGGATCAAGAACCATTGGTGGTAAAATATGGCATTGCAGAACAGAAAATCTCTTGGTCAAAACTGGCTCAAAGATCGCGACACTCTCATCGATATCGCCGACATGGCAAGCACGGGTGGTGTTTCGGAAGTGCTCGAAATCGGTCCAGGCCTTGGCACGCTCACCTCGGCGCTTTTTAAATTCTTTGATAAAGTCACTGCCGTTGAGCTCGACGACCGGCTCGCTGCGAACCTGCCAAAGTCTTTCCCGGGTAAAAATCTTGAAGTTATCCATGGCGATGTCCTCGACCTCGACCTAGATTCGCTCGGTCTGCCCGAAAAATATGTCGTAGCGGGGAATATCCCATACTACATCACCTCGCCAATTATCCAAAAATTCCTTCACGCCGAGCATCGTCCAGAAAAAATCGTACTTCTCATGCAAAAAGAAGTTGCCGAGCGTCTTGCCGCCCAGCCTGGCGACTATTCTATTCTCGGTCTTTCGGCACAAATCTATGCTAAGGTCACACTTGGTCAAGTTGTAAAGCGCGAATTTTTCACCCCGCCGCCAAAAGTCGACAGCCAAGTCGTCATGCTCGAGCCGCTTGGTGTGCCACTTGCATCGGAATCCACCATGTCACTCGTCAAACTCGGCTTTATTGCACCTCGTAAAAAACTTCTTTCCAACCTTATGGTTGGCCTACAACTACCAAAAGAGGAAATTCGATCTTATTTCGCTACGCTCAATCTTTCCGAGAATGCGCGCCCAGCCGATTTGTCTATTGACAATTGGTGCGCCCTTGAAAAACTGATTCATAAGCATTAAAATAAGCTTAAGCTATATCGATATAATACAAGGGAGAATTTTTAATGGACGGAACCGCACAACCTACGGGTTCGAATAAACCACAATTAGATATGGATGCAATCAATGCAGCCGTAAATGCATCTGCGGGCAACGATCCGAATCTCCAGAATACTTTTGATGTGAACGACATCAGTCTCGACGACACTCCTACTACTGCCGCCGAGCTCGAGCAACAGATGAAGAAAAATCCAGAAATGAGCCTTGCCGGCTCCGTTATTGATAATTCCGTCTCCACTGAGGATGCCGTTAAAGCTCCGCAAGTTAAGCTTGCTGCCGATGTAGCTACTACCACCCCTCAAGACCCTTCAATTATCGCCGATAAGCCAGAAGATGAGCCTACTACTGCAATTAACGACGAGGATGTGTCCGCGGCGGATACTCCCGCACCTGTGAGCGACGCCACTGCTCCAGCTGCTCCAGCCGAAGAGTCGAAGGCGGAAGCTTCCTTCGTTGGCGGTGATCTAGAAGATGAAAAATCTGCCGAAGATGACGCGGCCGAAGAGCCAAAGGAAGACACTACTACCTTGAACTATGCCGATCCAGTCGACAATTTCGAAAAAGAAGATGCTGCTCCAGCCGAAGATAAGGAAAAAGCTCCTGCTGAAGAACCTACTTCTACTAATGAAGCTAATCCGGCCGAAGCACCAGCCGACGATTCCGCCGTTCCAACTCCTGCCGCTGCTCCAGAAGAACCAAAGAAAAAAGACAAGAAAAAATCTAAAGACGCCACGCCGAGCGACATGCCATCAAACGGTGTCTTGCCGAAAGAAAAAGTCAGCCCATTTGCAGAAGGTGGCCTGTTCCGCAGCAACGGCTTCATCGCCTTTGCGGTCATTCTTGGCGTTCTCGTTATTCTTGGCGTTGTGATTGCGATTGCGATTTTTAGCTAGTTCGCCTTTATCTGTAAAAGATGTTAAAATATGATTCATGAAAGAATCATATATCACTACAGCTATCCCATATGTCAACGGTAATCCGCACCTCGGACATGTGATGGACTATCTTCTTGCGGACACGCTGCGCCGATATATGATGTCGAAGGGCGCTAAAGTTCGCTTCCAGGTCGGCACCGATGAGCATGGTAATAAGATTTATAAAAAAGCCGCCGAGGCCGGTATTGACACGCAAGAATTTGTCGACCAAAATGCCGCCCAGTTCGAGAAATTTATTCAATCGCTCGGCGTAGAATATACCGATTTTATTCGCACGACCAATCCGGACCATGAACGCCGCTGCCAAGAAATTTGGAAGCGGCTCGGCGACCATATTTACAAAGACAAATATGAGGGCTGGTATTGCGAAGGTTGCGAAAACTTCGTCACCGACACTGAGCACGACGAAAATGACGGCATTTGCCCAGACCACAAAAAGCCATATATTAAGCTCAGCGAGGAGAACTATTATCTCCGCATTGCTGATTTTAAGGATGAGATTCGCGCTAAAATCGAATCCGACGAAATGAAAATTACGCCGGCCTTCCGCAAGAAAGAGTTTCTCAACTTGCTCAAAAATATGCCAGACGTTTCTATTTCGCGTCCAAAGAGCCAAGTGGCTTGGGGCATCCCGGTGCCGGGCGACGAAGAGCAGGTCATGTATGTCTGGATCGATGCGCTCGCAAATTACATTACCGTGCTCGGCTATCCGGATAATGACATTTCTGCCTATTGGCCAGCCAATACGCAGATTGTTGGCAAAGACATCCTGCGCTTTCATGCTGGTATTTGGCCGGCTATCCTGCTTGGTCTCGGCTTGCCGCTGCCAAAGAATCTGCTCGCGCATGGTTTTATTACCGTAAACGGCGAGAAGATGTCTAAGTCTATCGGCAACGTGGTTGATCCGATTGAGATTCTCAACAAGCATGGTCTCGTGCCGCTGCGTTATTACTTCTTACGCCACGCCTCGACCACTGATGATTCCGACTTTACTTGGGACAAGTACGAAGCCGCCTATAACGAGCTTGCCAACGACCTTGGCAACCTTGTCCAACGCCTCGCTACGCTTTGCAAGAAGAATGGCATCTCTGGTCGCTCAGTTATTCGTCGTGACGAACCGGAATTTGACGCCAAGATGGAAGCTTACGAATTTAATTTTGCCTTTGATCTGCTCTGGAAGCAAATCGGCGATTTAAACAAGCGCATCGATTCCGAAAAGCCGTGGGCGCTTGCCAAGACTGAGCCGGAAAAGGCCAAAGCGGTGCTTGAAAGTCTCGTGGACGAATTACTGACGATTAACGAACGTTTAGCGCTCTTTATTCCAGGCACCGCCACGCAGATTGCGGACATCTTTACGGCCACGGAAATTCTGCCACCGGCCACGCCGCTATTTCCAAAGAATTAAAAAAGTAGGCCTCTGGGCCTACTTTTTGTTGGCTATTTCATCCAATATTGTTTGCCACTCAGAATGTCGTAGGTTAATAGCTCATAATCGTGCATTAATTCGGAATTTTTTAATTCGCGATCTTGCAGATAGTTTTTCGTCAAAATCGGCTCCGCTGCACAAACCTCGTCCACTAGATAATAAAGGGAAGACTTCTGCCAGTTTAGGATGTTTTGCATCGTATTTGCCATGCAGTTTGGCGTGGTGGTTGGTAATTTTTTCGTCGTAAAATTGGCGTCGTAGTTTGCATAGACAAAGTATGGCGTCACACGTGCCAAATCGCGCTCTTCTTTGACAGGGCTGTCGTTTAGCAAGTCAAATAAACCAGCCGAATGGTCGCCAAACCACAATACAACTACTTTTTTATCGAGCTGATCGAGCCCATCGATAAATTCGCCTAAGTATTCGTCGGAACTATGCAACATCTGGAAGTAAGACGGAATTTCCCAGGCTCGCGATTCGCGGTCGATCGTCGGTTCGAATTCGACTTCAAATTCATTTTTTTCGTAAATATCACCCCAATATGGTGTGTGGTTCTGCATCGTAATCAAGCCAACTACTTGATTGTCGTCGCTCTCTTGCAGGACCTTTAGTGTCTGCTGATAGGCGGAGCGGTCGTTGATGTAATCCGACTTGCCGTCATGCTCGGTATAATCCATCTCGAGCTCAGTAATGAACGTGTCGAAGCCCTCGTTTTTGAGTGCGATATTGCGCTTGTACATACCGCCGTTAAATGGGTGAATTGCTGTCGTGGCATAATTGCGCGCTTTCAGCTCCTGTATGAGCGACGGAATTTCGCCAGTTTTTGGCAGCAGCGCTGTATATGGCACGGAATCAATCCAATAATTCGTCATGCTCGTAAACGCCTCGAACTCGATATTCGCGGTGCCACCACCATAATCGAGCGAATACATGTAGCCGCTCGGATATTTTTGCATGATGCGGTGTAGATTTGGCGTTACGTCGCCGCTGTACTTGTAGAAGTCGCGGAAATTCACGCCCTGGAACGATACGTTCGGATCGTAAAATGATTCATTCAAAATAATTACTACGCTCACGTTTTCTTCGGCCGGATCTTTGCGCTTAGCATTTTCCGTTTCAGCAATGTCTACATATTCGGCTTTGAGCTCGGCAATTTTGCTCTCGCTATATTTATCCGGTTCGGCGATACGCAGCTTTTGCAAGTTGTACAAAAAGCCCAGCACAAAGCCATTATCGTTGTAATTGCGGTTTTGGTTCCAAGCCGTAAAATGCGTGCCGAGAAAAGTGTCTTCATAGCGGCTGCCATCGTTGTGGCGCACGAAATCTGTACTAAAGAAGAATGAGAGCGCTGCAATTGCTACAATCATCACGCGCGTGCCGAGCATGTTTCGCTTAGACCAGCTCGGACTTGGCGTTTCGTAATGGAGGCGCATTTTGCGCGCCAAAAACTTCTCGAATAGAATCGTCAAGGCGGCAATCATTACGCAAGCCACCACCATTCGCACAATCGACCAAACGTCAACGAATTTCGTCAACGTAGCTGCCTCGGATGCGAGCTGAAAATCTTCAGGTAGCAGCGGAAAACCGCGCGAGCGATATTTATTGATGTGAATATAAGTAATAATTACAATCAAAATCCATGAGCTACCTACAGCCACGCCTGGCCGGCCAGTAATCCCCCACAAAATTGCGACAATAAAGAAGAGCAGCAGCGCATTAAAGAAAAACGGCGCCGCATTCTTAAAAATAAAATCCCAAGTGCTTCCGAAATCGTTGATGAAATACCGGTATTCCAAGAACCAGGTCAGCAAAATTGCCCCCACTATCAAAAATAGCAATGACGACAGCCAATATTTCTGACGCGCCGACAGTTTTGGCGATTTAATCTTGGATTTCGGCTGATTTTTTCGCTTCTTCATCCTTCAATTATAGCATGGCTTAACAGAGATTAAACTTATGCTTTGCTACGCGTGAATTGACTGTTAATGTGGGCGCATGATTAAGTATCGCGAAATTAGCCGGAAGAAAATTCATATTTCTTTTTTGCCGCTCGGGCTTTGTGTCGGGTTTTTGGCAGGCGTTTTGTTATCTATGACTCTAGCCTGGTTTCTCGATTGACCATGGTTGTTTGCCGCGCTCGCAGCTATTATTATCGCTGCCGTTCTGAAGGGAATTGGTCGGATTGCGTTTGCGTTAGCGGCCGGCGTGCTTTGCGGCATTTGCCGTTTTCCGTGGCAAAATGCCGATTTGCTCCAAGCGCAGTATTATTACGGTCAAAATGTCGTAATTTCCGGCACTGTGGCGACCGCACCGGAGACCAAAGAAAAAGACCTCCGAGTAGTGATTGAGGCCATATCTTTTAATTATAGCACAACCGCTTTAAAAAGTCAAGTTTATCTGATGATTCCAGCGAGTCAAACAGTGGTAATCGGGCGCTCAGATCGAATTACTGTTCGCGGTGGATTCCAGGAAGGTTTCGGCAATTACGCCGGCTTTCTATACCGCCCAGAGTTAATTTCAGTGCAGAAACCGCGCCCGCCAGATTGGTCGTGGCAAATTCGGGAGTGGTTCGGCGAAACTATCCATGCGCGGCTCGCTCGCGATGAGGCTGGGCTGGCTTTGGGTTACCTTTATGGCGACAAGGCCTCGCTTTCTGATGAACTAAATGAAGAGATTCGCACCGTCGGCTTATCGCACCTTATCGTCACTTCCGGTTTTCATCTCGGCCTCATCGTGTCTTTTGCGCGTAAAGTTTTTGGCAAAATCTCGCGCCATTTTTCGCTTTTTGGCTCGTTCGTGTTAATCTTGGGCTTTATTGCCATTACAGGCTTCAGCGCCAGTATGGCGCGCGCCGGCATCATGTCGATGATTACGCTTTCTGCTTGGTTGGTTGGTCGCAAACTCCATCCTGCGCGCAGTATTTTCTACGCCGCAGCGATTATGGTTTTTGTGCGTCCGGATTTTCTCACAAATCTCGGCAGTTTACTTTCGTTTAGCGCATATAGTGGCATTATTTTTGTCGTCCCACTCCTCAATAAATATTTTTACGGCTCAGCTCCGGTTTCGAAAATCGCAGTCGCCTTTTTCCCGTCGATTGCCGCTCAGCTGATTTGCCTTCCGCTTAATATTTATTACTTCGGTCGCATTCCAATCACGGGGATTCTCGCCAGCATGATTATCTCTCCATTAATTGCGCCGACTATGCTCTTAACGGTTTTGGCGGCTTTTTCGCCTTTCTGCGCTAGTGCTACGCAGTTATTTTTGAGCTTACATCTAAAAATAATCCATTTCTTTGCTGGCATTCCGTGGGGTTCCGTTGAGACTGACGCTGGAAACTTGCAAGCTTTCTTATTATATCTGCCCATCGTCGCCGTGTTACTGTACCTTTTTTGGTGCACCGGTCACCGCTATCGTCCACGATTCTCACCCCTAGAAAAATCGCCAGATTATGGTAAAATATAGATATGTTAATCCATTCCGAACAGGAAATGCTTGATTTTGGTCAAAAATATGGCGAGACGCACCCGGCGCCTCTAGTTTTGGAGCTGATTGGCGACGTCGGTGCCGGCAAAACCACTTTCGTGCGCGGCCTCGCGCAGGGCATTGGCATCAAAGAATCTGTCACTTCGCCGTCCTTCACGATTTCTAAGGTCTATCAAGGCAAAGATGCGTTACTCGTGCATTACGATTTTTACCGTCTGGCCGATCCAGGCATTATGGAAGAGGATCTTGCCGAATCTATCTCCGACCCGCACGCCATCACGATAGTCGAGTGGGGCGAAAGCATTCAAAATATCTTGCCGAAAGATCGCAAAATCATCGAAATTAAATACATCGACGAAACCACAAGGGAGCTTATCGAAAAATGAAACTCTATCTCGATACCTCGACGCCAAAGACTATCCTCAAACTCGACGGTCAGACTTACGAATGGGATTCTGGCCGCAATTTAGCGCGCGACTTGCTTAAATATATTCATGATCGCCTGCAAGAGCAGGGCGCTGATTGGCAAGATTTGACCGAAATAACTTTCATGTCTGGTCCGGGTAGCTTTACCGGCCTTCGCATCGGCGCAACTGTCGTAAATACCCTCGCGAGCGAGCTAAAAATTCCGCTCTATAACCATCGTGGCGAACGGGTCGAGCTCATTATGCCAGAATATGGCCGTGAAGCAAATATTTCTACTCCAAAGAAATAATCTCTGTGCTAGAATAGATATAGGGGGATTTCAATTAATTATTAACTTTTGATAATCACTTTATATTCGCGTGTACGGCAGTTGTGCGCGCAGCATAAATGAGAGAGGGAGAGTATGGAATTTCTAGTTCCAGTTATTATTGTGCTGATTGCAGGCGCAGGCGCTGGCGTTGGTGGTTTTTATATCTACAACAAGCGCAATGAAAACGGTGGCAAAAACAAGGCTGACGAGCTTATTCGTAAGGCTAAGCACGAAGCTTCCGAGATTGTTTTGAGTGCCAAAAAAGAGGCCTCCGAAATCAACGATAAGGCCCTTCGCGAAGAGGCTGAACGTCGCAGGGAATGGAAAAAGACCGAGAACCGTCTCGCCGATCGTGAGACCTTGCTCGATACTAAGCTTGACCAGATCGACAAAAAGTCTGAAAACTTGCGCAAGCAAGAGGGCGAAATCGAAGAGCTCAAAGATGAGGTCCGTGCTATTCGTACGAAAGCTCAGGAAAAGCTCGAAAAGATTGCTGGCCTCAGCAAGGCTGACGCTAAAGACAAGCTCATGGCGATGACTGAGCGCGACATTAAAGAAGACCTTAAGAACCTCATTATTAAAGAGCAAAAAGCCTACAACGATCATATCGACGATACGGCGGAAGCGATGCTCTTAACTGCTATGGAGCGCATGTCCTCTGAGGTTACGGCCGATCGTACCGTCACCAGCCTCAAGCTTCCAGATGACGATATGAAGGGCCGTATTATTGGTAAGGAAGGTCGCAACATCCAGGCTCTCCAGCACGCTACTGGTGTTGATGTGCTTGTTGATGATACTCCAGGCATGGTTGTCTTGAGCAGCTTCGATCCAATTCGCCGCCAAGTTGCCCGTTATGCGCTTGAGCGCCTCATGAAAGATGGCCGCATTAACCCATCTAGTATCGAAGATGCTGTCGCTAAAGCCGAACGCGAAATCGAAAAAGAGGTCGTTCGCGCCGGCGAAGATGCCGCTCGCGAAGTTGGCGTCATCGGCATCCCATCCGAGATTTTGCATTTACTCGGCGAACTTAAATTCCGCACTAGCTATGGTCAAAACGTGCTCTTGCATTCTATTGAAATGGCACACATCGCCGGCATGATTGCCGAAGAAATCGGTGCCGACGTCAACACTGCCAAGACCGCTACGCTTTTGCACGATATGGGCAAGGCCGTCACGCACAAAATTGAAGGCAAGCATGCCGAAATCGGCGCCGAACTTGCCAAGAAATTCGGCATGAAAGATGAAGTCGTCCACGCCATCGCTGCGCACCATGACGACGTCGAACCAACCACGCCAGAAGCTATTATCGTTAAAATTGTAGACGCTATTTCCGCCGCTCGCCCCGGCGCCCGCAACATTTCCGCTGAAAACTTTGCCGAGCGCATGAAAGCCCTCGAGAATGTTGCCACTAGCTTCCCAGGCATCGACAAGGCTTATGCCATCTCTGCCGGTCGCGAGATTCGCGTTATTGTTGAGCCGAAGCAGATTGATGATCTTTCCGCCCTTAAGCTTGCTCGCGACATTGCCGACAAAATTGAGGCCACCATGCAATATCCTGGCGTGATTAAAGTTAACGTGATTCGTGAGACTCGCGCTATCGAATACGCTAAATAATGAAAATCTTCAAAAAGAAATTCAGCAAAAAAGCTAAAATCCAAATCGCGGTCGGTTCGGCCGTGATTTTGGCGCTTATTATCGCAATAATTGTCGATATTAATTTGCGCGGCCCACTCTATAACTTCGGCGTTTTCTTAGCTGACCGCGAACGCGTTAGCGAATTCATCTCTTCGGCGGGTATTTGGGCGCCAATCGTTTATATTTTGATGCAAATCGCTCAGACCGTGCTCGCGCCAATTCCGGGCGGGGTAGTCGGGCTCGTTGGCGGCTTCCTCTTTGGCTGGTGGGGTATCCTCTGGACGCTCATTGGCTCGACTATCGGCTACTGGATTGTGCTTTGGCTTTCGCGCCGGCTTGGCCGCCCATTCGTCGAAAAGGTCGTCTCGAAAGAATTGATGGCGAAATTTGACTATCTTGCCAATGATCGTGGCCCGCTCGTTTTCTTTTTGATTTTCCTTATTCCGGGCTTGCCAGACGATATCGTGATGTATATCGCTGGCTTGTCGCAAATTTCACTCCGCAAGCTGCTCGCGATGGCTACGGTCGGCCGTCTGCCTTCTATGATTGGTACTAATATGATTGGACACTCTGTTGGTAACGCAGATATTAGAAGCACAATCATCATTACGACTATCTGTGTGTTAATTTTGGTTTTTGTCGCTATGAAGCGCAACGCTATCATGAAATGGCTCGACCCAAAAAATCCTAAGGCTGATGAGGATATGGATCTTCCGCACGAAAAACTCGAAAAAGAAATCGAGAAACAAAAAAACGAAAAGAAATCAGCCTAATTTTATAGAATTTTATTCTGCTCGTGTCTAAAATATGGTAAAATTTAAGCATGAGCGCTAACGACGCAATTCCTACAGGTGAGGTGGGAAAAGAACAAGAGAACAAAAAGGGCGTTAATTTTGACTCCCCGAACATTACTCACGCATCTGCAGACGTTTCGGAACCGGTTGTGGATGCTAAAGAAGAGGCTCGCAAGGCTGCCCAAAAGAAGGCCGAAACGGTCGCTATCGATGGAGTTCCGATCGACGAAAAGGATGTTAAGTATAAATCTGACGATATCGCGAAGGACGGAGGGAAGGATTACTTCGTTAATATCGATCAAAAAGAGGTGCAGCGCCTTGAGCGTCGTCGCCTAAAGAAGGTGCGCCATCAAGAGCATGTCGCTAAGGCGAAAGAAGACGCAAAAGCGCGCCGAAACAGCATTGACCGCCTTAAATATATTGCAAAATGGCCATTTGCAAATGTCAAGCGCGGGACTATTACGTGTGCTATTGTCGCATTATTAATCTGTGGCGCTATTGCCGCTTTTATCATTTCTATTCAGCCAAAAGTTGCCCAAACTCCACCAAACGAGGTACAAGACTTCCTATTTGATGATGCCGACCACGCGAAGAGTATTAGTTCATTCCTAAGCCTTACTGCCGACTATAATCCTGACGATGTTAATTCCTATGCCGCTACTTGCCTAAAAATCGAAGAAGAAATCGCAAAGATTGATGAGTCTGACGTTGACACTCTCATTTCGTATAAGACGCAATATACGGCATTTATTCTTAGAGGCAGCGACGATATTGAATCGGCGCTAAAGAATTTGGAAGGCTTAGAAGAAATTGCTGAGACCGATTATCAAAAATCGCTAATCTACAACATGTACATAATAATCGGTATGAAAAAGGGTGATGTGACTATGCAAAATACGTACAACGAAAAGATGCAAAAACTTAACCTTCCTAGCCAGGAGGAGATAGATGAAGAAATATATGCTCAAGAATAAAATATCAAATACAATATGCGCACTCTGCCTTTCCTTTTTCTGCGCACTAGTATTTATGGTCGGAAATACTTACGCTGGCGCCTGGACTGGCGGCAACGTGGCGAGAGACTGTAGTGCTGTCATTAATTCATATGGCGTAGCCGGTATTGGGTATTCTCGCCTTGTCTACACCACTGGCACGGGCGCTTGCGCCTGGTCTGGCCTAGGCTGGATCTACTTTGTATACGACAATAATTATACTGGCGATTTAACTATGGTGCCATCAAGTTCTGGCCAGGGTGGCTACACTACGGTTACGTCTGTTTGTACTAATGCCGAAGAAGGCGAAGGCGGCTTTTGGCATTATGGATATTTACAATGGAAATCGGGCATATCTGGTTCTTATAACGGTTATTCATATTCCATTAATGGCATGGCGGCAGTCGGTAATCCTGGGCACGGCTGGGGCGAGGACACTAACTATAAAAGCACAGAGCGTGATCGTTGGATTGACGGCGCAACGTATAACAATAACTGGGTGCCTGGGTATAGAGGAAGCGCCGTAAATGGAACGCACGTAATTTCTAAAAATGGAGTGCAGATTGCTCACTCAGTCGAGGGTGCCGACCAAGATTTCGTTTATCAGCGCTACTTAAAATTCCTAGAAAGGCACACGAACTACAGCAATAAATGGGACAATGGCTTAAGCGCATTCTGCGACAATAAAGATCACACGGATAGCTATCCTAAAACCGCTAATTACGATGCTGAAATCTCTGCATCCGTGGGTAGCCGTAGCGGCAACTATGTGGCCGTCAACTTAACTGCTAAAGTTAAGCGTCCATCCGGAGCCGATTTTTATGTAGTTAACGACTACTCGTTAAGAAATAATTATAATTCTAGTGAAAATAATGGCACTACGGATATCAATGTAGGATACAGCACTGGCAATATCACGCAGACGGTCTGGGTGGAGGCTCCTGAAGACACGAATACTAGAAGCGTTCAAGTCTGTGGCTACATTTATTATTATTCAACTATCACGAAAGCGAGCGAAAACGCCACGCCGTCAAAAAGTGGTTGGACCTACAAGCAAGCTTGTACTACAGTAACTATTACTCCATCATCTGGACCAGAACAAAACTGCCCAGAAATGGGTATTACAAATACGCGTTACGTCGGTACGACTGATGCTTGGATGGAATTTAAGAACAATACCAGCACAAATACGCTCAAGCGCGGCAATACGTCTGGCACCTATTGGGCAAAGCCGGGCGACAACTTCCAATTCTCTTATAAGATGTGTGGCGGTTCAGAATTTTCGCGCACATACTCAAATAAAGAACCCGCTAAAGGTTTTAGTGGCAGCGACATTAACCCGAAGTTTAATATTTACGGCCAGAACGACGGCAGTAACGATGCCGCATATCTATTTGGCTTGTCAAGCAGTAATCCAAAAACCTATACCGCCGGCACAGACGTGAATATGTACAAGTCGGTCACTTCTCCGACGTCAGATAATTACAAATGTGAATATACTGACGGACAAAGACACGCGGCCGGCTACTATCAAGTGCCTGCCGAAAGTGGCAATAGCTGTCAATCGGCCGCTGTCGCAAAATATTCCGACGTTGGTGGCACCTTTGGTCAAAAAATGACCTTCCGCTATGTCAAAACTAAGCGTTATGATGTCTATCATCCTCGTACGTGCGGTAACGCCAGGACTGGTTATTACGACTGCTCGTACTATACTTACGGCACGGAGCTAGACTCCTCTAGTGATCAAACCCTTACCGGTACTGTCAAAGTTCCGTACAACTATGCACTTGCGCCATACGTAAAGCATTCAAACAACAATGGCATCACCTACGCTGGCGCGTCTTTGAGCACGCAAGCATATATCGCCACTATTCCGCGCGTGAATAAGCAAGTTCAAGACGGGGCATACGCCACAAGGACGAAAGAGACTAGGATTATTATTGCGTCATTTACCATGACGGGCAGCAGTTTGCCAATTAATAATGGCGTATCTAGCACCAGCGGCTCACTTAGCGCCAACACTGTATGTAGCGTAGCAAGCGACAGAAGCTACGGAAACTGTAAGTCGCTTCAAGATTCTAAAGCAGTTCTTAATCAAACGAACGACATGTTGAATGGGTCGTCAGATGAAGATAAGACCCTTACTAATGGCGGATCAAACGTGAACGGCGCCGTGTCGGCAGAAGTTCCATATGTAGTTCCTGGCACTAAATTCTGCGTAGCCGTAGGCGTTTCCCCGGCTGATAGCCACAATACCGGCGACAACCGCCAAATTAACGATACGACTCAAAGTGCGGCACTTTCGAACAATGGCAGCGGTTATCGCGTCGGCCCGCCGGCTTGTGTTACTGTTGCAAAGAAGCCGACCTTCAGCGTCGAGTCCTCGCAGCTGGTAACTAATGGCAACGTTAAGACCTCAATAACGAATGCTAATAGTAATACGTATGGCTCTTGGTCAGAGTACGGCATAGTCGCAAATGGCTCTGTAACTGGCATGGCTTCTGGTGCAGCCTACGCTTACACTAGCCCATATTATGGTATTGGCAGCTTCAATATGAACAGCCGGTCTACTAACGCCGGTTTGAGCTCCGCATCGTCTGCATGTATCTATTCTCAGCAGACTTTCGGAAACAGCAGTTGTGCGCTCGGCTCGGCTACAATAATTAAAAATTCCGTCAATGCTAACGCGGTTCCTGAAAAGGTATATGATCTCTACCACATGACAAGCGCCGAGATGAACGAAGGCTATCAACTTAAATTCGGTATCCGTGATATCGCCAAAGCGACACGCTATTTTGGCCAAGGCAATAACCGTGTTAGCATTAGCGGCAAACAATACGTCAACTTCTACGCCGGTGGTGAAAGCGCTTGTAAATACGATTCCGATCTCGGCCGCTACGTTGCGCCAGACCCGACTTCGTCTGCATATGCCTATGACGAAAATCATAACCGCGTTTCTACGGTCTACTGTACGACTGACGGTAACAAATATATGAAGGTTGTCGGCGATGCCTACTATGGCGGTTCGTCCGGCATCGATTATGGTGGCTCGGGCACGTCTGACCTCGACCATACTTATGGTTCACCGCGCACTACCTATCGCAACCCGGTCTTCATCCTTGACGTTGAGGGCACGATTATTATCGACTCTGATATCCGTATTAATAACGGCGGAAGCGATAAATTCCAAGCTATCGATCAGCTGCCGACTATTATCATCTTCGCAAAGGATGTTATCATTAGCGATACTGTCACTCGTTTGGATGCCTGGATTATTGCCGGCTTAAAGAGTGGAAGCGGAGAAGTGAATACGTGCGGATATAGCCACACGGGGAAGTCGCTAATTAAGACGGAAGACTTAACCTCTGACAAGTGTACCTCGGCGCTTACAATTAATGGCGCAGTTTATGCAAAGAAAATGATACTTAACCGCACGTTTGGTGGCGGCGGCCAAAGTGGCGATAATGCCGATACGATCAAGAGCCGCTTCGTTCAGCGCGGTGAGGTCTTCAATCTTCGTAGTGATATCTACTACTGGGCTTACTACCAGTCGCAACGTAATCGCATCTTGACAACTGTTTACTCGCGCGAGTTGCCGACGAGATACTAAAAACAAGCAAAAAACATAACGCTAATGTATAATAAAGATATGAAAATGGTGAGGCAAAGCAAAAAACAAGGTTTTACAGTTATAGAGGTAATGCTCGTGTTGGCTCTTACTGGCTTGCTATTTGTTGGTTTAGTCGCCGGTTTTAGCGGCAACTTGTCTCGCCAGCGTTATAAAGACGCCACTCAAGATCTTGCTTCCCAGCTTCGCCGCCTCTACTCGCTCGTAGCCGACACGCAAGTGCAGACTCGCGCGAATGACTCGGCTTGCTACGGCCTAAAGGACTCTAGCGGTAGTGTAGTAAATGGGCGTATAAATGCAAATCGCGGCCGCAGTGAATGTGTTGTTTATGGCGTGGCGGCTAGCATCTATAAAGATAGAATTGAAACTACTCAGATCCTAGGAAAAGATATCAAGGCTATCTCTTCGGCGATTGATACTACTTCGTTGTCTGATTTAGATCTACTAATTGCCGCCGACGCAAATAATCTAGTCGCTATGAAAGAAAATGGCGTCGGGGCCAATTGTCGCATTCAACTTGCGGGTGATATGGAGAACTATACCTTAAAATGGGGTTCGAAACTTAAGAAACCAGGCGTTGCCGAAAAAGAAAAAGACGTTAAGGCGACAATTCTAATTTTCCGCTCGCCACGCGATGGTGGCATCCGCACCTATATTTGGGAAAATGTCGTGCATGATGGCGTAGGCAACCCTCTCAGCTACGAGGAATTTGCAAAGGGCACTTACACTTGTTCGTCCAGCGCTGGCCTACTCAATAGTTATGGCATAAATAGCTATCTCAATAGTTTCGCAGAAAAAGAGCTAAAACTTTGCATTGAAGCCGGTGACGGCATGGCTTACGGCAATAGCCGTCGCATGGTTCGTATTAAAAAGGGTGGCCATAGCTCGTCGGCCGTCGAATTGGTTAATGCAGACTCGGATGATCCGGAGGATAGATGCTTATGAAAAAGATAAAACACGGCGACACGATTATTGAAGTTTGCATTTGTGTATCGATTTTTGCATTAGTCTGTATCTTTACGGTCGGCCTCATGAACAATGGCTTAAATACCGCTCAGCGCACGCTTGAGGTTACTATGGCGCGTACCGCCATTGACTCTCAGGCTGAATCTCTGCGCTTTATCCACAACAATTACCTTTCCGAGCGCAACAGTAATAGCACGGCTCAGTTTAAGAAAATCTGGCAACGCATTAAAGATTACTCGCGCGACCCGAGCAAAATAAAAACGAGCGAGTATGCCAGTGTTAGGTTTGACGTAAATAGTTATAACAACTGCGACGAGGTATATAGCGATCAGATTTCTTATTTTAGTGCTTTTGCGGTTAACCCACGCCTAATCTTGCCGGACCTTAACGCTTCCTATCGTGGTATTAGCTATACTGATGTTGGTAAAAACGGCATTATTGACAATATGATTATTAGTAACAAATCTGGCGTCGGCACTAACAAATTAAGAGCAGCTAGTCTCTACCCGCGTATAATTTATCAGACTGGTCGAGGATCAGGCGATACGGATGCGGAAAGCTTAAAAGGGGACAGTTCCAACTTATACCAATTTGTGAATGCAGTCGAAGGTGTTTGGGTAATTGCCGTCCACGAGAACGAGGATGATTTAAACCGCTCAGAATTCTTCGATTTTTATATTCGCACTTGTTGGATGTCGGTAGGAAATACTACTCCATCTACCATTACGACGATAGTTCGTCTATATAATCCGGAGACGATTCAAGAATGAAAAATAATATGCACAAAACACATAAAAAAGGCTTTACGATTATTGAGTTCACCTTGGCTATGGCCTTTATCGGCATTATTCTAGTTGCCGTTTGTTTGATTACGATTCAGATTACTAACATCTATCAAAAGGGACTTTCGCTTCGCGCTATAAATTCAGTCGGACGCGAAATTATGGATGATATGACGAAGACGATTGGCGGCTCGGCTATTGTCCCGAATATTAACCCAGAGCCTGCTTTCAATAATATTACCGATTCGCAGATTAATACTGCGCGCGCTAAGTATTTTGTCACTAATAATATCAGCTCGACACGTCAGGCTAGTGGCGTCTTTTGCACCGGTAGCTTTGATTATGTCTGGAATACCGCCGATACACTTAAAGGCGAGACTGGTGCGACTGCAATTAGGATTACTACAGATGAACGTATCTTTACGCCAAAGCTAGTTCGTATTCCAGATACTACTCGACAATTTTGTACGGCTGGCATTACTAGCATTAGCGGTGTTAGTGAAAGTAGCCTCGTGGAGCTTATTAATGACGATGAGTCAGATCTCGCGCTGTATGATCTCACAGTCTATCCGGCTATGCAAAGCTCATCTACGCGACATATTATTTATAGCATTAGTTTCATTATCGCCACGAAGAAGGGTGGTATTAATATCAATTCCAACGGTGATTTTTGTACCGGCAAGCCGCGTCCTTACAATCCGGAAGCCGTTGGTAACGAATTCAATGATATGGACTTCAACTATTGCGCAGTAAACCGTTTCGACTTTGTCGCACGGCAAACTGGTGAATCAAGTGAGGTAAGCGGATATGGTAACTAAAGGGAGGAATATGAAAACCCAAACAAAAGACAGGGAAGGTGCTGCAGCAATTTATATCGTCATCTTCACTACGATGCTGTTTAGCATCATCGCATTAAGCTTCGTGCGTATTATGGTCTCCGAAGCGAACCAAACTGTAAACTATAGCCTTTCTCAGTCGGCTTATAACTCCGCTCAGGCTGGTATCGAAGATGCAAAAATCGCATTGCTCAAATATCAGAACTGCGTCAGTACTGGCGACGCCATTAATAAGACGGAATGTGAAAACATTCGAAAATACATGACCGCCGGCGCCTCTGATACGGCGAATAATGATTGCGATGCTGTCGCGAAGGCTCTTGGTCGCGCAACTAGCGGCGAGACGATGATTTCCTCCACTACGTCTCATAACAGCCAAGTTGACGCCGCCAGCAAGGCTATCGATCAAGCCTACACTTGTGTGATGGTTCAAGTTGACACTGACGACTATATCTCCAAACTCAACAGCAATAGCTATTCCAAATTCGTTCCTCTCCGCGCGGAAGATATTACTAAACTCGACAAAATCAAGATTCTTTGGTTTAGCCAAGACGATGCGCGTAAAATTTCCGACGGTGCTGGCTTTTCGGCCTATACCAGCAGAAGCACCACCGCTAGTAAGACAACTCGCGTTACGTCCGGCTTCGACACGTATTCTTATGGTACATTTTCTGGCACGAAACAATCCGCTCCGCCAGTTCTTCGTGTTGACTTAATTCAAACCGCAAAAAACTTCGGCATTAGCGAATTCTACACAGCAATGAGCGGTACTAGGACTAATCGTGGTACGCTAACGCTCCGCCCGTCCTCCAATTCTGGCGCCATTAATGATATCGGAAGTAGTGACACGGTCGGTTTTGCTGCTTCGGCTATGAAGGGCTACAACGTCCCGATGGATATCAAATGTAACGATCCTACCGGTACTTTCACTGCTAATGGTTATGCTTGTGCTACGACCATTAAGATCCCGGCACCAAACAATACTTACTCGAACACCCGTAGCGAAGGTAACACGCTTTTGCGCATAACTTTGCCATACGGTGGCCCAGAAACTACCTTCCAAGTTGTCATGTATGACGCAAGCGGCAATATTATTCAATTCTCCGGCGTTCAGTCGATTGTTGATTCCACCGGTCGTGCGAATGACCTCTTCCGCCGCGTCGAGGCTCGCCTTGAGATGATTGATACCTACTTCCCGATGCCAGACGCTGCCCTTACGCTTTCTGGCGACGGCGACACCGTGAAAAAGAACTTCTACGTCACGAAAGATTGTTTCTCGCAGACTGTCGAATCGTATGACCCATCTACGAATACATTTGTTATTAAACGCAAAACAGCTTCTGGTACAGACGATACGAAGTGCTACAACTATCACGAACTATAAGTTAAATTCCAGCCCTTCGGGGCTGGTTTTTTGTGCAAGAAAAAACGGCCACTCGGTCGTCATATATGGTGCCCGCGACTGGAGTTGAACCAGCACGCCCGTGAAGGCACTAGCACCTGAAGCTAGCGCGTCTGCCAATTCCGCCACGCGGGCATGCCATTATTCTAGCATAAAATGATACAATAGGGGTATGTCGTATTACTTTACCGATGGTAGCGCAAGTCCAAATCCTGGCCCGGGTGGCTATGCCGTGATTCTCGATGGCGCTCCAGTTGCTTTAGGGCGGGAAAAAGATTCCACTAATATTCGTATGGAGGCGCAAGCTTTAATCGCGGCTTATAAACTCGCTCAGCCTGGCGACACTATCTATACTGACAGCGAATTTTGGGTGAATGTCGCCACGAGATGGGCTGCTGGCTGGCAGAGAAATGGCTGGAAGAAGAAAACTGGCGCAATTAAGAATCTTGAACTAGTTCAAGAATTATATGAATTATATTGCGCGCACCCAGACATAAAACTCGAATGGACGCGTGGCCATGTTGGTACGGATGGCAATGAAGCGGCGGACGAATGGGCAAATAAGGCCCGTGAAGGCGCTACGCTAGAAGGAGGAGCATGAAAAAATCCATCGTTAAAATGAAATTAAATAGTCGCGTAGATTTCGTCGATACGCTAGCAGAAATCGATTTTAAGTTTAGCGAGCCATACTGGCAACACGATCGTATTTTTGTGCCACGTGGTTTTAACCGCGAGAAATCTCAGCCACGCCTCTCGCTTCGCACTATTGTGAAAGACCCAAATAAAGATGCTATTTATGCACTCGTTTTGCGCCGCCACTTCGAGGACAAGAAGTTCGATGTCGTCAATTCGATTGTCGTTAAAGATTACACCGAAGCCGCGCATATCGTCTACCAGCTCGGCTACGAGCTTAAATACGAGGTTGCTCGCAAACGTGAAGAGTTAAGCATGGGCGACACTATTAAGATTTACATCGACAAAATCGACAATCTGCCAGGCTATTATGCCAAAATCGAATCCGACTTAAGCGATAACGATGATACCCTTGAAGCTTACAATGATTTACTTGAAACCTTCAAGGTCCTAAATGTCAAAAATACCAAGCCGGTCGACCGCACCTATGGCGAGCTGTTAGATTCTTCACTCCACGACACTGTTGCTGGATAACAAAAATCCCACCAGTTAGGTGGGATTTTTAAAAGCTAGATTTTTATTTCTCAGCGGCCTTTTTGGTAGTAGTTTTCTTTGCGGCTGGCTTCTTTGCGGCGGTTTTAGTTGTAGTCTTTTTGGCCGGAGCTTTCTTTTCGGCAGCCGGCTTCGCAACCTTAGCGGCAGCCTTTGGCGTGGCTTTCTTCGTGGCGGCCATCTTGACGTTGTTTGCTTTTGCAAAAGCTACAAGTTTAGCTTTGCGGCGGCTTGCGGTATTCTTCTTCATTAAGCCTTTTTTAACGGCCTTGTCGTATTCAGATTGAACAGTAGCCATTTTTTCGGCAGTTGGGTTAGCGCGGAAATCTTTCAAAGCACCACGAATAACCTTTTTGATCGCTTGATTGTTGCTGCGACGTTTTTCTGCTTGGCGCGCAGCCTTCTTTGCGGATTTAATAATCGGCATTTAAATACTTTTCCTTAAATTATATTTTCAATTGAGTCATATTATATTCTAAAATTGGCTAAAAGTAAAGAGTAGAGATGAAAAGGGCTTGCATTTTAAAAAAGATTATGCTAAAGTGAATTCATAAATAGGTCAAAAATAAACAGAAAACATAAAAAATATGGCAGATAAGAAAGCCGCTTCACAGGCCGCCGCAGTTCCAGCACCGGCACCTGCGCCGGTTAAAACTAGCGTAATTGATCAAGTCGCCGAAAAGATTCGCACGAGCGACAACGTTTTGGTTGCGCTCTCTAAAGATCCTTCCGTCGATGAGCTTTCGGCTGCCCTTGGTTTGACTTTTATTCTCGATAAGATGGGCAAGCATGCCACTGCTATTTTCTCTGGCGCTGTGCCAAATGCCATCGAATTCCTCGAGCCAGAAAAGACCTTTGAAGTTAATACAAATAGCCTTCAAGATTTCATTATCGCCCTCGATAAAGAGAAGGCCGACCACCTCCGTTACAAGATTGAGGGCGACTTCGTTAAAGTTTTCATTACACCTTATCGCACTACTATTGAAGAAAGCGACCTTGAGTTTAGCCATGGCGACTTCAACGTCGATTTGATCATCTCTCTCAACGTCCAAAGCGCCGACGAACTCGATGGTGCTTTGAGCGAATATGGTCGAATTAAGCATGACGCAAGCTCAATCAACATTTCTGCACATGAGCCAGGGAAGTTTGGCGACATTGAATGGGGTAATCCAAAAGCCTCTTCTGTCTCGGAAATGATTGCCTTACTTACGGATCGCTTCGATAATACCGAAGAAAATATTGTCGACAAGACCGTTGCTACCGCTTTAATGGCCGGCATCGTCGCCGCAACGAATCGCTTCTCAAACGAGCGTACCTCTGCTAACACGATGAGCGTCGCTAGCATGCTAATGACGGCGGGCGCCGATCAACAGCTGATTTCCTCAAGTATCCCAGTAGATGTTATTGGTGGTCCAACTACGGACGTATCTGGCGAAGTCGAGATAGAGACCCCGGCACCAAAGGATACTCCAGCTCCAGCGGAAAAGCCAGTCGAACCGGCTCCAGCGTCAGAACCAGCTCCAGCTCCAGCTCCAGAGTCAGAACCTGAAACCGAACAAATGTCCGGTGAAGTAGACATGGACGCCCTTGAAGCCGAATCCGCCCCTGCTGAATCGACCCCAACGTCAGAACCAGCTCCAGCTCCAGCCCCGACCCCAGCGCCCGAACCAATCCCAGCTCCAGCTCCAGCCCCGACCCCAGCACCAGTAAACGATGAATCTTCAATCGATTTACGTCACGGCGCAATAGATTTCGACCCAGACGAGGAAGAAAAAGTCCAAGCCGCCGCGGACCCAGCCGCATCGGTTGTAGTCGCCCCAGACGTCTCGCCGGAAGATCAAAAGCCTGAACGCGAAGGTCCAGTCGTCCCAGGTGCCGCTATGGATGCTGTCGAAGAGCCAGAAAATGAAGCTGAAGACGCCATCGATATTGCACTTCAACGTGCCGCCGCTGCAGCCGCCGCTCAACAGGCCGGCAATGGCGCGGCTCAAAATGATGTTCAAGCCGAGCTCGAGCGTATCGTAAATGGCGAAAATAATCCTAGCACGGTTGCCACTAATCAGGTCATGGAAGAGCTACGCCAAGCGTCCGAAGCTCCAGCGCCAGCTTCTTCTGTTAGCGGATTAAAGAATATTCAGCCAATTGGCGATGGCATCCATGCGCCAACTCCGCCACATGATTATGCCGCGATGATGTCCGCTGAGCTTGCCGCCGCAAACGCTCCGACCACCCAAGCGCCACAGATGCAACAAGTTCCGCAAATGCCACAAATGCAACAGATGCCACAGATGCAACAAGTCCCGCAAATGCCGCAAATGCAACAGATGCCACAGATGCAACAAGTTCCGCAAATGCCACAGATGCCACAAGCGCCTGCCGCCGCCCAAGCTCCACAAATAGCCCAAGCGCCAGTGATGCAAGCTCCAGCGATGCCGATGCCAGAAGCTAATGCTGAATATGTTGCGCCATTGCCGATGCCAGACGCCAGTTCGATTTTACCGCCACCACCAGCACCGTTTGATCCGGCAAATGCGCCAGCTAGCGTAGCGGCCGCTCCGGCCGAGGCGCCTACCGCGCAGGCTTTCGCTGAGCAAATTCAAGCCGCTAATCCAGTAATGGCACCGCAAGCTCCACAAATGGCCCAAGCGCCAGCGATGCAAGCTCCAGCCATGCCAGCTCCAGTTGCTCAACCAATGACTCAAGCACCAGCTGCGCCACTCATGTCTGAGCCAGCCCCAGTTGGCTCCGGCTATATGCAGAATCCTGTCATGCAAGACCAAGTCTATCCGGACGATCCGTCCGCCTTCCAAATTCCTGGAATGTAGTCTCTTAGATTCGCATTGATGTAAAATTAGAATATGCATAAAATCCTCAGTATTTTGTTGGCGATTGCTATCAGTTGCATTTTGGCTTGTCCGACAAGCGCCATTTCGCTCGATGCTGCGCAAATGGTTTCCGAATTAAACCTTGGTTCGCAAGAATTTCTATTGCTTGACGCTACGCATAATCAAGTCGTGTTATCGAAAGATGCCGACAAGGTCGTAAAAGTCGCGTCGCTGTCGAAGATTATGACCGCTATCGTTATTCTTGAAAACCGCCAGCTTGACGATGTGGTGACAATCACGAAGCCGATGATTAGCAATCTTTACGATTATGTCGTCATTGGGTTGAGAGTTGGTCAAAAAGTCACGGTCGAAGATTTACTCTATGCCTTAATGTTGCCGTCGGCTGGTGATGCTGCGCAGGCTTTGGCTATTTCTACGAGTGGCTCAATCGCTAGCTTCGCAGAAGTTATGAATCAGCGCACTGCCGAGCTTGGCCTCAAGAATACGCATTTTAGTAACCCAACCGGCATGGACTATGATAATTATTCCACCGCGAGCGACATGGCTGTCATCCTGCAAGAAGCCTTAAATAATCCGACCTTTGTCCAAATCTTTGAGACTTCAACGTGGGAAATGAAGTCCATTAATAAAACTGCCGAAAAATCCTATAAGCCGCGCGCTCATATCAAAGGTGGAAAGACTGGCTATACTGGCCAAGCTGGCCGTTGCTTAGCTTCAACCGCCACGATTGAAGGGGTAGACTATCTATTAATTAATCTTGGCGCCGATGCAAAAACTAGCAATCACATCAATGACGCCGAAAAACTTTATGCGTACATTGAAGAACATTTCGAACATCAAACTATCATCAAAAAAGGTGTTTTAGCGCAAACTTTGCAAGTCAAGGATAGCTTCCAAGAAACTACGCAACTTTACACGGAATCTGAATTTAGCGATTTACTACCGGCCGATCTAGACCATGACAAAATCGAATACATTTACGAGGGCATGACGACTATTACGCGCGACATCACTCCGGGCACAAAAGTCGGTCAGTATATCGCTAAATACGACGGAACAGAGCTTGGGCGCGTCGATTTATATCTGCGCGACGAAATCTTCTTCCTGGATTATCCGACCATCGCTTGTTTTATTGCGGGCGGCGCAGTAATTGCCTTGATTATTGCATGTATTATTCGCGCGCTTATTCGCCGACACTAATCAAATAAAGGACAATATGAGACTTACTTATCTTACTAGCAATCAATTTAAATATCGCGAGGCTAAAATAATCCTTGTCGATCAATACGGAATCGATTTAGACATCATGAATCCCGATTTCGAGCTCTATGAAATTCAAGCCAAAACTTGCGCCGAAGTTGTCGCATTTACGGTGAAATACGGCGCCGACAAACTCGGCAAGCCCTGTCTTAAATCCGACACTGGCCTATACCTCGATGCGCTTGGCGGCTTACCTGGCCCATATAACGCCTATTTTGACAAGCAGATTGGCGTCGAAAAGTTCTTACATATGATTCGCGACGAGAAAAATCGTCGCGCCCGCATCGAGCATTGTTTCGGCTATTGCGAGCCAGGTGGCGAGCCAAAGATTTTCGTCGGTGGTGGCTCTGGCACCATCTCTACCGAGCCGCGCGGCAAAGACGGCCGTTGGCACGATTTCTTCTTCGTCCCAGACGGCGACGCGCGCACGCTGGCTGAAATTGGCGACCAAGACAAAACCGAAAAGGCCAACTGTTATGGCGATGCAATTCACGATTTTGCCAAATGGTATCAGCAAAATGCGCTAAAGAAATAACTCAAAATACCCCGCGCGTAGCGGGGTATTTTTAACTCCAAATCTTTTTCTGCGCAAAGCGCAAAAGCCGTGCAATTGCATACGCGCCACCCAAAATTGTAACGCACCACAATAGCGACGCCCACCATGGCTGGCTGTAGACTTTCAAGAAAGGATAAGGCCCTTCTAGCTCGCCAATCAGATTTAGAAAAATCGTCACTACTGCGTACATTAACGTAAAGCCAATCCCCACCCACGCATGCTTTTTCTGATAATTGTATTTTTCACAAAACAGAAATGACACGATACAAAGAATCGGACAAATCGTATGATGGAACAACATCGAATGTTGTGTGAGCAGTTGCCACAAAGTGTATTTTGTTGTCCAAGACAGAATCGTAATCACGACAATCAGCGTCAGCGTTACGGATACGACCGCCATGTATTTTAGCATGTGCACGAATTTGTCGAATTTCTTGTGCTTGTGGCCCTGTTCTTGCCACATTGCCGAGCAAACAAACAGAATCGCCGCAATCAGCGCCAGCGCATTGCTATCTTGTGTGTAATAAACGAATACATTCCAACCGTTATAGCTAAACGCCAACATGAATCCGATAATTTCAAAGAAGATAATCGCCAAATTCATCGCGATGGCGACTTTTAGCAAACTACTATACTGCGGGCGCTTAATCATAATCCTATTATATAAAAAACGAGCCCAAAACGCTCGTATTTAATGGTCGGGGCGACCTGACTCGAACAGGCGACCTCGCAGTCCCGAACCGCGCGCGCTACCAACTGCGCCACGCCCCGACTCTTTTATATTATATCTGTTCTTTTTCTAATTTCAAGATTTGATACATTTCGCCGTCTTTGCTGAAATGCAAATCCGAGCGCGTCGTCATTCGCCAACCTTCGTAAGGGAAGTCGAGCTGTGCCGAGTCGGTTGGCTCGTAATCGACCAGCCAAATCGCATCATGTTCTGCAAGGAACTTTTCTATATTTGCGATTTTGCCAAAATAGCTTCGATGCAGCGGTTCGACAAATCCATAGCCGGTGCCAATGTTCTCATCGATAAACGTCACCGGATTTTCGGCGGTGCCGTAGGTGCTCAATTCATAATATAAACTCGGAGAAGTTACGACGATTGGTAATTTTTGGCCGAAATCAAACTCCACTATATTTTCATATAACACGTCCGCTGAATGCCTTTGCGTGAGGCACAAATCGTAGTCTTTATATGCATGGACTGAGGCTAGCCCGCAAATTAGTGTCGTGCACAAAATTACACCACTACTAGTTGCCAGAAGAGCATGGCGGCTTGGTAATTTTTGTTTGCCACGACGCTTCTTTTGGGCATTTTTTTCGCGCGCGAATATTGTCCAGCCTACGCCAGTCGACAACATAAATATTACTCCGGCAAAAGAGACTGTCCATAAATCAAAATTAATCCGCGTTGAGCCTGCCGCCAGTAAAATCAATCCTGTCATTGGTGCTATCCAAGCTGAATTTAGTAGCGACATCTTTTTGCGCGAACGAATCAATAAGAACGCCGTCGATGCCGCAGCAATTAGGCATAGGACCAACGCGATATTTTTCGTTTCCGTCGCTTCGGCATAAACGAAAGTCTCCGTCGCCGCATTTGCTACGCTTACTAAGCTGAAATCTGCGTGCTCAAAAGGCTGTACAGTGCTTTCCTGTCGCAGCGCGCTTGGTAGCCACGGCAACCATAAAATCAACGCCGCTAAATATGCCAGCAGCATTTTATTTCTCCAAATCTTTTTGCCGTATTTTTTAGCCAAATAAATCGCATGCGCCAACCATGTCAACGCGCAAAAATAACTCGTCCATAGCCCAGCCGCGATTAACAAAACATAAATCGCCCACCAGATTTTTCGCCGATTATTTAGCGCCAGATCAAGCGCAAAACTCGCCGCTATCACAATCAAAATCGCGAGCGTAAACGCGCCAATTTCTTGCCCAACCCGCACGAAAAACGGCGCAATTGCTAGCAAAAAAACACTCACAATCGCCGCCGTCGCGCCGTACTTGTATTTCATCCACAGATACGCCACTAAAATCGCCAACGCACCAATCATTGCCGACATCATTCGTAGCGCAAAATCCGCATGTCCAAAAATGTGCGCCCAAATCTTTAAAACAAACAGATATAGTGGCGGCTCTGTGCTGGTCGCAGCCAATTCCCAAATGCCGCTTAAATCAAACCGCACCAAATAAGCGTTGTATGCTTCGCTCGTTGAGGCTGCATGCTGTAAGCCGGCCATGCAGAGCACAAGATAAACCATCCCCAGCCCGAGCGGCGCCAAGATGCAGATAATTCGTTTACGCTCTTGCAGGAACTTTTTCATGCTTTAATTCTAGCATACTTCATGGTATAATAATCCGTAGCCGGGGTTTGGCGCAGTTGGTAGCGCGCGCGCTTTGGGAGCGCGAGGTCAGCAGTTCGAGCCTGCTAACCCCGACCATTTTTTGTTTTTTGGGCCGTCGCGGCTCATTTTTTTCGTATCGATACTGCGGCATCATTCTCGCCAAGCTGCATCTTGGCGGACGGCGAAAAATATTGTATGATATAGTGCATTACATCGTGTAGGCACCTTCGCATCCGAGATTATTCTAGAGAGAGGGGGATAGATATGAATCTACCAAATAAGTTGACTTTGTCACGAATTGTTGCCATACCATTTTTCGTCATCGCCATGTTGCTACCGACCGGCTGGGAAGGGCAAAAGTGGATCGCGCTCATTATTTTCATCGCAGCCAGCTTTACCGACCTCGCGGACGGTAAAATTGCCCGAGCGCGTGGTCTCGTCACGAATTTCGGCAAGTTTATGGATCCGCTTGCAGATAAGCTACTCGTTTGTTCGGCGCTTGTTTGCCTATGCAGCTTGCAGCGTTTGGCGGCCTGGATTGTCATTGTTATTATCGCCCGCGAATTCATTATCAGTGGTTTCCGCCTTATCGCGGCTGACGCCGGGATTGTTATCGCAGCCAGCATGTGGGGAAAGGCAAAGACGGTCTTTCAGATGGCTATGGTTATCCTACTTATCGCCGACATTTCGGCACTCCAAGTCGTCACGACCATCATTATCTATGCGGCGACCGCGCTCACCATCATTTCGCTGGTCGATTACATCGCCAAAAATCGCAAGCTCATCTCGGATTTCGAATAGCTCGGGCCTCGTGCCCGAGTTTTTCAAGCTCAGAAAAATCCCCGGCTTAGCCGGGGATGATGTGTGCCCACCAGGCAAAGTGCGCCAAGTGGCAGAATAAGAAGAAGAATACGCAAATAATATACATTAGATGCCAAATCCAAACGCTCGCCGAGGCCATATCTTTCGAACGCTTCACGCGCTCATCGTATTCGTCCGTGACGAGGTCGTTGACTTCTTCGACGGCGGAATTTGCGGTTTCAACCGTGAATAACACCACGAGCACCACGCCCATAATGATGTATTCCAGCGGAATAAAACCGAAAATGACGCCGAGTGCGACACCGACGGCTAATTCCAGCGGAATTAAGCGCTGCACGGTGCTAGACTCGCGGAACATGATGGCTAGGCCGTGGTTGGAATCACTGATGTTTCGCCAAATGTTTACGAACACATTCTTCTTGTCAGGTTTTTGGAATTTCAAAGAACTCACCCCCGTTCGTCATATTTTTTGGGACCCAAAACCCTATCTTACTATTATAGCACAAACAGTTTAAAAAGTCAATAGAACCGAATGCTGCGCACGATGCTCTCGAGAGAAGAGGTGTCCGCATTTGGCAAGATAAAATGAATCAGCGCGGCGCCTAGCACCCAAGCCACCAAGCCAATCACGATTTCAAACAGGCGTTTCTTTGCTTTTTCGACTTGCGCTGTGTTTTCGCGCGCCGTCAGTACGGTGTAGCCGCAAATAATAATACCAATCGTCGCCGCCACGATTACGCCGGCTGTCAAAATATTCAAGATCAAATTCGGCAAATCCATGATATCTTTTCCGCCACCTGGACAAAATGCCTTTAAGAAATGCGCGCAGTTACTTTCGTCTGGCGCTTGCATGCCACCACTTCCCGGAGTGCTCGGCGTTGATGGCGTCGACGGATCACTCGGCGTCGACGGATCGCTCGGTGTCGATGGTGACGAGGCGATGTCCTTATATGGAACCGACTCTTCATAGGAACTTGTCGGCACGGCATTGTTGCGTTTGCCCTCACGCGCGCCGCCAGTATTCAATAGCTTCGATGTTGGCACTACTCCGTATGTATAAGTTGGGTCATTAATCCAGCGTACGGTATTGCCGTTGTCGTAATGTGTGTTCATTACTAGTGCCTCGGCGTAGCCCAAGCTCGCTTCCGCAGAAGTCAAACGCCAGCCACGCGCCCCTAGCATCTTGATCGGATAGAATGAATTACCTTGTTCAAAAACGTAACTATATGCTTGCTTCGCGTAGCCTAACTGACTATCCGGCGTCGTAGTTAAATAGCTTGTTGAAAAAGCGTTCGAAATCAAGCCGCGCATCGTACTATATGGGCACGAGCCATCCATCACGCCGCAGAGATGTAGGTACGAATCGCGCACCACTTGCGCTTCAATAATTGCACCCACCAAGCATGCGCCTTGCTCATGCGCAATAAGCGAGAGTACCCATTGTTTTTCAGTTTCCGAGAGGGTAACTTTGGCACTTTTATAATTCGGATCTGGATCAATTAAAACTGGAAAAAGCTTCGAGCGCGATGAACCGTCCGTGCCGGTCATACCGTGCTTTTCGATTGTGTCATGGAGCGAATCCATGTGCCAGTAATAGTATTGTGGCGTATAAGCTGCGTGCGCTGAACCGTTAATGCAGCTACTGCATATTAATATTGAAGTGGCCATTGCGGCCAGAGGAAGAATTTTTGCCCAACCGTGGATCTTCATATTTATACAATACAATAAACCGCCCTAAGATGCTATACTAGATTAATGAAGCACTGGGGGTGTGCAAGTAATGAAATTATTTAGGAGTATATTGTGCCAGAATACAAAAACACTGCAGGACGCAAGAAACCACAGAAGCCAAACAAAGTCACCACATTTATTCGGTTAGCGATTTTTTGGTTGCTGATTCTTACGATGTTCGCCGCGCTGCTTGGCGCCGGCACGGGTGGCGGTAGCGTCAGCTATGACGAAAAGTCCATCACTGAAATTGCCAAGCTTGCCAACGAAGAAAAACTCGAAAAGATCGTCGTCGAGGGCGACACACTCTACGTCACACCAAAAGAGGGTACTGATCTCAAGAATATGATTTCTCGCAAGGAATCTTCCGGCACCTTAATGGAGCAAGGCTTCGAGGCCGCCGTCAACGAAGGCAAGGTTTCCATTGAAGTGCGCGAAGACGTCGACGTTTTTGGCGTCATTATTAACGTTGCTACGATTGTTGTGCCGCTCATTATTCTCGGCGGCTTCCTCATTTATATGATTCGCCAAGCGCAAAACATGAACAATCAGTCCATGGGCTTCGGCAAGGCCAAAGCGCGCCTTTATGGCAACGAGAAAAAGAAAATCACCTTCGAAGACGTCGCTGGCAACGAAGCAGCCAAGCAAGATTTGACTGAAATTGTCGACTTCCTCAAGAATCCAAAGAAATACGAAAAGCTCGGCGCAAAGATTCCGCGCGGTGTGTTGCTCGCCGGCGATCCAGGTACGGGCAAAACCCTCATGGCCCGCGCCGTGGCGGGCGAGGCTGGTGTGCCATTCTTCAGTATCTCGGGTTCCGAATTTGCCGAAATGTTCGTCGGCGTGGGCGCTTCTCGCGTGCGCGACCTCTTCGGTAAGGCCAAGAAAAATGCCCCGAGCATCATCTTCATTGATGAGATTGACGCCGTGGCCCACAAGCGCGATGCGCGCGGTGGTGCTGGCCGCGAAGACGAGCAAACGCTCAACCAGATTCTCGTCGAGATGGACGGTTTCGATAATGATACCGGCGTCATCGTAATGGCCGCCACCAACCGCGTCGATATGCTCGACAAGGCTCTGCTTCGCCCAGGCCGCTTCGATCGTCACGTCAACGTCACTTTGCCAGAACGCAAAGATCGTGTCGAAATTCTCAAAGTTCACTTCAAAAACAAGCCGATTGCCGAAGACGTAAAGATTGACGCCTTGGCTGCGAAAACTGCTGGCAGCTCCGGCGCAGACCTCGCTAATATCGCGAACGAAGCCGCTATCGCCGCCGCACGTAATAATCGCAAAGAAATCACTAATGCCGATATTACCGAAGCTTTTGAGCGTATTGCGATTGGCCCAGAGCGCAAGTCTAAGGTCATGAACGATCAAGAGCGCAAAATTACCGCCTACCACGAAGCTGGTCACGCCATTGTTGGTCACGTTTTACCAGATTCCGATCCAGTGCACAAGGTCACGATTATCCCGCGCGGGCACACCGGCGGCGTCACTTGGTTCCTCCCCCCAGAAGACCGTAGCTACAAGAATATTTACGAGCTCAAAGATGTGCTTGCTCGCGCCATGGGCGGCCGCGTTGCCGAGCGTCTCATTCTTGGCACCGAAGGCATTACTACTGGCGCTAGCTCCGATTTGCAACACGTCGCTGAGCTTGCTCGCGAGATGGTTACTCAAGAGGGCATGGGCAGCAAACTTCGCGATCAAGTCTTTAATTCCGACGAGGTTAACTTCTTTGGCGACCGCGCCAAGATTTATTCCGAAAAGACCTCTGAGGTTATCGATGCTGAAATCGAAGCACTCAACAAAGAAGCCGGTCAACGCGCCGAGGCTGTTCTGAAGGCTAACCGCAAATATCTCGATGCGCTCGCTGCCGCCTTGCTCGAAAAAGAAACTCTCGAAGAAGACGAAGTTGCCAAGATTCTCGAAGGCGCCACTTTGCCAGAACTCGCAAAATTGCATAAATAAGGAAGAGAAAAGCAATTAAGGTATGAAACGCAAATTACACTTTCGCTCAGTGGTCTCGCTGGCCAATAGTAAATTGTCGATTAAGACCGCAGCGATTGTGCTTGCGAGCTCTACTTTAGTTTCTGCTTTACTTGGCATCTTCCGCGATCGCTGGCTTAATTCGCTTTATTACAATACTTATCCGGCCGGCCTCGATGCCTATACGGCCGCCTTCACGGTGCCAGATTTCCTCTATTTTATTATTACTTCTGGCGCGCTTGCGGTCACCTTTATTCCGGTTTTTAACCAGCGTCTCGTCAATGGTAACAAAAAATCCGCTTGGGAACTCAGCTCGAGTCTTTTGAATTTCCTGGCCATTATTTCTCTTGTCGCATCAATTCTGATTATGATTTTTGCCGATCCGCTCGTGCGTTACGTGGTGGCGCCAGGCCTCAATGAGTCAGCCATGTCGCTCGCCATTAATATGATGCGCGTGATTGCGATTAACCCATTCTTATTCTCTATTTCGACCGTGATTTCCAGTATGCAACAAGCGGTGCGCCGATTCGTTTTCTACGCCATCGCGCCGGCACTCTACAATATTGGCATTATTATCGGTATTCTCGTCTTTACGGACGGCATTAATATCTTCGGCATTCAGCTGTTCGAAGGTGGTATTATGGGCGTTGCTATCGGCGTGGTCTTTGGCGCATTAATGCAGCTTATTATCAGCATTGTCGGCCTCGTTGGCCTCGGCTTTGATTACGAATTCAAGATCAATTGGCGCAATCAAGGTTTTCGCCAAGTGCTCAAAATGCTTCCGTCGCGTTCCATCGACCAGGGCATCGACTATGTTACCGGCATCATGAACACCAACCTCGCCTCCCGTATGGGCGAGCAGAGCATTCGCGCCTTCCAACAAGCCTCGAGCTTACGCGGCATGCCAGTCAGCCTCATTGGCGTCGCTATTTCTACAGCCTTCTTCCCGAAACTCAGCGAGGAAGCCGCCACGAATGACGAAAGTACCTTCATACAAACTTTGCGCTCGGCGCTCAGCACTATTGTTTGGATATCGTTGCCAGTTTCCGTGGTTGCCTTCTTTATTCGTGGCTACGTCGTGAACTTCATCGTGAACGGTGGCGACGCCAAAATCGCCAGCGTCCTCGGCTCATTTGTGGTGGCTATTTTCTGTCAGTCGCTCTATCATATCGTTGCGCGCGGCTATTACGCCAAACAGAACATCAAAACACCACTCATTATCTCCATTATTGCTTTCGTGGTTCAAGTTATCTTCGCCATCTTGCTTAGCGTGATGAATTTCGGTCCAGAGGGGCTTGCCTACGCCGTCAGTATCAGCGCTTTCTTCGAAGTTTTCGTCTTGCTTGCTTTCCTCCATAAAGATACTGGCAAAAAACTCATTAATAAAGAATTGCTTTATACGATGCTCAAAATTCTCATCGCCTCGCTCATCACAGGTGCCATTTCCTATATTGCCACCAAACTTTTGCCACTTCGCTCCACGGATAACTCCTTCCTCAGCACCTTCCCGAAGTTCTGCGTCATTTGTCTCGTAAGTGGCGTCACTTATATTATCGTCTGCTGGTTTATGAAAATCGAAGAGGTCAAACCAGTCGTCGACAAAATTACTGGCACCTTGTTTAAGAACGTCAAATAGGCCATCAAAAAACCGCCCGTTAGTGGGCGGCTTTTTAAGGACTATTTATCTTTTTTGTCGGATTTCTTCTCGACTTTTTCTTTCACATCTTCGACAACAGCCTCTGCTTTGTCGCCAAGTTCTTTAGTGCTCTTCTTGGTCTTTTCTAGCAATTTCTCGCCATTTTTCTTGGCATCTTTCACAGCCTTGTCGCCAGCGTCTTTTAAATCTTTGCGCGTCTCCTTGCCAGATTTTGGCGCCGTTAGAATGCCAGCAATTGCGCCTGCCGCAGCGCCGAATAAAGCACCGAGGAAGAACTTACCAGCTCCGCTTTTCTTTTCTTCTGCCATTTATTTCTCCTCCTTTTTGGATTTCTTGGCTTTCTTGTCACCTTCAGTGTAGCTGTCAACGAAATATTTGACAAGTCCACCGACAGTGGTCATATCACGTACATTGCCAGCGATATCGTCGGCTTTTTCGGCGATATCTTGACCCTGTTGTACAATCTTTTTCGCTTCTTTCGTTACGCCAATCAACTTGATAACCAAGATGATGCTAACTAATAGAAAGATAAAGAGCGTTCCTGAAAGGATGAATACTAAAATCCAAGCAGGTGTTTCCATGGCTTATTTCTCCATTTTGTTAAATTCTTCGTAAGCCTGGTAGTAATTCTTTGGATCACCCGTCGTGAGCCATTTGCCTTTACTTTTAACGACGAAGACGTCGCCAGACTTTGCAAGTTTCGTAATAGCATCCACAGTCCAGAGCTCGTCATCAAGACCGGTATTCTTTGGTACTAAGTGCGCGAAGACCTCTGGGGCTAGCAAGTAGCGACCGTAAGAAGTCAAATTGGATGGGGAAAGATCAGGAGTAGCCGGCTTTTCGACAATGTGACTCAAAGTCTGCTTCTTCTTGTCTTTCATAGCAATCATGCCATATTTGTTCCAAACTTCTTCTGGCATTTCCTGAGCGGCAATAATTGCCTTGGCATCTGGATGCTTTTCATAAGCTTCGACCAAGGTTTGTACGTCGCCCTTGCCAAAGATGAGGTCGTCGCTATAGAGCGCCAAGAAGGCTTCGTCATCATTCAAATATGGCTTTGCGGATGCAATTGGGGAACCGTTGCCGTAAGGGAAGCTTGGATCTTGCTCAATCACAGTAATGTTAGCGAGCGACAATACTTCGCGGACGCTTTCGAAACGATCGAGTTTGCCCTGAGATTCAAGCTGCTTGTAAATCTTCTCGCATGGGTTAGTGAAGTAATCTTCGTAAATTGGCTTACCTTCATGAGTGGCAACGATGATGATATCTTTGATGCCACCAGCGACACATTCTTCAATAACGTATTGCATGATTGGTTTTGGGCCAAGTGGGATCATCGCTTTTGGTATTGTCTTGGTAATTGGCAAGAAACGGCTGGCAAAACCGGCGTCTGTAATCACGGCCTTGGTTGGTGCTTTATATGACATTTTGTATTCTCCTCCTTTGTTTTAGGACAGTTTCTTTTTTATTAATTCGTTAACGGTAGCCGGGTTTGCTTTACCCTTGGATTTCTTCATCACTTGGCCAACTAAGAATCCGATGGCTTTCATTTCGCCGTTACGGACGTCGTCGGCTGCTTTTGCGCATTCTGGAGCTTGCAGTACTTCATCAATAATCGCTTCGAGTGCGCCTTCGTCGTTTTCTTGCAATAAATTCATTTCTTTCGCGAGTGTATGCGGTGTCTTGGCGGTGTTCTTGCGGTCGTACATTTCCATCAGCACCGCTTTCGCGCCAGTCGAAGAGAGCTCCTTCTTCTCAACCATTTCAGATAATTCGGCAAGCTCATCGGCTGTGGCGAGTGCAAAATTCTTGTCCTGGTTTTCCTCTGAAAGCAATACGCCCGAGAACCAGTGCGCAACGCGTGGCGCGAGGGAAATGTTTTTGTCGCAAACTTCATTCAAACGCTCGGCGAGGACTGGATAGTTCAAAATCGCTTCACTCTCGCTCTTGTCGAGATTCAATAAGCCAAATTTGGAGCGGTATTCATTCGGCATCATTGGCATGCTCGCCTCTACCTTATCGACATAAGATTGTTCGAGCACTACTGGTGGCACATCCGGTTCTGGCATATAGCGATAATCTTGCGCCTCTTCTTTGCTGCGCTGCGAAGTGGTCTTGCCAGTCGTATCGTTCCAACCACGCGTTTCTTGCTTCACCTTACCGCCTTTTTCAAGTACGTCAATTTGGCGCTTTACCTCATATTCCACGGCGCGCTCAATTGAGCGGAACGAGTTGAGATTCTTCGTTTCGGTGCGCGTGCCAAGCTTGTCGGTCTTTGAAACGGACACGTTAATATCAAAGCGCATATTACCTTGGTATAAATCACCGTTTGTTACGCCGGCATACATCATCAAGCGATGCAGTTCTTCACAGTAAGCACGCGCTTGTGCGGCCGAATGAATGTCCGGCATTGACACAATTTCAATCAGTGGTGTGCCGGCGCGGTTTAAGTCGACGAGGGAATAAGTGCTAAAATGCGTCAATTTACCCGCATCTTCTTCGAGATGCGCGTGCTCAATATGCACATCCGAGCCGTCCGGCAAATGAATTACGCCAGCACCGATAATTGGCTGATACATCTGCGTAATCTGGTAGCCCTTCGGCAAATCTGGGTAGTAATAATGTTTGCGATCAAAACGGCTGACTAAATTAATCTTACAATTCATCGCCAGGCCGGCGCGCACGCATTTCTCAATTGCGGCCTTGTTTAACACCGGTAGCATGCCAGGCAATGCGTAGTCAATCGGGCTCACGCAGGCATTTGGTTCTTTATCTACGGCGTCGTTGTCGACGGCGCTGAATAATTTCGTTTTCGTATTGAGCTGTACGTGGCATTCAATACCAATTGTCGTCTTATATTCTTCCATTAAATTGCTCCTAAATCTCTTAATGCCTGCTTAAATGTCTCAAGTGCATGTTTGGCTTGGTTGTAATCTGGGTGGAAATCATTTTCGTGCGCGATTTGGTTGCGCAATTTATGTGCATGCCATACGGCATTTAGCTGGGTGAATTTTTCCTTGCCAACTTTTTTCAAGCGGTCACCCATGGTACGACCCGGCACGCCCATTTCGCAGAGTGCCTTATCGAGTAATTTGTCGCCCTGAATAATCGCCATCGCATACGATGCGTCATTGCCTTTTTGCAATGAATTTTCAATGCGCAAGAAATCAATCTGGTAATTTTCCTTGTCGAACATCGGCCCACGCTTCTTGGTGAGATTAATCGCCACCAAGATCAGAATGCCAATAATTACCACCGCCAAGAGAAAGATAAGCAGCGACGGATCCATTTACTTTACTTCCTCCACGGTTTTCGCGATATTTAGCAAAATCTGATCACTTTGGCGTGGCCCAATCAGCTGTACGCCAATCGGCAAGCCTTCTTTTGAAGTGCCGGCTGGAGCTGCGAGCGCTGGCAAGCCAGCCATGCTCGGCGGCACGCTCATTACGTCTTCCATATACATCTGAAGTGGATCGTTAGTTTTTTCGCCAAACTTAAATGCTGGTGCTGGCGCCACGGCGCAGAGTAGGGCATCGTATTTTTCGAACGCTTCGTCATAAGCATTAATCAAAAGCGTACGGGCTTTTTGCGCCTTCAAATAATAAGCATCAAAGAAGCCAGAGCTCAGCACGAAGTTGCCAATCATAATGCGGCGTTTGTTTTCTGGCATGAAGCCTTCGTCGCGCGTCTTACTATAGACGCTATCAAGATCGGTAATATCCGCCGCGCGGTGACCGTAACGCACCCCGTCGTAGCGGCTCAAGTTCGACGCCACTTCGGCTGGCTGCACGATGTAATAAATTGCGAGGCCGTATTTCATAATCGGCATTTCAACTTCTTCAACCTCAAAGCCCGCCTTTTTCATCTTGGCAGCGTAATCACGCACAGTCTTCACGACTTCCGGATCGACGCCGTCACCCATGAAATCTTTCACGATGCCAATCTTTTTCTTCTTTGGCTTGGCATCCTCGAGGTCTTTCGTCCAAAAATCATCAAGCGTCGTGGAATCTTTCGGATCTTTACCCGCCATAATGCGCATTACGAGATCAACGTCGTCGGCATTATTCGCAAAACAGCCCATCACGTCTGTTGATGAGGCCATCGCCACTACACCATAACGGCTGACGGTGCCGTAAGTCGGTTTCATGCCCCAAACACCGTTATAGCTAGCCGGCTGGCGAATCGAGCCACCAGTATCGGAGCCGAGCGCAAACTGTACAATCCCTAGCGTCACCGCCGAAGCGGAACCGCCAGACGAGCCACCCGGCACGCGAGTTTTATCTACCGCGTTGCGGGAAGGGCCAAAATAGGAGTTTTCCGTACTAGAACCATGCGCATAAGCATCGAGGTTGGCGCGGCCAATCATAATTGCGCCTTCGGCTTCAAGCTTCGCTACCGCTGTGGCGGTAATCGGTGAAGGGAAGTTATCAAGCATACGTGCTGCGGCGGTTGTCACACCCTCGCGACTCAAATAGTTGTCTTTCAAAGCGTATGGTACGCCCGCCAAGAGGCCGACTTTCTCGCCCTTCGCGATTTTTTCGTCAATCTCACGGGCGCGTTCCAAAGCGCGCGCTTCGTTCATCGAAATAAAACAATGGTAATCTTCAAATTCTTTGGCCTTTTCGAGCGCCTCGCGCACGAGGTCGACGGCCTTCGTGTCTTTATCTGCTATTTTCATAATACTTTTGGCACCTTTATTTGATTATCTTCGCTTTCGACGGTCAAGTTCAGGAGGTCTTCACGGTTTGCTTCAAATTCTTCAATTACGTCTTCGCGCCAAACGTTTTGCATATCAAAACACTGATAAGTCGGCTCGACGCCTTCGGCGTCCAACTCGTCGAGCTGGGAAATATAACCGACGATATTGTCGAGATCTTTCATCAGAGGTTCAATCTGTTCTTCGCTTAAGCGTAGATTTGACAAATCTGCCAAATGCAAGACATCTTCTCTAGTAATAGCCATAGAACTATTATAGCAAGAAAACTAGATGTCTGATAGAGGTTCAATATCTGCGCCAAGTCTCTTCAGGCGGTTCGCAAAATCTTCATAACCGCGCGCAATCGAATAGACGTTGCGCAGAATTGATTCGCCAGGTGCGGCTAGCATGGCGAGCATAATTACCACAGCCGGACGTAGTGCTGGCGGTGCCATCATCTCGGCCGGGCGCCAATTGGTCGGGCCATTCACAAAGATGCGGTGCGCATCGAGCAGCTCAACTTTCGCGTTCAGATTCGAAAGCTCCGTCGAATAAATCGCCCGATTTTCAAATACCCAGTCATGGATTAGCGTACGTCCGTTCGCCGTCGCGGCAATCAACGAAAAGAACGGCAGACTGTCGATATTTAGGCCAGGGAACGGCATCGGATGAATCTTATCTACCGGCGCCTTTAGATCAGATTTTAGCAGCTTCACGTCTACTAAGCGCGAGCGCCCATTTTCGGCCAAATATTCATCGCTAACTTTCATCTTTTGGCCCATGCTGCGCAGCACTTCGAGCTCAATCTCGAGGAATTCAATCGGCAAGCGCTTTACTTCAATCTCGGACTTCGTCGCGATGCCGGCCGCAATAAAGCTAATCGCCTCAATCGGGTCTTCCGCTGGAGCATAACTAATCTCTTGACTCAGCTTCTTTACGCCGTGCACCACGATATTTGTCGTGCCGACGCCTTCAATTTGCACGCCGAGCTTTTGTAAGTAGAAACAAACATCTTGCACCATGTAATTTGGACTAGCGCCCACAATCGTGGTTTTGCCAGGGTAGAGCGAGGCCGCCATAATTGCATTCTCAGTCACCGTATCGCCGCGCTCGATGAGAACAATTTTCTTATCCTCCGGCTTAATCGTCTTCACGTGCGCCTTATAGAAACCCGACTCGCTCGTGGCATCTACTTCGAGACCAAATTCTTTCAAAGCGTGCAGATGCGGCTCCACTGTGCGCGAGCCAAGCGAGCAGCCGCCCGCATATGGCAAGCGAAAATCTTTGTAGCGGTGCATCAACGGCCCCATCATCATGATGATCGAGCGCGTGCGGCGCGCCGCTTCGATGTCTAAGTTCTCTAATTGCAAGCGTTTCGGCGGAATAATTTCAAGGTCGCGACCGTTATTCACCCATTCGGTTTTTACGCCCATCGATTCGAGTACTTCGATAATGCGATAAACCTCTTCAATATGCGCCAGATGAATAAGTGTCGTTTTCTGATCGTTCAACAGGGAAGCACACAGCAAGCCGACGGCAGCGTTTTTAGAAGTATTCACAGTCACTTCGCCGTGCAATTTTTTGCCACCACGAATGCGGTATCCAGTCGTCGCGCCCTCGTTCACGGTCACAATCTGCGTGCGCAGAGCATGGCTAATTTTGCTAATTATCTCGAGGGAAGCGTTCTGCTTGCCGTGCTCGATACGGTTAATTGCGGATTGGCTCGTGCCAATTTTCTTGGCCAATTCCGCCTGAGTCATATTTTGGCGGGTGCGAACCGTAGAGATCAGCTCGCCAATTTCCACCATGTAATCTGCTTGCTTCTTCATAATTTAAATATATCACGACATGCATATTATGTATAAATTTTTTAACTACCCTGTGGAAAACTTTATATAGCAATGTTGTAAAAAATAAGCAAATAGCGTTTTAAATTACCTCTAATACGCTATATATAGCGTGCCCATGCTTAAAATTCTTCATCTGTTAACGTTGTATTATTTACATTTTCTATTGCAAATCCACTACATATAGCGTTAACATTATGACAACAAACACTATATATAGTGTTTCGGGACAACAGAAAATCAGCAATTGATCAGAACGACGGAGGTAAAAATGTTCAAGTCAATTCGAAAGCGCGACGGAAAGGTCGTGTCTTTTAACCAAGATAAAATCACCGAAGCTATCGCTAAAGCTGGTGCTGCCACTGGCGAATTTGGTCATGACCGTGCGGCTAATATTGCCGAAAAGGTTATCCGCGTCGCCCAAGAAAAGATCAAAAGCCGCATTCCAACCGTTGAGCAGATCCAGGACATTGTGGAAGAAGTCCTCATGGAATCCGCCTTTAAAAACACCGCCAAGGCCTATATTGAATACCGCGCTGAACGCACTCGCGTCCGCGAAGCTAAAACCAAGCTTATGCAGACTTATGACACTATTTCTCAGCTCGACGCCGAGGAAGATTCCGACGTTAAGCGTGGCAACGCCAACGTCGACGGCAACTCTGCCATGGGCAAAATGCTTCAATTCGGTGCCGAGGGCTCCAAGGAATATGCCAAGATTTGCATTCTGAAGCCAGAATTTAGCTGGGCACACGATCACGGCGATATTCACATTCACGACCTTGATTTCTTAGCCACCGGCACCCTCACCTGCTGTCAAACCGACGTGCGCAAACTCTTTGAAAAAGGCTTTAACACTGGTCACGGCTTCCTTCGCACTCCGCAGTCCATCGGTACCGCCGCTGCTCTCGCCGCCATCGTCCTCCAGGCCAACCAGAACGAACAACACGGTGGTCAGTCTATCCCATTCTTTGATTACTGCCTTGCCCCATCCGTCAATAAAACTTTCCAAAAATCCCTCAAAGAAAATCTTAAAAAATACAATGATTTCACCGGCAAAGATTTAAAGATTGAAATTAAAGACGATATTACCCTCGGCGACGACGCCAAGCTCAAGAAAGCTAAGGTGCCAGAGGTTGTAATCCGCGATGCTCACCAAGACACCGAGCATCAAACCCTCCAGGCTATGGAAGGCTTCGTACACAACCTCAACACCATGCACAGCCGCGCCGGCGCTCAGGTGCCATTTACCTCCATTAACTTCGGCACCGATACTTCCCCAGAGGGCCGCTTGGTTTCCAAGATGCTTCTCGAGGCTACGATGAACGGTCTCGGTCATCACGAAACCCCAATCTTCCCGATTTCCATTTTCAAGGTCAAGGAAGGCATCAATTACAACCCAGAAGATCCAAACTACGATCTCTTCAAGCGCTCGATGGAAGTTTCCGCTAAGCGCCTCTTCCCGAACTTCACCTTTATCGATGCGCCGTTCAACCTTCAGTACTACAAGCCGGGCGATCCAGACACTGAAATCGCTACCATGGGCTGCCGCACGCGCGTCTTTGGTTCCTGCTTCCCAGAAACCGACGGCCACGTCTCTGGTCGCGGCAACCTTTCCTTTACTACCCTCAACCTCGTCCGCATCGGCATTAAGCATGGTATCTGCCTCGGCGAACGCAAAGAAGCCGACTGGGACGGTTTCTACAAGGAACTCGACGAAAAGCTCAACCTTTGCGCCGAACAATTACTCCAACGCTTTGAATTCCAAGCCAACCAAAAGGTCAAGAACTTTCCATTCCTCATGGGTCAAGGCAACTGGTTTGGCAGCGAAAAGCTTGGTCCAAATGACAAGCTTCGCGACGTCATTAAGCATGGCACGCTCTCGATTGGCTTTATCGGCCTCGCCGAAACGCTCGTTGCGATGACCGGCAAGCACCACGGCGAAAGCGAAGAAAGCCAAGAGCTCGGCCTCGATATCGTCAGCCACATGCGCGAATTCTGCGATGCTCGCACCAAGAAACACCATCTCAACTTCTCGCTCCTCGCGACCCCAGCCGAAGGCCTCTCTGGCCGCTTTACTCGCATGGACCGCAAAGAGTACGGCAAGATTAAGGGCGTTACCGACCGCGACTTCTATACCAATTCCTTCCACGTTCCGGTCTACTACCCAATTTCTGCCTTCGATAAAATCGACATTGAGGCGCCATATCACGCCCTCTGCAACGCCGGCCACATCACCTACATCGAGATGGACGGCGATCCTTCCGACAACATCGAAGCTTTCGAGGCGGTCATCCGCCACATGAAAGAGGCCGGCATCGGCTATGGTTCTGTCAATCACCCAGTTGACCGCGACCCAGTCTGTGGTTTCTCCGGCATAATCGCTGGCGACGTCTGCCCTAGCTGTGGTCGCCACGAAACCGATGGCGAGTTGGGCTTTGAACGCCTCCGCCGCATCACTGGATACCTAGTCGGCTCGCTCGAGCGCTGGAATGATGGCAAGAAAGCCGAAGAGGCTGCGCGCGTCAAACACAACGTCTCGGTTGGTCAATATGATCAAGCCACTAAGGTAAAACGCGAGACCAAGAAGGCCGCCCAAAAAGCCGCCCTTGGTAAAGAGTAGAGCAAATCCCCCATTTGCCGTGGCTCGTCCACGGCATTTTGGGCTAAATGGAGATTAAAATGCGCACCACGAAAACTAATATTCTCTGCGACCCACAAATGGACGTGCCGGACGGCTACATTCGCCTCTCGGGCGACCTCGAGCACGATAACATTGTAAACGGCCCCGGCCTCCGCGCCGTCTTATGGACGCAAGGCTGTCGTCAGCATTGCCCTGGTTGTCAGAACCCTGAGACTTGGTCCGAAGATCCCGATATCGGCGCCCTCGTCAAAATCGACAAGGTTAAAGATGAACTACGCAAGCTCAAAGGCCAAAGTGGCCTCACTTTCTGCGGCGGCGAACCGCTGCTCCAAGCTAAGGCTTGCCTCGAAATCGCTAAATTCTGTCATGGGGAACTTGGCTGGAACGTCTGGTCTTTCACTGGTCTCATCTACGATCATTTACCGCATGATGGCCCAGTTTGGGACTTTGTCTGCGAGCTCGATGCTCTGATTGACGGTCCGTTCATTATGTCGCAACGCGACCTTACGCTTAAGTTCCGCGGTTCCAAGAACCAGAGGATTTTACATCTTAAAAAAGGCGAGATCATCTCGCAAGAATAATACCTAATATATCTATTATATCACACTATGGTCAAAAAGTCAAGCATAAGCGCGAAACGGGTGGAATATTCAAATTTAATTCGCAAGAGCATCGCCGCCAGCGTTCTCATCGGTCTCGGCGACTACGTACTCCTAAAACTTGGCAATCCGCTCGGCCCATTCTTGTTTGCTTTCGGTTTGCTCGGCGTTTGCGTGATAGGCGCGAATCTTTTCACAGGGAAGTGCGGCTTTCTAATCGAGGATAAAATCAAGCCACTTAATTTGCTGATTATCTTACTAGTCAATCTGCTTGCCGGATATCTGGTCGGTCTTCTCTTTAGCGTCTGCGACGCGGATATCGTTGTCGCCGCCCAGGAAAAGGTTGCCAGCTGGAATTTCGACTGGAGTTTCCTTGTGCGCTCTATTATGTGTGGCGTTATTATGTATCTCGCCGTCGCCATCTATCGCAAAGGCTCCAAACTTGGCATTTTACTCGGCGTGCCACTCTTCATTTTCTGCGGCTTTCAGCACTGCATTGCGAACGTCATCACGCTTGGTGTGGCGGCTAGCTTTAGTTGGACGCTCGTTTTGGCCGTGATTGGCAACTTTACCGGCTCAGTCGTAATGTGGTACCTTTGCCGCGAACTTGTCGCCGTTAAAATATCAACTCAATCAGCCCGAAAGACACGGCGAGCATAATTAGCCCAGCCATCAGGGTGCCAAAAATCATCGCCGTCATGGTCTTTTTGAAGTCTAAATTCAGCAAGCTCGCCGCCAGCGTCCCCGTCCAAGCACCGGTGCCGGGAATTGGAATCCCCACAAATAGCATCAGCGCAAAGTAAACGCTCGCGCTGTTTCTGTCTTGCAGTTTCTTGCCGGCGCGGTGGCCTTTTTGCGTTAGCCATTTGCAAAATTTATGCAAATATTTGCGCTGCGACCCCCATTCCAAAAAGCTTTGCGCAAAGATAAAAACCAACGGCATCGGAATCAGATTGCCGATTATCGCAATAAGCAGCGCTGGAATTTCCGGCAAACCAAAACCCGCCGCAATCGGAATCGCTCCGCGCAATTCCACCAGCGGCAACATCGACACAAATAGTACTATTAGAAATTGTCCAAGCATCCCACTTCCTATCTCATTTATTATACAAGTTTCAGTGCGCTATTTACAGAGTTGATTTTATGTGCTATTATAAACCATAAGTGGAATGTGCGAGTTGATCATCAACCATAATTCCTGGGGGGAATATGAAATCAATTCGCAGAAAAATAAATAAGAAAAATAAAATAATTCTCATCGGCCTAATCGGCGCCATTATTTTGGCGACTTTTTGTTATACGCGTTTTATTAATCCGTTATCTACGCGCGCCGAAGCTGTCTATATGACGGCTACCATAACTGACGATAATGGTACAGTCGACTTCTCGCCAGGCATCAATGATGCGGTGGCGGAAATGAGCTATTCGAAGGCCGATGTCAATAGTGCCGAGACAAAACTTTATGATGTAAAGATTAAGATTGTCGATTTGCCAGCCAATGTAACCGAGAAAAAGGTATCGATTTCGCTCCCGGTTGGTATGCTTTGGGTAGACGACGCCTCTAATGATGAGAATTTACTGACTCAAATTGATAATATTGAAACAATTCCAGTTGGCCAAGAAGCAGTATTAGGCTATCGCTTCAATAACTCTGGGACTAAGGTATATCATATTTCCGACAATGCAATTGCACTAGCCATCAACGTAAAGGTACGAGCAGACAAAATGGTTGCAGTAGGCTATATAGCGGATGCTATAAAAGCTGAATTACAAATTGGAGATACTAAAGAAGTCGCTAGTGTAGATGTAAATATTCCGCAAGGTTATCCGGCTAATGGTAGGTTCGCAACCACAACTTCAACTATCTATGTCGCCGCCGGTGATGAATTCTCGGAAAACCGTGATTATATGAAATTTGCGAGGGGGAGTTATATTGATGGCTACTATGCTACAACCCGTTTAGTGAAGAGTATAAAAGTTAATTATCATGTCAGTGATAGTAATGTTAGACTCGTTCTAAAAAGTGATGCGGCGGCTACGTATTCTATCGACTCTTCTGATGCAGAAAATGGAAACTACACCATAACATGGACAGCTACCGCCTCATCCAATGGTGTGCTTAATGTGCCATATGTTGTGCTGGTTCCAGAAGATGCAACCGATGGTAGTAGCTTTACGATAACTGGCAATGGTGAGTCGGTTTTTTGGCAGCCTAGCGGTGAAGATTTATTAATACCATTTAGCAATACTCAGGTAATTACGTATGTTATACTTCCAGACACGGATAACGGCGTAACGGTTGGGTTTAAAACATTAAATCCGAGCCATCTTCAATCCTCCGGAACTGCCGCTGATGTCACTACTACTATCCCAACTCGCGAAGGTGACGACATGGTTGGCATTTTAGGCTATACATATGTCAATAACAAAAGTGCGAGGGATAGCAATCGAAAAACTATTCACGTCAACTTAGATACTGAAGTATATGGTGCTATGGATTTCCGCTTACCTTGCGTACCGAACGGAACAATTGGAGAGATAAAATATAAAACTGTCGGCGGGAATAGTGGCACAAAAGACGTTGGCGTAACTTGCGGCGCATATGGCATATCGGGGCTAATTTCGTATGTAGACATTGGCACGGCAAAGGCCGATTACTTCTCGGAAATAGAATACGAAATTGGCGTTATACCAGCCGGTACCCAGCTTAGGCAGTCGACTTTAAACGACGGTACTATCGGACTAGCCATTATAGGCCGACGCTTGGATGAAACCACGGACGGTACAACCACGGTTGAAATATATGATACTGATAACCCTGCGAATACGACTGGTATTGCTAAAATCATCAGTCGGAACGCCGCTCGTACGAATTTCAGTTTGAGTACGATGGCGACGCAAAAGGTAAATGCGGGCGAAACTATGAATTTCTCTATAACTATAGGTCCATACGGAAGCACTAATATGGCGCACATCGCCGGTGTTCGCAACCCTATCATTTATATCCGCCAAGAAGTTAAAGATGCTGCTGGTAATTTTCTCCCTATCTCAAATCTGAAGATTACAAATGGCGCTGGCCGCGGCGATCGAGATATCACTTCGCAATTTGGCCAAATTACCTATGAAGATACTGATACCGCGCGCGTCTATAAGATTGATGGTCGCAATGTGCCTAATGGCGGCGCAAGCTTATCTACTCACGCCATCTCCGACAGTGGCGAAGAAGTCGCTTACAACCTCGTGATTTCATATTCAATCGAGACGAGCTTAACGACGCCTGGACAGACGCACAATATCAGCGATATGATTTTTGTCCAAGATCCAGACGCTTCTTCTGTATCGGCCTCAAGCGACTTAGTAGGTAATCGATTTGGAATTGGTGATGGTGGCGACAATATGGTTTCAGCTGCCACCACAAACTATTACCAAATTCGCGGCTGGGCCTCCATCGGCGTCGAAAACTCCGGCAAACACACCAGCTCTAGTGACTGGCTAACTTGGGCTGAGAATAGTAACCCGATTACTATTGGCTCCACGGAGGGCTCTCTGGCTGACATGAAGGTCACCATGATTAATAACTCTGGCGTAGAAGTACCAGGTCCAACCACTATTTATTTTCCGATTCCAAAGAAGGACCAGAACTGGAACTCGCTCAATTATGATAACCATGCTTTCGAATTTTCAACCGCCCTTACTGGCGCCATCTCAAATTCTGGCGACTATTTTACGATTGCTTACGGCAAGAGTGTCACGCCAACCGATAATGGCGCCGATCTCGATAATCAGGCTTCCAAATTCACTACAAACACTTCTGGCTGGACTGAAAACGATTGGAAAGACGTGAATTGTATCAGGATCACCGCCGTGAATATTCCGGCCAACAATCCAGGCGAAACGGATGAATACGATTTTATTTACCAACTGAGAGTCATAGATGCATCAAATGCTTCCAATGCCGCACTAGACACTTGGCGCCCAATTTACTTCCAACAGCTCACTAACTCCGCCGGCGATGTTTTTGCTGGCTGGTATAAGGGAAGTTATGTTTCAGTAAAATTAGCCGATGGTAAAATTACTGGCCAAATTTTCGTCGACGCAAACGAAAATGGTAAGAAGGATTCCGATGAATCAGATCTAAAAGAGGCCGGCTGGACGATAGACTTGTATGACGCCAGCTCAAATCGCCTCGTTCAGTCTATGGAAACGGACGCTAATGGCAGATATAGCTTTATTGAACTGTCTACTAGCGCAAATAGCTATTACGTTACAGTTACAAACAAGCACCCAATCTCTGGTAGTGGCACCACTTATCTCTTTACGCCAAAAGGTACGCCAAGTACGTCGGACAATTACGTGACTGACAATCAAGCCGAGGGAAGTACGGACACCAACCCGGCGCATTCTACCGCCTATATTGGATTAATATCGCCAAGCCAAAACGCTAGCGAAGCCATCTATAATATTGGTGTTGTCGAATATGTCGCGACCGAAGCTTACTCTGGTAAAGTCACTTTTAATGACGAAGGCAACGCTTTCGGCTTCCGTCCGGCCAACGTCATTATTACGGCCACTGCAAGCGATGGCTCGACGCAGGCTATTACTGCCTCCACGAGCGGAAATGGCAACTTTAGTGCAAACTTACCAAAATATAATTCCCGCGGCGAAAAGCTGAGCTATACCTTCTCAGCGCCAGACCAAACTGGTTACACTAAGGCTGATGAAATCAAAGATAATGGCTATACCTATAACATAGTCTATACACTTAAGACCGTTTCTCTCGATTCGGATATTTCGATTAGCGCACCAGACTCCGTCTCCGACAAAACGACGTCAATATTATATGATATTTCATACAAAGCGACACTCAGCAACTATATGGGCGACGCCACAATCACAATCGTACAAAAACTACCATACCCAATTGTCGAAACCAATTCAGATTTGGATGGCGGCAGTTATAGCGCAACGAACAAGACGATTACTTGGACGGAAACTCGTAGTTATGGCAGCTATGTGGAAGGTGCAGTAATCGAATTGAGTTTTGCGCCAGAACTCGTTTACGATGGCGCCGGTGCACGTGACACTCTAGCCAGCTCTGTCAATACTAGCATCATGCTAAGTGGCAAAAACCATGCCGCTAATGATAATGTAGAGACTGCAGTCCTTACGCCGAGCCGCATTCGTTTCTCTTATATTGGCCCAGATGGCGAACCGATTGAGGAGCCAGATGAAGAGGAAGGCTACGTCGGCGATGTTAGCAATCATATTCCACCGGAAATCCCAGGCTACGTGCTTGTAGTGGGAGAAAGCCCAGATCTTGCTTTTGGTGAAGATGAGCATGAAGTAATCTATCGTTACGTCGTGGCGGTCCCACCTCAAACTGGCGATAATATCTATGCACTGCTGACTATTGGCGGCGTCGCGCTCGCTGGTGCCTCGGTAGTGCTAATTCGCAGACGTCGTTAGGATGCGATAGGGCTATAATTGTATTAATGAAGAAAGGGCATTCATTAGGTATCCGAATTGCGAGCCTCGCGGCGGCGGTCGTGGTCGTGGCGCTCCTTGTGTTCGCCGGATTAAGCTTTTCCCGCTCGTCGCATTCCGAAACTCAGGTTGGCTTGGCCGAAATTAGCGATACTATCAAACCGGATAGCGACTATACAATCAGCATCGTCGGCGACATTTCTTTAGCGGACAACTGGCGCATCATGCCAGTTTACGATAGTCGCGGCAAAGGCGTGAATGGCATTCTGTCCGACGAAGTCCTCAAAATTATGCGCGAGAGCGATTTTATGGTCGCAAATAGCGAATTTACGGTTAGTAATCGCGGCACACCAACGCCAGGTAAATACTATACTTTTCGCGCCAAACCGGAACGGCTGTCGATTTATGGCGACATGGGCGTCGATCTTGTGACGCTTGCGAACAATCATGTTTACGATTTTGGCCCAACCGCGTTTAACGACATGCTCGAAAGCTTCGAAGCAATCAATATGCCTTATGTTGGCGCCGGCCGCAATCTTGCCGATGCTAAAAAGCCATACTATTTGACCTTACCAAACGGCTATCGCGTCGCATTTGTGAACGCCACGCGCGCTGAGAAGTGGGGAATTGATACTCCGGGCGCCACGGCTACTACCGGTGGCGTTTTGCTCTGCTATGACACCGCGGAATTTATCGACACTATTAAGACCGCCAAAGCCAACAGTGATTATGTTATCGCGGTCATCCACTGGGGTACGGAATGGTCGCACAAGCTGGAGCAGGTCCAGAAAACTACCGCCAAAGATTACATTAATGCCGGCGCCGATATTATCATTGGCGGCCATGCGCACACTTTGCAGGGGATTGATTATAACGGCGGCAAGCCAATCGTCTATAATCTTGGCGACTTTATTTTTAATGACAATACTGAAGATACCGGAATTTTGCAGATTAAATTCCTTGCCGAAGGCGGCATTAAATTCTATTTCCTACCCGGCCAGCAGAAAAATGAATTCACAAACTTGCTTTCGGGCGATGCGCGAACTAAGAAGATTAATGAAATCTTGTCGTGGGACGGCTCAAGCGCTAAGATCCTCGAGGATGGCGAAATCGTAGCCAAATAAAAACTCCGCCAAAATGGCGGGTTCAACTAACAACTTTATGGTGGAACTGGCTGGACTTTATTCAAACACATTTCAGAGAATAGTCAATGCTAAAAAATCACTTCCAAAAGAGGCCGAGATAGTCGAAAAACGCAAGAATGCAGATGATAGAGTCATAAACGAGCGTGGCGAGGTAGAAGTAAAACGCTATAGACAAAGACAAATAATATTATCTGAAAAAGGCCGCAAGGAAGTTGTTCGCCTTTATCTTGAAGGAGTAAATACCTATACTATCGCCAAATCATTCGGCTGTCATCGCAATACGGTAAGCAAGATCCTTAAAGATGCGGGCGTAAGCGTCACCATCGAGAAGATAAACTTAGATGAGGCTACTCGGCTCTATGAATCGGGTTGGACCACCAAACAAATTGCCGAGAAATATGATATGTCCGACAATGCCGTCAGTCGTAGGTTGAAGGCCGCCGGCGTAAAAATGCGCACAAGGTGGGATTATCCGCAGAATAAGCATAAGCAATAACATCATTTTCTAATATTGTCAAATAATTTTGGTATAATAAAGGTATCAAAAAAGGAGGTGGTGATGCAAAATAAACAACTAATAACTAGCTTATATCGTTCTGGAAGAGAAGAATACGAACAGATAAATAAGGGGTTAAAACGCGCAGAGAAAATATTTCCTATTATTGCGGTCATGAAGAAAGGAGAGATGGTTCCGGTAGAGGCGTCAGAAGAAGAAAAAGCCAAAGCAATGGATAGAGCCTCTCCTATCTTGAGCAATTGTAGAGAAAGAATAGAAATACTAGAAACTACGTGGCTTGATCGGGTTAAAAAAGTATTAAAAGCCGAAAATAAGACTCTCTATAACCGATTCGTGTCGCAAATTCGCGGCGGGAGAGGAGGTATGCCGGTAAGGTATATTCCAAAAGAGCTTGAGGAGCTAATTACTAGACTTGGCGAACTAGAGTACAAGTTGGATGTCTTGAAGGTCGCATGAAAAGTGGCGGCCATGGTCAGGACAATATTGAAAAACTTGAAGAAGAAGGAATTGAGTACAATATTGTCAAAGAATACTCTAATGGCGTGCGTGTTGGAAATATCCCCAGTCATCGTGAGAAATATAAACGATCTGGCGATAAACAGGCTTGGTTTCCAAAAGATTGGACAGAGGCAGATATTAAAGCCGCCGGAAAGGAGCTAGCCAATACGGAGGAAGCTAGAAATGCCAAAGGCAATGCAACGATAAAAGGCACCTACAAAGGCGTTAATGTGGGCATTATCGTTGAAAATGGTAAAATTAAGACAATATTCCCGGATTACAATCAGCCGGAGTAAGGAGAATAATATGTTAAATGGTCACGAAATTAGCCTTCAGTTGAATGAGCTAAAAAAAGAGCGTTTAGATGTGATACCTGAAGATAGCGAAGCCTTGGAGAAAATCTGGAAAAAAGAAGTAAAAATCCTAACACAGAATAAAGAGGCTACGTACGATTTCATCAGTAATCATGCACTTATGGAGGACCTTGAGAATATTACTGAGATAATCGATGATCTCTGTGAGAAAATCAACGAGCGCAAGCTTATCGATTTGCTGTACGAGGCTGAAGAAAAATGGCACAAGAATTTCAAGATGATTATTCATGATTACGGCGAACCGTTAATTAAGGAATAAGCATGAATCCACAAGATGACAAGCAGGATCCTATGGGTGACTACCTCGAAGCGCTTAGTATCAATCGAGAAATCGAGTTTATCTACGATGACGTTAGCTATCGTTTTGAGCCGAATTACGATAAAAACGGCTACAATATTTGGAAATATTCCGACGGTTTCAAAACTGGCGGCGGAGAAATTATAGCCTTCGCTAGTACTCCAGAGGAGGCTTTATCATTGGAGTGTTTCGACGGTAAGGGTTTTTCTGAAATCGAGAGCGAAGCTACCCATAAGTACATCGTCTAGCAAAAAGCCGGCCCAGTGCCGGCTTTTTGTTGCGGCGATTTCGGCGAGCATCATCTGTTTGCATGATATAATCAAATTGCTACAACATTACAATCAAATAGAGTCTAACAATTTCGTAGGCTCTCCGAATAAAAGACGGAAAGCGGCCCTGCCGCAGTCTAGGTTTTTCTTTTATTTGGAGAGACTCGGATTGTTAAAGTTGTAGCGACTCGACAGGGTCGCTTTTTGTTTTATGGTGAGGTGGTTTCTCCATATCTTTTGAACCGACCCGCGGGGTCGCTATGTCAAAGGATACGGAAAAACCATCTAAGAAAAAAGCACGAGTCCAATCTAAAACAAAATCTGCCAAAGCTCAGGGCATTAAATCCCGTGAGCGCGTGCGCGATGCTGGCGAAGTCTTTACGCAACCACGCGAAGTTAAGGCCATGTGCGACTTATGTGAGCCAACTATCTCGGAAATCGATAAGAAGGTTTTCGAGCCTGGCTGCGGTAATGGCAATTTTCTGGCTGAAATCTTAAATCGTAAGCTCAAAAAAGCTGGCAAGGATGAGTATAAAGTCCTTATTTCGCTCAGTAATATTTATGGCGTAGATATCGCGCGCGACAACCTTGAAGAAGCGCGCGATCGCATGAAAAACATCGTCAATGCGCACTTCAAGGGCAAGAAAAACTCCGCCTCATTTCTAATGGCGATGGACGCGATTCTGAAAGCAAATATCTGCTACGGCAATTTATTAACTGGGCGCAAAAAGATTGACTTGATTAATTGGATTCCAGACGGCAATGGTGGTTTCGAGCTCGAAAAATGGAACTTTGCCGACATTGAAAGACTCCGCGAAGACACCAAACAAACTGACATTGAAAATCTCGCTAAAACATCCGAAGAATTACTGCATCCGCCAATCAAAATTCCCGACAAGCCCAAACCTAAACCAAAGCCAAAATCGGCTAAACAGGCAACTTTATTTTAGGGAAGGGCGAAAATGAAATCAGTTCGAGAAAAAGTAATCTACATATACAAGCATATCAACTATCCGGCACATGAGGGGTGGCTAAAGGTTGGCGATGAAACAACATTTGAATCTGACCGTACATCAAATCAAAATACAGCAGCCAATATTCCTTTTGAAGTTCTATACAAACGAGCGGCGGTAGATATTTATGGTCAGCCTTTTCGTGATTATGAAATA
>CALCYQ010000002.1 GCA_937906385.1 uncultured Candidatus Saccharibacteria bacterium
AGATCGGAAGAGCGTCGTGTAGGGAAAGAGAGTAGATCTCGGTGGTCGCCGTATCATTAAAAAAAATGAATTATTACACATATTAAACAAATATTGTCTTGGTCATAGCCAATCGAAGCAATATTTTTTTTCAAGCAGAAGACGGCATACGAGCTCTGATCGTGACTGGAGTTCAGACGTGTGCTCTTCCGATCTCCAGTTGGAGAATATCCACGGCGATTAATTTTACACAAGACACTTAGCAACGAATTCGTCAAGTTTATACCTTCGTAGTCTGCGTCATCAAAACACTCGTCCGCAAATATTGTAGTAATCCCAACATTCTCAAGCGCTTCCCACACAATCGCTTGCCACCGAGGCAAAGCTTTCCCGGCAAACTCTTCGCCCATCATTTCACTCATACGTATTGATGTCGCTACAAGTACTTCAAGAATGCTAACTCTATAAAAACGCGCATCATCACCTAGCATGTCGCTATTAATCTTAGCGTATTTATCTCTCAAATATACCCGAACGTCGTCAATGCGATTCTCATCAAGCGCAATTTTTGGATCAAACGCGAGATCAAACATAGTTCGAAGAGCGCAGTGGTAATCCTCTGTTGAGTATATCGAATCATCTCCGGCGTCGAGGATATCGCAAATCCAATAAAAATAATCATCCCAATAATCGCCCATTTAAACCTCCTTGATTTTATTTTTAATAGGCCTATATGCACAAATATCAGTCCAAGCACCTTCGGTAAACGTGACGCTTACGAGCGACAAATCGCCTGCATTATACAGATAGTAATCGCACTTTTCGTTATTACTCGTATTCTCGGTAAGATGTACGAGGCGGTCGAAATTCGCTTCACCGATGCAATCCGCTATTGAGTCTGGTGTGAGCAAATTAAAAATATCGTCTCGCTCAGTCCAAACACTATCACCAGCAAAATATACCAAATCAATCGACTCAGAAAACTCTTGGCCTTCGATGAGGATGGCCGCTTCGGATTCGTCTATAAAATAATATCCATTTGTTAGATCCTTGACCGTCACATCTTCAGCGGGGTCGCTTTTTGCTGCCTGCGGATTAGAATAGTTAATTTTTGCGGAGGAAATATTATTCGGTCGAATCGTATATATTTCGTTAGTTCTTACGTATTCCTCAGATACGGTACTAGTACTCCAGTCACTATCAGATAGTGGCTCAGACGCGATTCTGTGGCCTTCTAGAGGCATTTCTGAGGCATCTTCGACATCTAATTCGCACGTGTCTACATGATCAACGACGCGTTTAAAATATAAATACGCAGCAAATGCTCCACCAGCAAGCCCGACGCCTGTGCCAATTGCAAAACTAGCTTTATC
>CALCYQ010000003.1 GCA_937906385.1 uncultured Candidatus Saccharibacteria bacterium
CCGGATGAACCGCCGCCGGATGAACCGCCGCCACCGCCGCCGGAGAAGCCGCCGCCTCCGCCGCCAGACGATGATGGCGATGAGGTCATGGCTGATGACGATGAGGACATAGCGCTCGAAATGAAGCTATTGAAGTGCGACACAGTAAAGCCGGTTGCGTAACCGTCATACCAATCTGGTGGCGCAATCGCGAGACTTTCAAACTTCTTCATCCATTTCGTCGAGACGCCGAGTACGTATGCATATGGCAAAATGTCGTAAGCATAGGATGGTTTTTCGGCCATGAGACGTTCGAGGCGATCTTTTTCAGCTGTTTCAAGGAATTTCTTAAAGCCCTTGATTTTGCCGTAAACCTCAAGACCATGTGCAGTACGCTTCGGCATGAAGTATAGGAAGAGAATCTGAATAATAATACAGACTAGTCCAATTAGCAAGCCGTAGACATAGAAAGTATCCGTTTCAAATAGTTCGCCAAGTTCGAGGCCGCCAGCAATCATCGCGCCAAAGTGCAGCGTCGTGAAGCCGAGCCAAATAATCCTAAAGCCAAGCGGCATGCCTTTTGCAAAGCCCACTGCGAAGAATGGCGCATAGAAACATAAGATGATAGGTAGGATAAAGGCTATTTCGATATCGGAAGAAGCCGCAGCCGGAACCGCAACTAGCGCAAATATCGATATGATAATACTAATAACTACAAGTATCGAAGCGAAGCTAGTGTTCGTGAAGTATTTTTTGCGGTTCTCTTTTGTATTGACTGCTTTGATGATTTTATCCACGGTGCGGTAAAAACTATAGCGTAGGCGGCTAGCAGTCGTTTCTTCGATGCCGACGTCGGTATCCTTTTCGAGCGCCTTCTGAAGTTCAGCGCGCGTCATCGTGGCGCCATCTTCGATGTTCTTGATGATTTCATCGACCGTGAAAGTACTGCGATGGCGCGTAGCGGAACGGAAAAGCCCACTCATAAACTTCTCTTCATTTTCGTCTTTGCCGTCATATTCTTTGATTTTTACAATTTTAAAGCTATTTGAGCGCGAAGAGGTCTCAACAATCTTGATATAACCTTGGTTTGCCAAGTGGAGTAACAATGATACGACATCTTTGCCTTCGACTTTACCCTTGTAAGCATAGGCAAGGTCGAGGCTGTTCATGCCTTCCGGCGGATAATATTGCAAATCGTCGACAGTCGGATCGTCGTTGCCGAAGATTAACCATAAAATAAATGCCACGATGGCGCCAGCGGCTGGAATGATAAAAATCAGGTATTCCCATGGTTGAATGAGAGAATGCGCGTTAGCAAAATAACCCTCATCTAGCGTTAAGCGCATCGTAATACCTTCGCGTGTGCCTAGAATGCCGTTATAGCTGCCCTCGATATCTTTTCCGGAAACCTTGAAGATGACGCTGTCGTTCGCGGTACTATATTTTTCGCCACTCGAAAAGCCGAGTTTAGCGGCGTCGAATTCCTTTGGCATATGAATTCTGAAGGTTACGTTGCCAATCACTGTATCCCACTGCGTGCCGATGATGTTGTAGTAAAATTCATCGTAGCCAGAATTTTTATCTTCGCCAAAATCGTAAGTATATTTAATAGTATATTCTTTGCTACCTTTTACGGTGCGGCTCGCCGAGCCAATTTTAATGCTCAGCTCGCCATCGCTCGTGGAGGTAGTATAATTGTCGCCCGAGACGGAAACATTACTAATTTTCGCGCGGCTATTTACAGTAGCACCGTCATTGTGGACGAATTCATTTTTTAATGGCAGCGTGCGGATGATACCATGCTTATTTGACGCCGTAAAGTAGGCGGTGATTTTTTCGGTGACATCAAAAGTGTTGTCATCGTGTACGTCAATCTCAACGTCGTAGGCGTCTAATACATAACCGAGCGACGAATATTTAGGATTCTTGCTAGGTGTTTTGTTTGTTTCGCCGTCAGAGAAATACTCCGATTCTTCTTTCTCAGCCTCTTTTTCCTCAACAACAATAGTTAATCTGTAGGCGGTAATTTCTGACGCGCTATGACTGCCAACTAAGGCTTGTGGCGGCGACATCTGCACGAAGCTTGCTGCCTCGGAGGCTTCGAGCGAGCTTTTTTGCATAGAAGATGCAATGATAGCCCCGTTTGCATCGTAGTAGTCGACATTAGAGGTATAATCAATAGTTTTGTCGCCAGTGTTTTTTGCTTCACCGACTAAGCCAAAGCTTTGCGCAGTGGAGCTAGTAAGATCGTAAAATCGGATATTTGTAATTCTTAAATCATCCACATAGGATGATCCGACGTTCTTCGTGTTATGCGACGAACTGCCGCTTCGAATTGCTAATACTGGCGCAGCGACATTGGCGGCCAAAAGGATTGCCGCAGTGGCTGCAAAAAATATTTTCTTAATACCACCTATCATGCTTTTAGTATAGCATAAGAACAATGCGATTTTTCATGAAAAATACCCCCATTGCGGGGGTATTTTTATTTGTTGCCGTCGAGGAAAGCGCCAGATTGACGTGACCATAATTTATGGTAGGCGCCATCTTTCTTCTTGAGTAGCTCCTCATGCGTGCCTTGCTCGGCAATTTTGCCATTATCGAGCACAATGATGCGATCCATGCTAGCAACTGTAGATAAGCGGTGCGCTACTACGATACTAGTGCGACCTTTCATGAGCTTCTCGAGCGCATCTTGAATGAGCGCTTCCGATTCGGAGTCGAGCGCAGAAGTCGCTTCATCGAGCACTAAGACTGGGGCATCCTTTAAGATGGCGCGCGCAATTGCAATGCGCTGACGTTGGCCACCTGAAAGTTTGATGCCGCGTTCACCGACGAGCGTTTCGTAGCCGTCTGGGAGATCTTTAACGAAATCGTGTGCGTTGGCCAGCTTGGCGGCGCGCTCAATTTCTGCCTGCGAGGCGTCTGGGCGCGCGTAGGCAATGTTCTCAGAAATCGAACGATGGAATAAAGCAGTTTCCTGTGGCACGTAAGCAATGCTTTCGCGCAAAGAAACCTGATGTACTTTACGGATGTCCTGGCCGTCAATCAGAATCTCGCCAGATTCCACGTCAGCGAAGCGCAGTAACAGCTTAGTGAGCGTGGTCTTGCCGGAGCCGGAGACGCCTACGAGACCAATGCGTTCGCCTGGTTTGATGTCGAGCGAAAATTCATTGAAGATGGCTTCTTTGGCATCTTTGTGTTGGAAGGAAATGTTATCGAATTTGATACTACCCTTCTTTACTACGAGATCCTTTGCGCCAGCTTCGTCAACCACATCATCCTTAGTATCAAGAATGATGGTCATTTCGCGCGCATCACCAAATACGCGGTTGATGTGCTTGAAAATGTTGTTGATGTTCCAAAGTTCACCCATGACTGACATCGAGTAGTTGACGATGAGAATTAGGGTCGCAATGGACAAACCGAAGATTGGCACGCCAGCCATCATGAAGGCCACAATTAGCGCAATGATGCCAATGTTTACGAAGTTGAAAGCAAGATCGCGTTTCATGGTAGCATTCATTTGTGCAATACCAGCATTGTAACTGGCGCGGTTGAAGTTGGCGTAGCGATGGCGCTCATGTGATTCGCGACCGTAAGATTTGACGGCGAGAATGTTGGAAACCGAATCCGCCAATTGGCCAGTCTGCTTGTTTTCTGCGGCGGCGCGCTCAGAGCTCAAGTGCGAGATGCGCTTGAAGGTGAGTGCCGAACAGAGGGTGTAAAGTGCCACGAAGGCAATGAGACTGAAGGCAAAGATTGGCGAACGCGGTACGAGCACGATCATGATGAAGAATAACATCGACACTAAGTAAATGACGTCGAAAATCATCACATCAAAGAAACGTTCAAATGAGCCAATGAATTTGTTGGTTTGCGATACGAGCGAGCCGGAAAAACGGTCGCTGTGGAACTGCATGGACTGCGCGCTGATTGTGTTGAAACAGAGCGTGGCGAGATCATACATGGCGAGAAGTTCATACTTCCAGCACCAGTAGACGCGAAGCCAGCCCAAGATAGCGCTGCCGCCCAGGTAGAGGCCAATTAATAATAGGCCTTTTGGTAGCAAAACCGGAATGACCTGGTCATTCGGAATGCCGGCCGAAATGGCATCAATCATTTCGGCGCAGATTAATGGTATTAATGTAGTCCGAATCAGCACGACAATTGGTGTGGAAAGCACCGTTCCAATTGCGTACCACTTGTATTTTTTGGACGCTTGCCAATAGTAGTACAACGTGCGCCGGACAACGCCGCGTTGCTTGCTATTATTTAATTTTGTCATATTAAAATTATATTCCTTTTATGATTATTTTAATGTGCGCGCAAACAAAAACGCGCTAATTTTTTAAAGGTCTTAGCGCGTTTAGAGATTCAATTAGTTGATAGCAGTAACTTTGAAAGTATTGCCGTTTGGTAGTTTGGCTTCTTCGCCAACTTTTTTGCCCATAATGGCTTTACCAATTGGCGATTCGTCGCTAATCTTGCCTTCAAGCGGGTTCGCTTCGACGGCGCCAACCAGCGTATACTCGGTAGTCTTGCCGTTACGTTCGAGCGTAACTTTGCTACCCATCGCTACTTTTTGTTTCTTGCCACCTTCAATAATCTTGGCATGGAGCAAAATATCTTGAATTTCTAAAATGCGCCCCTCAACAACTTTTTGTTCGCCGCGTGCAGCGGAGTAATCTTCATTCTCACTTAAATCACCATACGAGCGCGCGAGAGCGATCTTTTCGGCAATTTCTGGACGACGAGCAATTAGTTGCTCTAGTTCTTTTTCTAAATCTTTACGACCTTCTTCAGTAATACTAACTGTCTTAGCCATAATATGCCTCCATTTCCCCACGAAAATAGGATGTTGGTAAAATTATATTCTAAGAGATTTTACTAGTAAATTCTGTTAAGGTCAAGAGTTTTGTTTCGCCGGTTTGGCGGTTTTTAAGTTCAACTTTATTTTCTGCGAGAGTTTTGTCGCTAATTACGACGCGATATGGGATGCCCATCAGGTCTGCATCTGCGAATTTTTCGCCCATACGTGCAGATTTACGATCATCGAGGATAATATCTTCTGGCGCCATATCGTGAAGTTTCGCGGCTTCCTGTTCGCCTTTTTCACCAATTCCGACAATATAGTACTTGTAAGGTGCGATTTCTTCTGGCCAGACCAGGCCTTTATCGTCGCTAAGCTTTTCGGCGATTACGCCCATGACGCGGCTTGGGCCAATACCGTAACTTCCCATAAAGACTTTTTGGCGTTTACCATCTTCGTCGTTATAACAAAGATCAAGTGCATCCGAGAAGCGGTAGCCGAGCGTAAAGATATTGCCAACTTCGGCCGCTTTACACTGCTCGAGTTTCGACTTATCCAGACCGAGGTCTTTCAAAACTTCATCCGTATAAACTTCTTCGTTGACGGCGATTCCCTTTTCGCGGTCGAGATAGATAATATCTTCACCAACATCGCAAAGTGTTTGGAATTCGTCAGAATATTTACTGAAAGCACCGCCGCTAGCGAAAGTACGGAAGGTATCGTTGCCAATGCCGAGACGGTTAAAGATTTTCTTGTAGCTTTCGGCACACTTTTCGTAGAATACGTCATGCTCGGCGCGGTCTTTACTGAAGCTATACAAATCTTTCATCATGAACTCGCGCGTGCGCATAATACCAGATTTGGCACGAAGCTCGTTGCGGAATTTAGTTTGGAACTGATATGGATAAACCGGCAAATCTTTATAGCTGCTAATGTACGATTTCATTACGTGCGTAAGTGGTTCTTCGTGCGTTGGGGCAAGACCTAGTTCGCCGCCGGCGTTAAGTTTCGTTTTAAACCAGACATCCATTACGTCGTCACTCCAGCGGTTACTGGCTTCCCAAACCTCTTTTGGTTGGAGAGCAGTAAGACGGAGCTCTTCGCCGCCGATAGCATTCATTTCTTCGCGGATAATCTGAATAATTTTCTCCAAAGTACGCATACCGAGCGGTAAGTAATCATATACGCCGGCCATTTCTTTATAAATATATCCGGCACGCAAAAGGTATTTCGCACTTTGGCTGGTTTCGTCAGCTGGTGCGGTTTTGGTGGTTTTCGTAAATGATTGACTTAGTTTCATAATTATTATCCTATCACAAAAATTACACTTTACACAATAAAGTTTTCAATTATTAAAGTTTATGTTCAAATTAATCTTCTGGATATTCATCCATCGAGCGAATTAAGACCTCTCGGCCGCGATTACCGCCGCCGGATTCGCCCACAACGCCTTTTTCGACTAACTCATCAATAATCGATGCGGCGCGGCCATAGCCAACGTGCAAACGACGTTGCAATAGGCTCGTGGAAATCTTGCCGTCACGAATGGCAATTTCGGCCGCTTGGCGCGTGATGTCGCCGCCGCCGGCACCATCATAATCGCCGCCGCCTATTGAGCCAGAGCTACGTCCACCAATCGCGACAGATTGCGAGGTGACAGCTGGTTCGTAATGAGCCGGACGTTGCTTACGCAAGAAATCCGTTACGTCGTTAATTTCTTTGTCACTCACAAAGGCGCCCTGAACACGAATTGGTTTACCTTGCATCTCCTGAGTAAGATAAAGCATATCGCCCATGCCGAGCAGTTTTTCAGCACCGCCACGGTCGAGCATCACGCGCGAGTCCATATTGGTATTCACAGCGAAAGCAATGCGACCAGGAATATTCGACTTAATTAAACCAGTGACAACTTTAACTTCTGGACGCTGAGTAGCTAGCACGAGATTTAAGCCCGCGGCACGACCTTTCTGCGCCACACGTACGATGCGGCTTTCGAGCTCTTTGCCCGCCATCATCATAAGATCCGCCATCTCATCAATTACGATGACGATGTATGGAAGCTTATCGTGGCTATCTTTCGACTCCTCTTCTTCGCTCTCTTCCGTCTCGGTTTCTGGCGCGCTTTGCTTAGCTTCGGCGGCAATTAGCTCATCCATTTTCGCATTATAATCATCAATCTTTTTAACGTGCGCGTCGCGCATGAGTGAATAGCGGCGCTCCATTTCCATCACTGCCCACTGCAAAGCGCTTAAAGCCTCATTAACGTCGGTGATAACTGGCGCAAGCAAATGTGGGATGCCCTCATAGGCAGCCATCTCAACTTGCTTTGGATCAACGATGATAAATTTCAAATCAGATGGTGAATTATGGTAAATCATCGACATAATCATCGTATTGGTCATGACAGATTTACCGGAACCAGTGGTACCGGCGATGAGTAAATGCGGCATTTTAGCTAAGTTACCTACAATCACATGGCCGGAAATATCTTTACCGACCGCGAAAGCGAGTGGCTTGTCGGCAACCATCTTATTCCATTCGGAAGATTTGAGCATTTCATGTAAACTTACGCTCGCAGCGCGCTTATTTGGCACCTCGACGCCCACAGAGCGCGTGCCAGGAATCGGTGCTTCGATGCGAATCTTTTCTTCGCCAAGATTTAGAGCAAGCTCGCGGTCAAGTGTGGCAATTTTACTAATCTTCACGCCTGCCGGTGGGCGAAGGGTATATTGTGTGATGCGCGGGCCAACGTTAGCACCTTCGACGTCGACATCGATACCGAATTGCTCGAGTGTATCTTTGATAATCGACGCGTTACCGTGCGTATCACCCGGATCAGCCGGAGAATGTTTTTTATTTAAAAGATCCATTGACGGCATTTCCCAATCGGGATCATTCGCAATAAGTAATGCCGTAGGCTCGGCCGCGACGGGCTTTTCGACTTTTTCGGTGCCGCGTTTGAAGAGGCCTTTTTTGTCATCTCCATCAACAATTTCAACATTCGGATTGACTTTAAAGTGCTTCATACCATCGTGCTGAGGCTCTCCTTCGTCGTCATCGACCATCTTTGGATGATTACGACGCATAACTTTGGCGTTGTCGGCATCTTCGCCGTCTTTGCTAGTTTTGAAAATAGAACCGATTTTGCGGAAAAGCGCAGCGGGAGTCTCGGCGTACATAAATAATGCTGTAATGATAATTAAAACGCCGTAAATGATATAAGATACGCCTTGGTCGAGGTTTTTTACGACGACGCTGTTCAGTCCATCGCCGACGATGCCGCCGGTGGCCTTTGGGGTGCCAAAAGTCGGGACGCCAAAAATGCCAGAGAACCAACAAATCATCAAAAGCGAAGCAATCCAAACACTCGGGTCGAGCCGGTTATTATCGGCGCGAAAAATTAATACGGCGAGATAGGTTAAAATAAATGGCATTAAGTAAGTCGTATAACCAATCACGTTCAGGCAAACACTATTAACCGTGGCGAGCGCAACGCCGCCTTGACCGAACCAGGCCAATACAAACATTAATGCAATTACAATCATCAAAAACGCCATAATTTGGCGCCAAAAACCGCCCGGCAGCTCATGCGTACGCTCGACTTCCTGGGATTTTTTTCTTCTACCTCGCTTTTTATTTGCCATGCAACAATTATACCATAAAAATAGGGAGCAAGCATAAGCCTACTCCCTATTTATTTACTACGTTCTAGTTTAGCAAGTCAAAGAGACTACTATAATCATCGAGCAAATCTTCGTAGCTAGATTTGCTACTACCCTTACCATAGAAGGAAACCATGCTTTGAATAAAGACAAGAATCAAAGCCACACCAGCGATACAGACAGCAATGATGCTCATCACGCGAAGTAGGCCGGTCTTGCCATGAGCGATAGCGCGAGCGATAAAATGCATGCCAAGCGCACCGCCGAAGAGAATTACGGTTGGCAAGAAGCTGCTAAGCCAGAGCGGGCCCTGATCATAGTGCTTGCGACCAATCGACATTAATGAATAGATAATGATACCAACCATGTCGACCGCATAGACAATCGCAAAGGCCAAGAAGGTCTTAGCGATGCAAGCCCAAGTCTTCTTGGTGGTTTCAGCATCGGTGATTTTGTTGATGGTAATGATACCAAACACACCAAATAGTACTGAGAAGAGCGCTACGAGCAAAGCTGTAGAAACAAAGGAAGTTGCGTTAACGCCAAGAATGGCGGTAAAAATTGGGAAGGAGAAAATCCATTTCCCGCGGGTAAAACCAGCAATTGCGACAAAGATGGCGCAAAAACCAAAGAAGGTAGCACCTGCAATGGCCCACGCGTTCATCTTCGCGAGTGCTGAACTTGATATTTTCATTTTTGGCATTTTCACCGGATCCACAACCGGCGCATTTGCTGTTTCTGCCATATAAACTCCATTTATGTTTAATTAATTCCATTATACAACAAAAATGCCTAGTCAATACTAGGCATTTTTAGACATTTTTCAGCTTTTCGCTTTAGGCTTTTTGATCGACACCTTTCATCGAGAGGCTGAGGCGACCCTTGTCATCAATTGCGTCAAGGCGAACATTGATTTCGTCGCCAACTTGCAAGGCGTCAGTGACCTTTGCGAGACGCTTCTCGCTGATTTGCGAAATATGCAACATACCATCAATACCTGGCAAAATATTCACGAAGGCGCCGAAGTCTTTGATAGTGACAACTTTGCCTTTGTAGATTTTGCCCGGTTCTGGTTCTTCGACGAGCGACTTAATCCAATTGAGAGCTTTAGTGATTTTGTCGTTATCGGCAGCAGAAACCGTGATGAGACCGTTTTCTTCGATATTAATCTCGGCACCAGTTTCGGTCGTAATCTTATTGATAGTTTCGCCGCCCTTGCCAATCACGGTACCAATCTTGTCTGGGTTAATCATCAATTTCTCAATGCGTGGAGCGTATGGGCTGAGATGGTCGCGCGGGCCAGCTAGGACACTGAGCATGTGCTCCATAATAAACATGCGACCGTTGTGGGCTTTCTTGATGGCTTCAGAAAGTACGCTAACCGGAAGGCCATGCACCTTCATATCCATTTGCAAGGCCGTGATACCTTCGGTAGTGCCAGTAACTTTAAAGTCCATATCTCCAGCGAAATCTTCGGCGTCCATGAGGTCGGTCAAGACGTATGGCTTATCGCCATCCATCATAAGACCCATTGCCACGCCAGCTACTGGGCGCTTCAAAGGCACACCAGCATCCATCAAGGCGAGACAAGAGCTACAAGTGGCCGCCATCGAAGTGGAACCGTTCTGAGACATAATCTCGGTGACGCTGCGAATGGCGTATGGAAAATCTTCTTCACTTGGCAAAACTGGCATCAAAGCGCGTTCAGCAAGATAGCCGTGGCCAATTTCGCGGCGGCCTGGACTGCCGAGGCGACCAACTTCGCCAACCGTATAGCTTGGCGCGTTGTAGTGGTGCATGTAGCGGCGAGTGCCGTCGGTAACTTCCATCGTATCAACGAGTTGCGCATAGCTAAGTGGAGCAAGTGTAACGATATTCATCGCCTGAGTGACACCACGCGTAAAGAGGCTTGAGCCGTGTGTGCGCGGCAAAATGCCAACTTGTGAGCTGAGCGGACGCACTTCGTCGAGTTTGCGGCCATCTGGGCGAACACCTTTTTCGATGATATTTTTACGCACATCACGCTTGACGGCGAGTTCAAAGGCTTCGCCATAATCGGCGCGGAAGTGCTCGTCGTAGAATTCAGTGCGAGTAGTCATCTTCTCTTCGTCACTCATCTTGTCGGAAATGCCACATTCTTCATCACTGAGTTTCTGAGCAAATTCATCATGCATGGCATATTTGAGCTCGTTCAAGAGCTGACCGCGCTCAATCGTGTTTTGAGTGCGGAATTTATCGTCATCAAGTTTACCAGCCATCCAAGCGTCAACTTTGGCTTGCACTTCTTCGCTTGGCAAAATGAGCGTATACTCGAGCTCTTCGACGCCAACCTTTTCGCGAAGCTCGTTTTGGAGCTTGATTGCCGGCTGAATCATCTTGAGGCCCCATTCGAGACCGCCGATGATGACATCTTCTGGAACTTCGTTGGCGCCCGCCTCAACCATGGTAATGCCGGAATCTTTGCCAGCCACCACGAGATCAAGATCGGAAGCTTTACGCTCTTCTGGAGTTAAGAAAGCTTTATATTCGCCGTTGACGCGACCAATACGTAGACCGGCAATTGGACCATCGAATGGCACACCGGCAAGCATTAGCGCGCTCGAAGCGGCGATCATCGCGATGACGTCTGGACGGAAATTTGGATCCATCGAGAGTACGGTCGTAACAGCCTGAATTTCCTGGCGATAGCCCTTTGGAAACAGCGGGCGAATTGGGCGGTCAATCAAGCGGCCAACCAAGACAGCATTGTCAGAAGGTTTGCCTTCGCGTTTGATAAATTTGCTCGAAGAAATCTTGCCGGAGGCATAGTATTTTTCTTCGTAGTCGATTGATAGTGGGAAGAAATCTTGCATCACTGGTTTGCTGCCAACTACTACCGAGCCAAGTACGACAGTATCGCCGTAGGTGACCAAAACGGAAGAAGTGGTGCGAAAACCGACGCGATTCACCTCAAGGCCGAGTTTGCGACCGCAAAAATCAGTCTCCACCTTGAAAGTTTTCTTTCCGCTGGGGTTAATAATATCCATTTTTTCCTTTCCTCGAGAAAATAATAAGTATCCATTTCGAAGAGACGCTTCGCCGCGGATATCTATCATTTTCTCGATTTATTGACTATATCTATTATATCACAGTTTACGCCCGCCCTACCACCTATGTCGTATTGACTTATTTGGCCGTTTATGCTAAAATAATAGGTAAGTCGACAAAGTCGGCTAGTATCCCCATATACGAGAGGAGTGTGATGTGTAAGTGGGAAATTTTAACGTAATCAAGGTCGATAGGACCAAAATAGTAATCTCGGGTGAATTCTCGCTCGAGAAAGCTAACAGGATGTTCGGTGAAGTTTGCAAAACCAGCCCAGCTTCGATGCAGGCAGAGTACGATGAGGACTCAGACCAAACGATTCTCAAGTTCTACCCATGCGTAATACAAGACGTAGAGTATGACGTTGAGCACGGCAATAAGAAGAGTCTTTGTCTCGAACGCCGCATCGTGATGCTTGGCGCTATTCCGAGCTTCGTCGACATCGTGGAACAGTACTGGGTTCCAACGCACAAAACGGCAAAGAAGCAGAAATCCGCTATGCAATGGGTGGTGATGTATCCGCCAAAACGTATTTCAATGCCATATGGCAAATACGGTACCGAGCTCGGCTTTATCGTGGACTTTCGCTGCGAACGCACCGATATCAGTGAGGCGCTCGATACGGCCGCGCAAATTATGAGCGAAAAGCTTCGCCTAATCGTACAGGACGTCAATCCGAGCTTAATGCTGTCTGCCCGCTTGTTAGATGAAATCTCTATGGAGATGGCTGAACGTCTACACAAGCTAGAAGACGACGAGACTACCGAACGCATGACCAAGATGGGGCTGCGCAGATTCGATACGGATGATTTAATCTTCGGCAGCAATTCTTGCGGCGCAAGCACGCGCTAAATCCTTCGACCCTGAGTTTATCTATTATGAGCCCGGCATCTCCTCTAGTCGCCGGGCCCTTTTTAATGCCATAAAAAATTCGCCTCGTACTGAGGCGAATTTTGATGATGCTTATTTGCGAAGACCAAGCTTAGAAACGGTAGCTTTATAGGTCTCGAAATCGGTGCGTTCAAGATATTTCAAGAGCTTTTTGCGCTGACCAACCATTTGGATGAGGCCACGCTTTGCCATGAAATCATGCTTGTTAGCCTTGACATGCTCGGTAACTTCCTTAATGCGCTCGGTCAAAATAGCAACCTGAACCTCTGGAGAGCCGACATCTTTGTCGCCACGGGCAAGCTTCTTGATAGCTTTAGCTTTGTTATCTTTAGTAATCATATTGGGTTGATTTTATCATAATTAGAGGTGGAACGCAAGTTATTTGTTATTCATATACTTTACGAGCGCGGAACGAAGGTCCTTGACTGGCAGCACGAACTTGTCTTTGATGGTGGCTGGCGCGATGGCGTGATCAAAGCCAAGCTTTTTCGCCTCAGCAATGCGGCGATCCGGCGCAATGACACTGCGAATTTCCCCGCCAAGTCCAACTTCACCAAAGACAACAATCTTGTCGTTGAGCTTCCGTCCGGCTGCGGCGCTAGCAATCGCCATACAAATCGCGAGGTCGGCCGCGGAATCATTGAGGCGCAGACCGCCAACGACATTAATGAAAATATCTTTATCTTGCAAGCTGAGCTTAGTGCGTTTTTCGAGCACAGCAATCAAAATATTGAGGCGATTTAAGTCAAAGCCAGACGCCGTACGTTTTGGGTAGCCGAAATTTGTAGGATTTACTAGGGCTTGTATTTCCACGAGAAGCGGGCGCGTCCCCTCGATGGTGGCCATAATAATACTACCGTCGGTATTCTGACGCTCAGAAAGGAGCGCTTCGGACGGATTTTTAACCTCTTTTAGGCCTTTGTCGGCCATCTCGAAAATCGCCACCTCCGTCGTAGAGCCGAAGCGGTTCTTAACGGCGCGCACGGTCTTGAAGCCGCCATAGCGATCGCCCTCAAAATTACACACCACGTCCACGAGATGCTCGAGTACTTTCGGGCCAGCTAGCGTGCCTTCTTTGGTAACATGACCAACAATTACCACCGCCGTGCCACTCGCCTTTGCGGCGCGAATAATTAGATTGCCGCAGTTACTTACTTGGCTTACCGTGCCTGGCGCAGAGCTAATTTCGGCGAGACTAAGTGTCTGGATTGAGTCAACGATCACTAAATCATAACCACCCTCTTCGATAGTTTTTGCAATGTCATTACCGGAGGCGGAACTAGCAAAATGTAGCAAATCGGACGTAGCACCAAGGCGCACGGCGCGCAGCTTGACTTGACCAGCCGACTCCTCGCCAGAAACATATAACACCTTATGCCCAGCCGCCGAAACGTGTGCGCAAATCTGCATGAGGAGCGTAGACTTACCGATGCCTGGCTGGCCAGCTAGTAGGCTCACCGAGCCGAGCAAAATCCCACCGCCGAGCACGGTGTCTAAATCGGCGAAACCAGTGCCAAGACGGCTACCCGAATCGGAAGGCTCAATAGTATTAATAGAGACGGCTTGTAGTTTTTTGCCAGAAACTGCACCTTTCGCGAGCGCAGACTTCGCCTCAGCCTCTGTCGGCGCCACTTGCTCAAGTAAAGAATTCCATTCGCCGCAATTTTCGCAACGGCCAGCCCATTTCGCGAAGCTACTTCCGCAATTTTGACAGACAAACCTAGATTTTACCTTCACCATATATTTCTAGTTTAACACGCTAATTTTAAGGTAAAAGCATAAGCTTGTTATATTTGCGAACTGGCAAGAATACACCTCCGATATTGACTTATTTATCCGTTTATGCTATAATTAAAGGGTTGGCACTTACCAAAGCATTTTTATCCATCAAGGGGAGGGATCAGATGGAAAACTTTACCAAAGAAGAATATAGTCAATATGCTGCACTGTGCGAATGCGGTCTGCGCATCGTACTTACTCGCATCGAGAATCTGCGCCAGGAAGCGGAGATTTTCTCCGCCGAGCGTAACCCGTTCTACGATATTCAGACTCGCATCAAAACCTATGAGTCTGCCGTGAACAAATGCCTCGACCGTGGTACAGCCTGCGACATAAAAGCGCTCAAGAAGCTGCACGATATCGCCGGCGTCCGCATCATTACCTTATATAAGGACGACGTTTACAGCATCCGCGACGCATTAGTGCGTCAGCCGTCAATCGAGGTTCTCGAGGAACGCGACTACATCGCCAATCCGAAGCCGAACGGCTACCGCAGCTTGCACTTGATTATCTCTGTACACGTCTACTTTAGCGGCACGACCAGATCTGTGCCCGTAGAGGTACAAATCCGTACCCAGGCGATGAATCTGTGGGCCAGCGTTGAACATAATGTCAAGTACAAGAACGATGCGCCGAGCGATGAAGCGCCGGAAATGTTCGCCCGAATCGCGGGTATCCTCGAAGAATTCGACGAAAATGCCATGCGCCTGAGAGATAACAACCCCTGCAACTAGCTGACTTTATTCTGAGCGCCGCCCCTCCGGGGGCGGCTTTCTTATTGACATTTTTAAGCATATGTGGTATAATCAAAGTATTGCATAGTTGCAAAGTTCCTTAAGATTCATCCGGAGAATAAGACGGAACTTTTTCGCAACTTTGAAGGAGGTGTTGTGATGGGAAAAAAATTTCCATTTTTGATTCTAGCCGTAATCGCTTGCTTTATCGCAGTGGGTTGCGGTAGAAGGGAGAGTTCTGAGGCGCTCGTAAACGTCGCCGCTGAACCCGAAATAGCACCACAGAGTACTGCAGAAAAAGAAGATAAGACTGCTCAGCTTAAAGAAATGAGTTTCCAAAATTTCGATGGCAAAACGATGGACGACATCCTTGCCGACAGAGACGACGAATACATCGTCGACTTCGACAAATTCTTTAACTTAGCAGGCTTAAGCTACGATTTCGTTGGCGACGACATCGTCGTTACCCCAATTGAATACAACGCAGAGGCGGACTTCGCCGTACAGATTCATCTGTTTAATAATTCGCCTTACTTAATCGTGGGCGGAAGCACGACCGGCAAAGGTAGCAACGCAGATGGAACTTGGCGCGAGAGTCATAATCACGAATCCGCAACTGATTTCATTTTCGGCGCTACTCTTGGTAGCAAAGAATTTTTAATCGGTGCCGACGAATTGGATTACCTTTGGCGAGAAATACGCGTACTAACCGCACCAGAAAATAAGGTCGAGGTCGTAAATGCAGCTGTAGATGCCGAATTGGCATCATATTACGAACTCCCTGACGATTTTATTTTTCCGGAAGAATAAAAAATACCCCCGAGGGACCGGACCCGCGGGGGTTTTCTCATGCTTTATTTTTCGATGACTTCGTCGATAATGCCGTAATCCTTGGCTTCCCCGGCGGACATCCAATTGTCACGATCCATATCTTTTTCGACTTGAGAAAGAGATTTTCCGGTGTTCTTAGCAAAGATTTCCGCAAGGCGCTTCTTGAGGAAGATACCTTCTTTGAGAGCGATTTCCTGGTCAGTAATCTTACCTTCTGTGCCAGAGCTTGGCTGATGAATCATGATGCGGGCGTTCGGCAAGGCAAAGCGCTTCCCTTTTGCGCCGGCCGAAAGCAACATGGCGCCCATCGAAGCCTGCAAGCCGATGCCGATAGTTTGCACATCTGGCTCAATATAGTTCATCGTATCGATAATCGCGAGACCATCATAAACCGAACCGCCAGGCGAATTGATATAGAGCTTAATATCCTTCTTCGGATCTTCATACGCAAGATGTAAAAGCTGCGCAATCACGATGTTGGCAGTCTCTGGCGTGACCTGGTCGCCCAAGAAGACCACGCGTTCTTTTAAAAGACGAGAATAAATATCATAAGCCCGCTCGCCGCGATTAGTTTCTTCAACAACAGTTGGCACTAAATAATCTTTCATGTTCACTCCTTATGTTTCTATTGTAGACAATTAGCACTCGCAAGTCAAGAGTGCTAATTATAAATTACCCGGCTTGGTTACGCGACTATTAACACTATCATAAAGTTGGTTCGACCGCGTAATGTTTTGGTTATATTCGTTAATATATTCGTTAATCTCATCAGTGAGTTTAATGAGTGCATCATAATCCTTTTGCAAAGCGTCGCGGCGAGCCAGTAGCGCGTTACGCTCGAGATTAAATTGGTATTCGCTCGAGAAGCCGCCGGCGGCATTTTTAGCGTTAAAGGCATCGATGTCGCTATTAAGCTGATTGAAATTATTAAGATAAGTCTCTGTGTCGAGATCTAATTTAGCTTGTTTGCCTTTAATGATGGTATCGAGCTCGGCGTTGCGCGCTTGGATGGCGCTAAATTTCTCATAATATTGCTCGAAATAGGCGTAGATTTTTTGTTGATTCGTAAAATATTTGACGTAATGCTTTTTAAGCGCGCTCGGATACTTGCTTGGCGGAATTTCGGTGCCGATAACCGAATGCAGCTCGTCGAGCTCGGAATCTTTGTCATAATTTTCCATATGCGCCTTGAGCGATGTGGAGTTTTCTAAATAGACGTTCTGCAAATCATCAGTAATGTCTTGGCGCTCGCTCTCACTCATGCGTGCCCAGACCGCATGAAGTAATTCGTGCGCCGCCACGGCTTGCTTGATGCCGGCGAGCTCAGAATTTTGGACGTCGTAAATGAAAATGCTATTCATATAATAACAGCCAAGCGTAGCTGAATCGGCATTGCCTGGGCAGTTATTATTGAAAACGTCGGCGGACTGGATTTCTGGGCGCGAAGCCATCATAATGCGTTTGCCCACCCCAGTTAAATCTAAGTCATTAATCACGCTAGCCATTTCCGTAGTCGGTTCGTAGCCGATGGCCATAATATAATCGGAAATTGTCGTGTGATAAACAAATCCTACAGCAGCAATCGCAATAATAACAATCGTACTAATGATTTTTCCGACGTTCGATTTTTTCTTTGGCTCTGGATTCACAATTTAAGTATAACTTATTCTTTAGCGATGCTTAAATTTAATTCAGTGTTTTTATAGTCAACTTTTGCGATATCGCCATTATTAAGCTTGCCGCGAAGAATGTTATCGGCAATTAACGTTTCGAGCTCATCTTCGATTTCGCGACGGAGCGGACGGGCGCCATTCTTGGTGTCGTAACCCTTTTCGATGAGATGCTTCTTGGCAGCGTCGGTAAGTTGCAGGCCAATCGATTTGGCGGCCAGACGCTTCTTGAGATCTTCAACCATGTTCGTAAAGATGCGATCAACGTCCTTTTCGCTAAGCGCATTAAATGTCACAATCGCATCAAAACGGTTGACGAGTTCTGGACGCATTAATTTACGTAACGCCTTCATGGCGGACGCTTCATTTGCGGCATGCTCCGCTTCAAGTGCCTTGGCATCTTTCTTAGTTTTGACCGAGAAGCCCATTTCAGACTCGCGATACATTTCTTCTGCACCGAGATTGCTGGTCAAAATCACGATCGAGTTATTGAATTTAACTTTAGTACCCTGCCCGTCCGTAAGTGTGCCGTCCTCGAGAATTTGTAGCAAAATATTAAAGACGTCTGGATGAGATTTCTCGATTTCATCGAACAGTACGACCGAATATGGTTTGCGACGAATTTGCTCCGTAAGTTTGCCGCCGTCTTCATAACCAACATAACCAGCCGGCGCGCCGACAAGACGAGCGACGTTGTGCTTTTCGCCAAATTCGGACATATCGATTTTGATGAGCGAATCTTCGCCGCCAAAAACTTCGCGAGCAATTACTTTGGCAAGCTCGGTTTTACCAACGCCGGTTGGGCCCATAAAAATGAAGGAGCCAATCGGACGACGCGGATCGCTAATGCCAGAGCGGCCACGACGAATCGCCTTACTGACGGCCTTAATAGCATCGTCTTGGCCAATAATGTCTTTGCTAAGATGCTTTTCGAGGTTGACTAGAATCTCTTGCTCGGAACCGTGCACGCGGCTGACTGGGATGCCAGTTTTTAAACTGATTGCCGTGGCTAAATCTTCAGACGAAACAGCTGGAGCTTTATCGACATCCTTGTTGGCTTTTTCGAGTTTCTTAATTTCCTCCTGAACTTGCGCAGCGCGCGTTTTATACATGGCGGCTTTTTCGTAATCCTCTTTTTCGGCCGCGGCTTCAATTTTGTTTTCCAAATCGGCGAGTTCAATTTTACATTTCTTATATTCGCCGCCGCCTTTCTTGTCGAGCGAAACGCGCGCGATAGCACTCGCTTCATCGATTACGTCAATGACTTTGTCTGGCATAAAGCGATCGGAAATATAACGTTGCGAAAGCGTGATGGCTTCTTCCAAAATCTCATCCGAAATCACAACTTGGTGATAGTTTTCGTAGTGTTTTTTGATGCCTTTTAAAATGCGAAGCGTAATCGTCGGAGACGGTTCGTTTACCATCACAGTCTGAAAACGACGCGCAAGGGCTTTGTCTTTTTCGATATTTTTGCGATATTCATCCAAAGTTGTCGCACCGATTAAGCGCATCGAATTGCGTGCAAGTGCCGGTTTTAGGATATTCGCTGCATCCATGCTGCCTTCAGCCGAACCAGCACCAGACAGTAAGTGTAACTCATCAATAAATAGAATCACCGAATCGTCATTTACGGCTTCATCAATAATGCCTTTAATGCGTTCCTCGAATTCGCCACGGAATTTCGTACCCGCCACGACTGAGCTTAAATCGACTTGAAAAATGCGCTTGCCAATTAGTTTGCCCGGTACGTCATTTTTCGCTACGCGAGTTGCGAGACCTTCCACGATGGCCGTTTTACCCACACCGGCTTCGCCGATTAGAACAGGATTGCTTTTAGTGCGACGACATAAAACCGTAATTGCGCGTTCGATTTCTTGCTCGCGCCCAATCACTGTATCGAGTTTGCCATCTTTAGCCATTTGCGTAAGGTCAGTACCAAATTTCGAGAGCCAACGATAGCTGCCGCGTTTGCCGGCTTTACGTTTTTGGGCTTCAATTTTTGCTTCGCTCGCTTGCTGCTCGACGAGATTTTCGATATTTTCGGCGAGCTGCTCCGTATCAACGTCGAGCTGACCAAGCAATACGGCAGCGCGAGAATTCGGCTGACGCAACATCGCATAGACGATGTGCTCCGTGCCAACAACATCGAGACCATTTTCACGAGCGTAATTAAGCGACATACGCAAAGTTAAGACCGTAGCTTCCGAGAGCGACATCATCGCCATCGGTGCCGCCGGCACATCGACGGCAACTTTACCCTGGGCGCGCTCAAGCTGATCAATATCGATGCCTTGCTCTTGGAGGAGCTTCGCGCCAGTGCTAGTGTCTTGCGCCATGATGCCCATTAAAAGATGCTCAGTGCCCATGTAGCCTTGATTGTAACGTTTGCTAAATAAATCGGCTTTCTGCAAAGCAAAGCGAGCATTTTCGCTCAAGTGGCCCATGATTTCATTAAATTCGTCTACCATTTTTCTCCTTTTGATTACGCTTTTTAATAGGAAATTGACAGATTTTTCGCGTAACTATATCTATTGTAGGCAATTAGCACTCGCAAGTCAAGAGTGCTAATTTAGAATTTTTAGCTTGCTTTTATATTTCCCTTATGCTCGCATTTTAAACACAGTATCGATAAGATGAAATTAGAATTCGCCTGAATTCGTATCTTAGGAAAAGGAGGGAGCGACAATGTTTAGTTGCCGGAATTATCGCGGCGAACGCTTTGATTTATTGCGCGAGCTGCTCGTAGAACGAAATTCCGCTTCAAATAGTTATCGTTTTAAATGCTTTTTTGACGGTGCAACCAGTGTATCTGTCGACTACAATAGCATGCACGCTAGCGCGAATAACGGGAATCGGCTCTATTTTAACAATCCCGTCACGCACGTGCAGCTTGGTCGCGAATTCTTTAATGCCGTCAACTACGTCGATGAGCAATATCCGCCTAAATTCCAACCACGCAAAGTCTTGCGCCAGATTCGCGCATCACTTTAGCATCCGCCGGTCATTCTTGGCCGGCTTTTTATTTGCCTAATAATTCGAGAAATCTTGCCTCGTCGATTACTTCAGTGCCATACCTGGCAGCTTTTTCGAGTTTTGACTTGCCAGTATTATGGCCGGCAACGAGGTACTTGGTATTTTTTACAACGCTACTGTGGAATTCTCCGCCGAGCGCACGAATCTTCTCTGCTGCCGCGTCGCGCCCCATCGAATCGAGCGTGCCAGTGACCACGAAAGATAAGCCATTCAGATGACCGCTAGAAGTATCTTGATAAACTGGTTCTACGCCGTTAGCCTTCAAATCATCCAATAGTTTCAAATTATCCTCGTCCGAGAAAAAGGCCACAATCGATTCGGCTACCACCTTGCCGATGCCTGGGAGCTCCATCAGCTCCGTTTCGGTAGTTTCGCGCAGAGCATCAAAAGTTTTGTAATGCGCAGCGAGATCAATAGCGGTTTGGCTGCCGATATGACGAATGCCAATCGCCGTAATAAAGCGCGCAAGTGGCGGATTCTTGCTGGCTTGAATATTGTCTACGAGTTTGCGGGCAGAGATTTCCGCAAAGCGATCCAAATCTTGTACCTGACCAGCCGTAAGCGTGTATAAATCCGCAATCGAGCCAACTAGGCCAGCATCGATAAGAGCCTCGACATTCTTCTCGCCTAGTCCTTCGATATTTAGCGCCGGTTTGCTAGCGTAATATTCAATGGCACGCTTGAGCATTTCACTAGCATCGCTACCTTTCACGCGATAAACTACCTCGCCGGCTGGACGTTCAAACTCGAGTTCTGGATACTGCTCATGCAAAGCTTTCTCATAGTCGTACGGCTCTGAATTGTCCGGACGCAATTCGGTTAGTACGCGATTAACTTGCGGGATGATGTCGCCAGCTTTATAAAATACGACCGTATCGCCAATACGCACGTCGAGGCGTGCGATTTCGTCGGCATTATGCAGCGATGCGTGCTTAACGGTGGTGCCAGCCACTTGGACCGGATCGAAGACGGCTACTGGCGTGGCGGCGCCGGTGCGACCAATTGAAATCACAATGTCTTTCACGATAGTCGTAGCCTCTTCGGCCGGATATTTAAAAGCAATTGCAGCACGTGGCGTCTTACCGACAATGCCGAGCGCTTGATAAACTTTACGATCGTTAACTTTAATGACGGCACCGTCCGTATTAAACGGCAAATCTTGGCGCGTTTCATTCAGCTCATTAATAAAATCCATCGCCTCGCGTAACGAGTGGTAAATATGTTGTTGGCCAGAAATGCGAAAGCCGAGTTCTTTGAGACGATCATAAACATGCACATTCGTGTCGAGATTCGGCGAAACCATATCGTAGCCCATAAATTTGAGCGGGCGGCTAGCAGCAACTTTTGGATCGAGCTGGCGAATCGAACCAGCCGCGAGATTGCGCGGATTAGCAAATTCCGGCTTACCCATGGCGCGCTGCTTTGCATTCAACTCATCAAAATCTTTCTTAAAAATCACCACTTCACCGCGCACCTCGGTATGCTCTTTTTGCGGAATCGAAAGCGGCACATTTTCGATCGTGCGCACATTCATCGTGACATCTTCGCCAACTTTGCCATCGCCGCGCGTGACAGCCTGTTTGAGTAAGCCGTCTTCATAAATCAATGCCATCGCGAGACCATCCATCTTAATATCAACAAACAGTTCTGGGTTAATGGCGCCAAGTTTAGCGATACGATCGAGCCAGTCGCGCACCTCGGCCTCTGAAAAAACGTCGGCCAGCGAAATCATGCGCTCGGCATGGGCGACTTTCTGAAACTTATCGAGTGCTTGGCCGGCTACGCGCTGAGTGGGCGAATCAGGTGTGATTAATTCTGGATATTGTTCTTCGAGTAGCGATAATTCGTGCTTTAAACTATCTGCCGCCGCCTCAGACATAATCGACTCGTCTAAAACGTGGTAGTGGTAGCGATAATCATTGATGAGATTCCGTAATTTTGCCACCCGCTCAGTGACATTAGTCGGTACCATCAAGCATCCTTCTGTAGTAGAGATACACGTAGGCGGTGCCGTAAATGAAGCTAAAGACCGTCATGGCTTGCAGGCAGAATGGAATGAATGGGAAGCCTTCGAATAATTCAAAGTTTTGCTTAATGACGAGGTCGAGCCAAATGAGCGGCAGCATTACAATAACCCAAATCACCGCGAGGAAAATGAGACCAAATATGATACGAATAATAAATTTCGTGCGGCGACCTTGAACGAGATCGGTGGCGGCATTAATAGCCGGCAATGGATAAATACCCGGAACCGAAACCGCTACCAACGCAAGCAGCGACGACGGCACGAGATATGCCGATAATAATAGCAGCAAGCTGCCAAATAACCAGAATAAGAAAGCGTAAAGTGGCTGCGATAAGAAATCAGTCGAAACAGCAGTGGTATAAACGATCGTAAAGACGAAGACTGGAATTAAATGAATAAATAACAATAGAATCACTAGCAAGCTCGACACGAGTGGGGTTAAGGCATTGTATAAGCCGTCGCGCATGCGCGGATGATTCCCCGCCATAAGATGGCGCAAATAATAAATCGTGCACAGCCAAGTAATTGCGAAGAAGAAGATAGCAAAGACTTGCTGAACTTCGGTCATCCCCTTTGTAAGACCGCCGGTTGTGACCGTCGAAACTAGCAAAAGACCAGATTTTGCGATGCGGCCAAGCTCGCCATTGTGCAGAGCATCATAGCTCTCGTCGAGGCTTTCCTGCACGGTGGAATAAGTTTCCTCAGACATGAGGCCGACGAAAATAATATTAGCAATCACTACGATAAGCAAAAGCGGCAAGAAGATCTTCCAGTTTTTGAAAATGATTTTCAAAGTGGAAGTGGCGTGCGAAACGAGGCCTGGAGTTTCAAGTGGGCGGTTATAATCTTCGCGATATGAACGCTTAAATGAGCGATGTAATTTGACGCGAGCACGCTTTTTGCTCCAAACTTTTTCACGCTTCTCGACGAAAGCTTCTTTAAAGGTCTTGCGCGGACGCGAGGATTTGGTTTTTTCGACAGTCTTCTTGGATTTCTTCGCAGTTTTTTTATTCATATACCTACTTTATGCTTTTTATTTAGAATTTTCTAGACGCTCGATGCGCGATTCGATTGGCGGATGCGTGGAAAAAAGTTTGCTAAGGACGGATTTGCGGAGTGGGTTCGCAATATACATCGACTCGGCGGCAACATTTTGCTGACGCATCGGCCGCGCATGCTCGTCGAGCGCACGCAGCGCATCAATCATGCTGTCTGGATCACCAGTTAAATCGGCCGAGGAAGCGTCGGCGAGGTATTCGCGTTGCCGCGAAACGCCCATTTGCGCCAAACTCGCCACGATTGGCGACAAAATTAAAGTAATTAGCACAAACAGTGCGCCAATCGGTGAGTTGTTTTCTTCATCGCGATCGGAATAAAAGAGGACGCGGATACCAAAATCGGCAATAAAACCAACTAATGACACGAGCCCGAAAGTAATCATGCTGATACGAATATCGTAATTCTTAACGTGCGACATTTCGTGCGCCATTACGGCGCGCAATTCGCGGTCATCCATCACATCAAGCAAACCCGTAGTCGCCGCGACACGCGCATGCGCTGGATCGCGACCGGTTGCAAAAGCGTTTGGCGCCGAATCATTAATAATATACACGCGCGGCATCGGTAATTTTGCCTCAGTGGCGAGTTTTTGCACGGTTTTATAAAGGCGCGGATTTTCTTTTTCGTCAGTTTCGCGCGCGCCAGCGCTCGCAATGGCGATTTTGTCAGACAAGAAATATTGGAAGAAAGCATAGCCAGCCGAAATTACCACGAACCAAATCAAAATTGAATAATTATTATTTAGCCAAGCAAAAAGCCAGCCAATTAATGCAATAAAGGCGACAAACACCAGCATAATCATGATGGTGTTACGTTTGTTTTGCGCGATTTGCTTGCGCAATGAAACTGCCATGTAATTATTGTACCACATCTGATATGCTCAGAAAAATGCCAGCATAAGAGGCTTAGTCTGATATAATGCAAATAATCTACGCGAAGGAGGTGGGACTATGGTAGATTACGTGATTTTCGACGTAGTGCGCGCCGCCATCACCGATGCGGTAGCGTACGGCAAAGAAATTGGCTTCAATACCGGAGCAATCACCGTTGAAGTCAAGAACCTTCCCAAGGCAAACAGCGTCAGCAACATTCATGAGTTCGTGCTGAGCGAATCGATGACGGTCGGGGCTTTCAATAACCGCGATAAAGTCGATTTCTTGCGTAAGCATATTCATGATGCCCATGTGCGCCACCTAAAAGGCGAGAATGTCGCTCCGACGGGATGGGGTCCCGACACGATCAAGTTGGGATACAAAACACTCTACTTCGCCGATGAGCCGAGTGATTATTCCATCGTGGTAGGCGTAATGGGCGGCGGTAGCGAGATCAATTCCGCCATCGTCGATGCGATACTGAAAGATTTGCCTGACAAACCGCGCGCCTAAAAACGCGCCCCGCCCCGGTCCGTGCGACTGGGGCATTTTTTAAGCATTGACTTTTTAGAAAATCTGTGATATAATGGACTTATGAATAGTTATATCTGCGCATACTGGCTTATGGTCGTCAAAACCGTTCTTCTCGGCGGTTTTAATGTCATGCCACAAGTCATTTACGCAGAAACTGTCTAATTCTTGTAAATCTAGATAAGTTTCAAGAGCAGACTTATCTAGAAAAACATCTCGCCTTTGAAATTTATCTAGCCGTATAAAAGAGACGGCTAGTACATTTAAGCCTTTTCGCAACAAAGGAGGGATGTTTTATGCGAAAAAATAATCCTTTGCGCAATATGCGCTTGGTGATTCTGGAGTCGGCAGTCACGGCGGGCATCCTGGCCGTGCCGATCATGACTCCGTTTTACCTCAGCATCGGGCTCAACCAAGAGCAAATCGCGATGTCACAAATGGCCTTCACGGTCGTGGCGATGCTCTTAAATTTGCCGCTGGGTTGGGTGGCGGATCGTTTTAGCCGCAAGTGGGCGAACGTAATCGGCGACAGCTTGGTTGCGCTCGCGCTTCTGCTCTACTCCACCGCACAAGGCTTTTGGTTTTGCGTGCTCTGCGAGATTATCTGCGGTGTCGGCTGCGCCTTATCACAAGGCGTCGACTCGACTCTGCTAAAGCATTTCGCGGAGAAAAAAGATCGCTCGGGCAAGTTATTTAAGGATAAGTACGGCAAAATGGCATCAATCAATCAGATTGCTACCTTAGTCGTGATGCTGCTAGGTGGACCGATTGGTGCGATCAACTTTCGTCTCGCGATTGCCATTTCGGCGATTCCCCACGTAGCGGGCGCGATGATTAGCTTGCTGATTCAGGACGACAGCGAGAAATTAGCCGCCGAGCGCAACCCGTTTAGCGACATCGTTAATCTTGTAAAACGCAACGTACGCAACCGCAAGTTGCGCCTGCGCCTCGCTGCTTTTGCGGTGGCGCGTGAAGCAACACACGGCATCATCTGGGTTTTTACGCCGCTAATGTTAGCCGTAGGCGTGCCGCTGGCTGTCGTGTCGATGGGCTGGGTAATTAATTATATTGCCGCCTATGCCGGTACACGCTTAGCTCGCCGCGTCGCGCAAAAGTGGCCAGCCTGGGAATTGTTCGTGACGCCAATTGTACTGGTAAGTGGCGCAAGTCTCGTGATGTTTTGCGATTTAAATATCGTGACGGTTTGCCTTTATGCCTGCTTTGGCTTAGCGCAAGGCTGGAGCGCAACCACCATGATGCCGCTAATTAAAGAGCAAGTGAGATCCGCCGAGCAAAGCTCAGTCGAATCTCTGGCGCGCGTAATCGCGCAAGCACTTTATATCGGAGCGGTCTGGGCAATTAACCGCGCTGCCGACATCGATGTGCGTTATGCTCTGCTCGCAACAATACTCATCTTTGTGCCGTTAGCAATTCCAATTACTATAAAGCTGCGTAAGGAATGAAAAGGCCCCGACTTTTATGGTCGGGGCTATTTCTTATGCTATAATAATCGCATGGCGCGTTGGCGGAGCAGTTACGCAGAGGTCTGCAAAACCTTTTAGACCAGTGCAACTCTGGTACGCGCCTCCACTCGCCCGAGTGGCGGAATTGGTATACGCGGCAGACTTAAAATCTGCTTCCTTTACCGGATTATGAGTTCGAGTCTCATCTCGGGCACCACTAAAAATCCTTACTTGAGTTTTATCACGGATAATCGTCAAGTAAGGACTTTTTATTACTATTCGCTTAGTTGCACTTCTTGAGCTTTGCCTTCTAGGCCGGCGCCCATGTGCTGCCCCATGCCCATAACCTTTAGAACATCGTTATGCACATATGAAACATAAAGTTTGCTGTTTTTAATGAAATAAGTTAACTTCAAATCACTATCCTTGCCATCAAGCTTCTTGGCATAGTCTTGGTATTTCTCCTTCATGGTTGCCACGGATGTCGTATCGTCATTAATGATACCCTCTACGTTATTAAGAAATCTATCTATACTCACTGTATCGACAAGATTAAGGATGATTTTTTCATGTACTGTAGTAGTATCCACTCCATATTTTTCCAATAAATCAGTGTCGCTAATCTTCTTCATAGCTTCCAGATCGATATTTAATACATTGCGGTTTGAGTATTCGCCATTTGGATCTTGTTCAACTACGTCTTCATATACGGAGAGAATGGAACCGTCAATAGAAGCACTAATCTTACCCTCTTTACCCATCGAACATTCAATACCATCTTGCACTAAAGTATCAGTACAGGCCTTGTCGCCCGTCAGTTTCTTATGCTCTTTTGTAAAATCGGCGTACAAATCCTCTGACAAATTCTGAAATTCAATATCGTCGTACGATACAGACGCCGTAGTATCGTTAAAAACTCCTGTTTCTGTGTGAGTCGATAGTTTAATGTAGTCCTCGGTTTTGTATTCTTTAGCCGTTTCGATAGTAGTTTCTTCTTTCTTACTATTGTCGGTACTATTCAGGACGGCCGTAACAATAAAATATGCTCCAACCGCAATAGCGACACCGATTAGAATATAGATAACTGCCGAGAGTGGGCTAGTTTTTTTATTTTCCGGCGTTGGTGCCGGGGCTAGATTCTGTGCCGGAACAGCAGCTTGATTAGCTTCTGACGCAATCGGCGTATTTGACTGTTCTAATGGTTGGTTTTCCATGTTTGTTTTTCCTTTTTAGTTATTTTTATTATACAATTTACTTTCTAAAAGTAAAATCATCTTCTCGTTAGTGTATATCTGACGCGCTCGGATTTATATAGATACGGAATCACAATGCCGCTCAGAATAGCAAGCAAAATAATCCATTTTATGGAGCGCAAGTCTACTGCCGTGATGATAAAATCCGGCAAGCCATGAATCAGGTTAATCATGCCATAAATTAGCCAATCAATTGCTACCCAAACGACGGCCGAAATACAAGTAATAGCATAGATGCGGCGCGCAATGCGTCGGCGAGCGACAATAGCGGCGATTCCGGAGACGCTGAGTATAGCGAGGATGATTTTTGCGGTCAGTTCGACGATTAGCATTACACTATGCGGCGTGCAAGAGCCGTTATAGGATTGATTCAAAGTGATGCAAGTAGCATTATCAACCAACACGTGCGTTGACACAATATCGACAAGTTGCCAAAGAAAAATCAGCACAGCAGCCACAAAGAACACTAACGTACCGCCAGTAAGCGGCTCTCGGACAGGTTTCTTTTTAGCGCTCGCATGACCAACCGATGGACGAAGCGGGTAGGCACTCCCCTCGAGTGGCTCGTTGCCGCCATAAACGCGAAATTTGCGCTTACCGTCTTTGTCGCGCTCAACCTCGACCGTATCGCCGAGCTCATAGTCAAAATTTAGACTTTTCTTATCGACGGTTAAAAAGCGCTTACGCTCATCCTTGAGCACCATCGTAAATTCATCGATTTCAACAATTCGTGCACGCATTTCTAATCAAAGGATATATCGTCTGTATCGTAGGTAGTCGGCGGAACAATAGGACCATAACTAAAGCTTCCATCATATCGGAATATATCAATGTCGCTGCCCGACTTGCGTAAGGAAGCGCTTGTAATATTATAGACATTCCCCGTCGTAACAGTTTCGTCTTTGTAGGCTACAAAATTGACAAGGTATTCTTGGCCGCTATTGACAGTAATCGAGAAAGTTTGTTCTTTCGTTGGCTGCCCAATTTTTTTAATGGCCGTAATTTCCGGATGAGCAAAATAGAAATATGCCGAGACCATCTCTGCAATTAGTTTTTTGGAATTTCCAACATATTCATCGCTAAGCGGTACGTCTTCGGCCTTTAGCAGGCCTTTTTCGTATGAATTAAATTTAAAATCTTGGCCTTTTTCGAGGAGACGCATTTCAATCAATGAATTAGTCTCATTATCATTAGACATAAAGCGCAATAGGTCGATATCTTCATCGCTATAATGACCGCCATTTGGTAATAGGTAGACCGCTACAGTAGTGAGCTCGTTTTCTTTAACCTCAAATGCGACGTCTTGTTCAACAAAGCCATCAGCCGAGAGGCGTGCAGTATATTGTCCCGGTTCAACCGTATAGGTGCCGTTAGTGATTTTTTCTCCGTTTATCTCCGCCGTAGCGTTTAGCGGAACGAGCATTATCGAAACGCCCGTATTAACAGATCTTGGCGTAGCGTTAAGCTTAATAAGCCCGATTATTACGATAGTGATTAGCACTGCGGCTAGAGCTACAATGCCGGCTATGACTACTATCTTTTTCTTGCCAACTCCCGCTTGAGGAGCTTGGACCGGCTGAGGATTGTTAATAGAAGCCATGAATTGTGCGGCATAAGGATTATCGTTGTTCATATACCTCCTTAATAATAACTACTCGTCGGGTTGACGTGCCAAACTTCATTAGATACTGGGCGAGTCATACCATAGCTGCCGAGATTATTGCAAAACCAACGCGATATCTCCGCATAATACCACCGGTTCGGACTCTGTCTATCCGTAACGCTGCCAAAATTGCTAGTCGATGCGCACGAAGTCACTTTCGAAACCGAGGTGCTACCAGCCGGAATTTCAAAGTCAATAGCGTAGCCACCTTCGTGCTTAGATGTGCCCGGTGCAGCAGCTAAGTTACAGTTATTGCAATTACAATTAACGTAACAGCTGTAGAAATATTCTTGATCTTCATATGAGCGGAACGAACTAGAGCCAGTCAAAGTCTTGCCGGTAGCTTTTTGATAAGCATCGGCTATGGCGTAATATGCGCCCGATACGCGCGAATTGACGATATTACTACCGTTGATATTTGGCACCTGACAGAGTGTAATGGAGATTTTTACGCCATTCGTATGTGCATTTGGATATTTTTTATAAAAAGTAGTACGCGGATCGCAGTCGATGTTATCTGACGACTGAGTAAGTGGACCAATCGGCAAATCGCCCGCCGCAACTGTACTTGGGCCTGATGGGGTGCTAGGGTCTGACGGAGTGCTAGGTGTCGACGGCGTACTTGATCCGCCGGAACCTGGACTAGTAGTGCCTGGGCCATAATCATAGCCTGGGCTAATTTTAGACAAATCATTAAGACTTGGCGAATCAGAACGACTAAACGACAAACCAGCGACGCTTGGCGCATCGAGCGAACCATAAAAGCCCGGAATAAAGAAGCTGGCACCTGCATAGGCGATAGACCACATAGCAAGACCGACGACGACTTCAAGTAAGCGTTTTTTAGCCTTCGCAACTTCGGATACGTCATCGCGCGCCATAAGGATAATTCGGCCAAACCAGATAATACCAATAGTGCCTGCTACCACAATACCGCCAGTTAAAATGTTGATAATTAAAGTCAGCAGGCCGCCTAGATCACCATCGCAGAAGGCGGACAATAAAATGGCGCAGTCGCTAGCGGCAAAAGCTGGCTGGGAGAAGATTGCAATAAGCGTCGCACTAAATATTACAGCCGGAGTAATAATTTTAATACTTCTTTTCATATAAATATCGTCTCTTTTATTTCCCTAATTAAAAAAACATTAACGGTATATTTATATAATAACAGCTATTGACGTTTAAATTAATTATTTTTAATGCCGCCGAAACGCCGGTCGCGAGAAGTATATTCGATAATAGCTTGGTCAAAATCCGCTTCGTGAAAATCTGGGAATTTGGTTTTTGGGAAATAAAATTCGGCGTAGGAGTTTAGCCAGAGAAGGAAGTTGCTGAGGCGTAATTCCCCGCTCGTGCGGATCATGAGGTCAATGTCCGGCAAATCTTGATAGAGATAGTGGCGGAAATCTTCGTCGGCGAGCGTGTCGACGTCGATGCCAGATTTAGCGATTTTTTTGACGGCATCCATAATTTCGGCGCGTCCACCATAATTCATACAGAAGTTGACGATACCGCCAGCGTTATCCTTTGTAGCCTCAACCAGCTCATCGCGCGCCTTGATGACGCGTGGTGGAAGCGGTTCGTTGCGACCAGAAAAGACCACCTTGATATTATTCTCCATAAAGAAATGGAGATTTTTCTTGTACATAATGACAAAGAGATCCATTAGATGGTTCACCTCTTCCTCGGCGCGCTTGAAATTTTCCGTAGAAAAAACATATAAACTTAAGACCTTGACGCCGCGCTTGAGAATATATTGCGCGAGCTGTTTAAGGTTTTCAAAGCCCGCATCATGCCCTTGTAAACGCGTTAAACCACGCTCTTTAGCCCAGCGACCATTACCATCAACAATAATGCCGACATGAGTAGGAATTTTAAGCTGAGAATAATCTACTTCGTTCATGCAAATATTATAGCAAGTAAAAGAAAATACCACCTCCCAGTGGTATTTTTAGTCACACTCTTCAAACATCGATTCTTAGATCGCTCGGGCGATCTCTCAACTTCGTCCGAACTCTAATTCTATTTTAGCGCAAGCGGGTTGAGTGTCAACATTGATTTTCGAAGAATATATGTTGTTGTTTTTTAGATTTTTACAGAGGTCGTTTTGTAAAATCTATTGACTTTTCTATTTTTGATTGTGAAATCATAATCATACTTATGGCTACATTTTTCGCCACCATTATGTTAGAATAGAATTAATCTAAGGAGGTATATGGGACAAGAAGGTCTTAAATTCTATCGTTGCAACACGTGTGGTAATCTGTTTTTAGTAATGATTGATCCGAGCGTGACGCCTAGTTGCTGCGGTAGTGAAATGCAATTACTCGATTCTTCACATCATACGCATGAGGGTAGCGAGAAACATTTACCAATTATTGACATTCACGAAGATTACACCGAAGTGCGCGTCGGCTTGCAGCTTCATCCAATGAGCGCACAGCATCGTATTGAATGGATGGTGCTCACCGACGGCGAACGCATCGAAGTCCAAAAACTCGGCTTGACTACTCCACCGGTTGCACGTTTTTCCAAGATGGACGGCAGCGGCAAACTCCGTGCATATGCATTCTGTAACATTCACGGCTTATGGGTAACCGAAAAGTAAAAAAGACCTTCAAGCGGAGGCTCTCAGATTTTTGGGAGTCTTTTTGCGACCGCGTTAAGTATTCCTTGTTTGCCATCAATGAAATCTGGCAAAATCCGAAATATCTCGCATGCTTTATTATTAGCTTTCTGCTTTTCCTGTTTATTCTAAGCTTCTTTAAAGACGGCGACGGCAACTGGCAACTGCTTTGGTCTGGCCTAGCCTTCGACCGCAAGATAACCGTACTCGGCCAAGTCTGTGTGAGCATGCTTGGAAATTTCGTGAGTCGGTATGGTTTATCGATTGTCTTAATTTCGTTACTACAAGCATTAGTGATTATACTACTCGTCTTTGCTTGGCGACATCGCCAAAAAGACGCCACTATCGACGGCGCCAGCACTGGTGGCATTGGAGCAATTTTTGGTTTTATCGCATTAGGCTGTCCGAGTTGCGGCGTAGGTTTGCTGACGCCAATTTTAACCACACTGGCTGGCGCCGGCGCGATGGCGATGGCAGAAACTATCTCTGGCATCTTTACGGTTTTAGCTTTCGCTCTACTCTTTTACACCATCATTAAACTCGGATATGTCAATTACGTTACTATTAGCGCCGCAAAGGCCACAAAAAATAAGGAGGAGAAAAATGCAAAGAGTAATTAGGATTGTAGCTGTCTGTGTAGTGATTGGCTTCTTAGTCGCGCTGATTGTCTTTAATGCCACTAAGCCAGTCGATTTTACGCCGTGGGAAATGGCAATGACGAAAGGTGACAAAGAGACCGCGAAGCATCATTTCATTATGTATACGGACATTTTCTGCCCATATTGCGATAAATTTTCGAATGCCCTGCGCGCGCATGCAGAAGATTTTCAAAAAGATTACATCGAAGACAAAAATGTTTTCTTTGAGATTCGCATGACCGACGTAAACTATACTTACGGTCACTCAAATAATAGTCGCCCGGGCGGCGAGGGGGCTTACTGTGCGGCGGCTCAAGACAACTTCTGGGGATACTATGATGCACTACTCACGAAACTTTATGACGATTATCATTCCAAAGGTATTGGCGTATCAAAGGATTCTGAACATATTCCAGATTTGCCGGACAGCTACTTTAGTGATGCGGCCGAAAAAGGCGGGCTTGACGTCGAAAAATTCAACGCTTGCATGGAGAGCGACGAGATGCTCGCAAAGCTCGACTCGAATACAAAGCGCGCTCAAAATGCACTCCAGAGTGGCGTGCCTTACTTCGTGTTTGATAAATATACTGCGAACGGCTTCCTTGGCCAGTGGGACGCCGAAGGTTATGACTGGGAGCAAGCTAAACTCTTGCTTGATGCTGGTCTAGCCAGCAAACAATAAGCCGACAAAAAATCTCCTCATTTAGAGGAGATTTTTGATGCTTTATTTAAGCGGCGAGCTTACCGATGGCATCTTTCATGCCGTCTGGTAAGACAATAACGGTCTTTTGGCTCGGATCTGAAGAAATTTTCTCGAGAGTCTGGAGCGTACGAATCTGCAAACCGCCTGGCGTGCGCGCCAAGAGATGAGCAGCTTCAGCAACGGCGTTTGCGGAGGCCTTTTCACCATCGGCCACGATGATAGCGGCGCGACGTTCACGTTCGGCCTCAGCTTGCTTCGCCATAGCGCGTTTCATATCGCCCGGGAGCTCAATATTCTGAAGCTTCACATTCTCGATATCGATACCCCACTTATCAGTCTCTTTGTCGACGATTTCCTTAATCTGAGCGGAAATTTCATCGCGCTTGCTCAAAAGTTCATCGAGCTCGAAGTTACCGGTGATGTCGCGAAGAGCGGCCTGCGCGAAGTTAGTAGTAGCGTAAATGTAGTTAGTAGTCTCAAGCAAGGCTTTGCTTGGATCGAGCACGCGGAAGTAAACGATGGCATCCACGCCGACAGTAACGTTATCTTTAGTGATAACTTCTTGCTTTGGCACATCGATTGGCGTAGAGCGCACATCGACGCGAGTGATGGTCTGGAAATATGGCACAATAATGCGCAAACCTGGACCACGCACGCCCGAGAACTTACCTAGCGTAAAAACTACGCCGCGCTCAAACTGACGGATTACACGGAATCCAGGAGCGATAACGACGCAGAAGACTAATATTATTATAAAGATGACAGCAACAATTGCTTCTCCCATTTTTTTCTCCTTTTCTTAATACGATTATAACGTTTTATTGCGCTTTTGGTAAATAGAAAAAGCCACCGCTGGCTGCGGTGGCTTGGGTGTAGAGGTTTTTGGCGCGCGAGGCGCCGGTGTTAATTACGGACGCCTATGGCGCGGGGTGCACTCGGGGCAGGACGAATCGTCGTCGAAGGGATTCGCGGGCTGCGCGGGCGCCGGGTCGGGATTGGGGTTGTGCTTGGGCGCCTTCTTGGGCGCGACCTTCTGGCCGCCGGCCTTCACGAAGCCAACGATGTGGCCGTAGGTCTCGCCGCAGTACGGCAGAGCCAGGAAAGCGCGACCAGTAGTCGTGCCGTCAGGCTTGAGGCCCAGGTGCATGATGCCGGCCTTCAGCTCAGACTGCACCGCCTTGACAGCGTTGATCTCGTCGATGTAGAACAGCTGCGGGCCGCTCTCGGTCTGCTCGACGCGCAACAGAACGGCGTCACACTCGCAGTCCACAGAGAACGGAGCGTCGATAGTCTTGATCGTATTGGCCAGGACGTGATCGGCGATGGGCTCCCCGAGGGGCAGCTTGCAGCAGTTGGCCTCGGCCAGGTTGAGCTCGGCGCCGGACAGGAACTCGATCAGGTTAGTGGCGAATGCGTAGCGAACAACGTACTTTTTCATGGAAAAACCTCCTTGTAATGTGCCAGCCGCCTCACGGCGGATCTGGATTGCCATGAAACAACAACGTTATTCATTATAGCACACATTAGCAAAAAAGTCAAGTATATTAAGAGATTTTAGAGATAAAAGCTGTGTTAAAATATAAGCATGAGCCGGATTTTGATGCTTGACGAATGCGGTAATCCTGAAATTGTCGGTAATCTCGGCGCTTCCCTTTACCGGATCAAAAAGGCCCACTTGCGTGTGGTTGATGGTTTTGTTGTCCCTGTTAATCAGGAGATTGAGTTTGGACTCAGTAACGAAATTTTGCGCGATTATGATAAGCTTGAGGCAAAAAGCGCCGTTTTACGAGCGTCATACGTTGATCCGAAGGTGTTTGATAGTGAGACTATCCGCGATGTCAAACGCAATGATCTGATTTCTACGATTAGTTACGTGCAGCAAAATGCGGGACGGCGTGGCGATCCAGCGGCCGTGGTAGTGCAAGAAAATCTCGAGGCAGAATTCTCTGGCACGATTCACTCTTATAATCCAGTCACGCACGACCAGAACGAAATCCTAATCGAGGCGAATATTTGGATGAACGAAACCGTGCTAAGTGGCGAAACCGATGCGGATATGATTTTAATTAATAAATCGACCGGCGCGGTAGCAGTCGAAAGCAACGAAGATTCCGAGATTTGCTTGACGCCAGAGCAAATTGAACGCTTACATAACCTAATTCGAAAAGTCGAAAAACAATTCGACCATCCGGTCAGCGTCGACTGGTGTTTTGACCATGGTATATTATTTATCTTACACGCACGTCCAATCAATAAAATTACGCACGAAAGGTATGAGATATGAGTATTCACACTACTTGGATGCTACTTCGTCGTGGCGATGAAGTATTATTAGGTCTAAAAAAGCGCGGCTTTGGCGAAGGACGCATGAATGGCGTGGGTGGTAAAGTTGAGCCGGGCGAATCCGTGGAAGAAGCGGCGATTCGCGAGACGCAAGAAGAAATCGGCGTCAAAGTGACTAAGATGGAGAAAATGGTCGAGATTGCTTTTGATAATCTTTATTACAAGGGCACGCCGGAGCGCAACGTGATGTATGGCTTTGTGGCCACCGATTGGGAGGGCGAACCGACCGAAACCGACGAAATTAAGCCGGAATGGGTAAAAATCGCAGACCTCGATTACGACAAGATGTGGGTGGATGACCGCCATTGGCTGCCACGAGTGCTCGAGGGCAAGAAAATTCAGGCTTGGTTTCACTTTAATGAAGATGATACTTTTGATGATTTTTGGGTGGACGAAATTAACGATACGCTAATTGACGATATTGAGGACGGCGACGTCGGCTTGCCGCCAGCCACCGGCGATGCGACGAGCTATATATTTAAGACTGGCGCGCGGGCAATCTTGCGCAACGAAAAAGGCCAAATTGCCTTAATTCACAGCACAAATCGCGGCTGGTATAAGCTTCCTGGTGGTGGACACGAAAATGATGAATTGCGCCGCGAAAACCTCCAGCGCGAGGTGCTAGAAGAAACCGGTTATACGATTAAGAACGTACGAGCCATCGGCGTCGGTCGCAACACTCGCCACGAATGGCAGATGCGCGCCGAGGCTTGGATGTATTTGTGTGAGACGGACGAATTTGTCGGTAAAGAACAGATGGAGGATGAAATCGAAGACGGCGATACGCTCGAATGGTTTGATTCGTTCGACGATGCAATCGAGGCATTGAAATCGGTTAAGCTGGACGAGATCGGCTTTTATGGCGCATACTTCTTTACAAAGAGAGAGATAGATACGCTAGAGTACGCCAAGCGCTTACTTGAGGATTAATTATGGACAATCGAGTACCACTCGCGGAGCGGATGCGTCCGCAAAGCTTAGACGAAGTGGTGGGGCAAGACGACATTATCGGTGATGGCAAAATTTTGACGGAAATCGTGCGCAAGCAAGAGCCGGTGAACATTATTTTCTGGGGACCGCCCGGCACCGGCAAGACCACGCTCGCGCGGATTATCGCGAAGGAATTTAAAGCCGATTTTATCGAAATTTCGGCGGTGACGGCCGGTAAAAAAGACGTCGAGCGTGTAGTGGAAATTGCGAAGCAGAACTGGAATCTCAAGCAACGCACCGTACTGTTCGTGGATGAAATTCACCGTTTTAATAAGGCTCAGCAAGATGCGTTTTTGCCACACGTTGAAAGTGGCCTAATTACCTTGATTGGCGCCACGACCGAGAACCCAAGTTTCGAAGTGATTTCCCCGCTACTTTCGCGTAGTCGCGTGGTGATTGTGAAGCATTTATCGAAGAAGGATATCATTACTGTCCTTAATCGTGCGATTAAGACTGAAAAAGCTACAAAACGCGTCACGAAGGCGGCAATTGATTATTTAGCAGAGTTGTCTGGTGGCGATGCGCGTTCGGCGTTGGGCGATTTAGAACTGGCGTTGAGTTTAGCGAAGAAAGTTGACGTCGACCAGGTAAAAGAAGCGGCTGGCCGCAAAGTACCTGGCTACGACAAAGCTGGCGATGCGCATTACGACAATATTTCCGCGTTTATTAAATCAATGCGCGGCGGCGACGATAACGCGGCACTATACTATTTGGCACGCATGGTGAATGCCGGCGAAGATCCGAAGTTTATCGCGCGACGGATGGTGATTTTTGCTTCTGAGGATATTGGTTTGGCCGGTAATGGCGCACTTGGCTTAGCTTTGAATGCTTTTATGGCGGTAGAACGTATCGGCATGCCAGAGAGCGGGTTAATTCTCGCGCATACTGTAACGGCGCTGACGCGCGCAAAGAAGTCACGCGAGAGCACGGACGCCTGGTATGCGGCGCAGGATTTAGCTCGTAGAACCATGGGATTGCCGGTACCAATTTGGCTACGTAATGCGCCAACTAAACTCATGAAAGAGCTTGGCTTTGGCAAAGGTCAAAAATGGGAAGCTGGTTTCCATCTCGACAAAAAATATCTACCAGACGAAATTAAAGATACTAAATTGTTTTAGTCTTCCAGGATTTCTTCGTTTAATACTTCGTCCGGGAGGTTAAATTGGCGATAAAAATCATACTTCTTGGCGATTTTAATAGCAGCTAGGATAAGATCCTCGGAGATTTGACCATATGGCAGCAGTTCAATGGCACGCTCCGGAGAAACGAGTACGCGGCCATAAGTCCAACCAGGACGATCTGGATCGGGATGAGCCGGGCCAATTTCGCGAATAATTGCTGCAAAGCGAAGCTGAGCATACTTTTCTTCCCCATCGTCAACTTCTTGGTAGCCGACAGTATGGATTTTGTCGATTTGGCAATTAACCTCTTCAAGCGCCTCACGCTTAAGCGTGTCTTTGAGCGGCTCCCACGGTTCCGGCTTGCCGCCCGTAAGTTGATAGATTCCTTTTTCCACCCTTAATAAGATTCGTCCGTCTGGCGAGAATAAAACGCCATAGACTTGGCGAAGTGGCATATTGACCGGAACATGTGCTTCATGCCAGGTGAATTTTACCATTCGAGAACCTTTCCGCGCGCTTTGGCGCCACTTTTTATCGTAACCTGAGTTTTGGCAATCTTAAATTCGCGCGCAACGAGCTCGAGCAAAGCCCTGTTTGCTTCACCATCGTGCGCACGCGCATGCAAAAAGGCGACATAGCTGCCGTCTTCTTGTCGTTCGAGGCGGGACGCCCCTTTTGTACCAGGTTTTACGCGCACCGCTATGCGCATAAATTATTTTTTGCCTCCGCAAACTACGTTATTCGCGTGGAGCCAGCCCTCCATTGAGCCACCATCAAGGTATTCGCCCCTGATTGGCAATACGTGGATTTTTTCACCAGCCTTAATGTGTTCAATTATTGGATCGGTAATGAGGTATTCTTGGTCTTTCGGGCCAAAATCGTTATCGTGACAATATTTTACGATGCGCTGGAGTAATTTTGGCGACATAATGTATTTGCTAATATTAATCAAATTACTTGGCGCTTCTTCCTTCTTCGGTTTTTCGTAGAAACCTTTGAGAAGCCCGTCCTTCACGATAAGTACGCCATACTTCTCGACATCGTCAATCGGGATTTCGGTTGTCAAAATTGCCGAATCGGTCGTTTCTTCAATCGCGTCCATTAAGCGGACGAGGTCCGAAGAACCGTCTTCGTTGTAAATAAAATCGTCGCCCATTAAAACCACAGTCGGTTCATCGATACCGAATTCTTCGACCACTTGAGCGACCGGCTCTGCACTGCCGTAACGTTCGTCAACATTCTTCTGGCAGAAGAAATGAATCGTGAGACCATCGCGGGAAGTGTTGGCAAGCGTCAATTTGTCTTCCTTGCCGCGAGCAATTAAATAGTTATTTAATTTGGCATTTTCTTCGTAATATGCCTTAATCTGTGAGAATGGCTTCTCATCAATTACGATGTAAGCCTCTTTGATGCCAGCCTTATAACAATCTTCTACGACATAATCGACGAGTGGGCGGTTGCCGATTGGCAACATGGCTTTCTCGATAACTTTCGTAACTGGCAAACGACGTGTACCCCAACCTGCCACTGGAATAATAGCTTTATTGATTTGCATAAAAAAGGGTTCTCCGTTTTCGATTAATTTATCATTTTTTGGCGTTCTTCGCAAGGAAGTAGAATTGCCAAAGCGATAGATACATCAAATAGCCAGCTGCAATCGATATTGAGATACAGCTTGCCGTTAAGTCGTCCGCGAGGACGACGTGACTAATAATAGCCGCTGCCAGAAAAGCGCCTAGCGAGATTAGTACATTTGCTCTCGCGGCGTTTACCGGAATTACCGATTCCATTCGTTCGATACTCGCGATTTGTTGAAGGAAGATAAAGAAGAACAAAGTGATCGCTACGATGGCACCAGTGCCGTTATTGAGATGGAAGTTTACGCCGAGTGCAAAGCCGGCCATCGCCATCGAAAGGGCGTCGATAAAACAGAGTGCGCTGAGTGCGCCAGTGCCGAAACGACTTTTCTTTTTGGCAGTTTTTTCGGCTTTATTATCTGAATGTAGAAGGCTGCGCCGACAGATTGAGAAGGAGTGTCCAATCAAAATTAAGGCTGCGATTACGATGCCGACAACGACGAAAAATGAAGTAAAGCCAATATATTCGACAACGTCATCCATAATAAACATAAATACCGACAAAACTCCAAGCGTAATTGCTAGATATGGTGAAAGCTTACGAATTGTGACGATTAATTTATTTTTCATGCGCGCTAGGCGAAATGCGCAAGCAATCGCAAGCAAAACCGCTACAGCCGCAACACAACAGCTAACCATTGGATCCATCTTATTTCTCCTCTATAATGGCTGGCAACCAGGCCTCATGCGGTTCCTGCCCAAGTAAAATTGCGATAGTTGAGGCGAGATTAGCAAGGCCACAATCGTTAGCGCTCAACCGGTATAGATTTGCATTTTCGGTGTCGTCGACGAAGATACATGGCACGCGATTGGTCGTATGAGAGGTTTTTGCAGTACCATCTTCGTTTAGTAGCTCTTCAGCGTTGCCATGATCGGCCGTAATGACCGTAATGCCGCCGAGCTTATTGACGGCTTCCACGATGCGTTTGAGGCTAATATCAATTGCCTCCATAGCATTAATAGTCGGCTCGAGTTCGCCAAAATGTCCAACCATGTCACCGCCCGGATAATTAATGCGCAGAAAATCATATTTACCGGACTCGATTGCCTCGACGAGTTTGTCGGTAATTTCGGCGCACTTCATCCACGGCCGCGTATTGAATGGCTCCGTGTAGGAAGGGACTTCCTCGTCGACTTCCCCCTCTGGAATATGGTAGCTATTGCCATTGAAATAATAGGTAATGTGACCAAATTTGACCGTTTCGGAAATGGCATATTGCTTAACGCCCTTGGTGGCAAGATATTCGGTCAAAGTATGTTCAAAAACTGGCGAACCAACCAAAACATGTGCTGGCACATGTAAATCTTCGTTGTATTCGGTCATGCCCGTGAAATAGATATCTGGGCGACGGACGCGGTCAAAATGCGGAAATTCGTCATAAGTAAAGGCCTGTGCCATCTCGACAGCGCGATCGGCGCGGAAATCGATATAAACAACAGCGTCGCCGTCATTAATCGTACCGATAGGTTGACCATTTTCAGCAATTACGAACGCTGGCATATATTGATCTTGTAGGCCTGGCGTTTCGGCGCGGAAAGTCTCGACCGCCTCAGTTGCGTTGGCAAACTGGCGGCCTTCGCCGAGCACATGCGTATGCCAGCCTTTTTCAACCATCGGCCAATCGTTTTCATAACGATCACAAGTGATAACCATGCGACCACCGCCAGAAGCAATCTTATAATCTGGATCGCCCAGATCATGAATGAATTTCTCGAGACGTTGAATAAATTTCGGCTCGCTTTGCGGCGGTACATCGCGGCCATCAATCAAAATATGCACGCGCACGCGCGCGATGCCGTCTTTTTGAGCCTGAGCAAGCATTTTTTCAAGATGGGCGATATTGGAATGGACGTTACCATCACTAAAAATGCCCATAAAGTGCAAAGTTGAATTGTGCGCACGGATGCGCTCGGTAATATCATGCCAAGTTTGTGTCTCGAAGATTTTGCCCGTGCGGACATCTTCCTCGACTTTGGCGGAACGTTGTAAAACAATCTCGCCAGCACCCATCGCATTATGGCCGACCTCGGAGTTGCCCATGTCGTCTTTTGGTACGCCCACATATTCACCGGCGGCGCCAAGTTTGGCGGTTGGATATTTCGTCATTAACTCATTTAAGGTTTCAAGATGCGCCTGCTTGACGGCGTTTCCTGCGGTTTGGTCACGTAAGCCAACACCGTCCATCACGACGAGGACGACCGGCCCACCATAGTTCAACTTGCTCATGCTTTTAGTATAGCATTTTTAGATGGCTAGTACTAATCGGCAAGTAAAAAGTCGCGGAGGCGAGCAATTTTGTCGCCCGTGAAGCTGCCAGTAACAATTTGCGGGGTATGATTTACTTCAAGAACGTAATGCTTGCCGGTCTCATTATTCGTAATAATGTCAACGCCAGCAAAACTGCGCTCCAAAGCATGTGCCGCTTCAACCGATGCATGAAGAAGCTCTGGCGGCATCGATTCAAGCGGAATGATGGTGCGCTCGCTCTTGTCCGAAGCGGTGCCGCGCCAATAGTTCTTGCGATTTGAGAAATGCGCCGCATAATACGGCTGGTAATCCAGCGTGATTACGCGATAATCACCGTCGCTTGGGATGTATTCTTGCAAAATATAGTCCGTGCTTGGATTATCCGAGACAATGCGCGCAATTTCGACCGGCGAATTAACCAAATGGTTATCGCGTCCTTTAGTGCCATCTATAGCCTTCAGTACGCCAATGTTATTAAACGAATGCACTAGACATTCGCCAAGGAAGATTCCGGAACCATAGGCGGTCTTTGGTACAGGAATATCTTTTTCCCAAAGACACCACATCTCATAAAGTTTGCCGCGCGTGTTAGAAAAGACATCGTCCAGCATTTTGACGCCTTTTTTGCGACAATAACAGCCGAAGGCGCTAAAAACGTACAATTTATCAAATGCGGCCGTAGTAATACAGAGTATCTTATCGAAGTCGGCAAGATCCATGCCAATACGATCAATCCGGGCGAAACTATTCTCGCCATCTAAAAGCAGATTAATATCAGCGAAGCTTGCCGTTGATACTTGCAATTCACCATTGCGTTCCAGCTCGGTTTTGAACTGATTTACGTTGTCGATGATTTCTGTTTTTCGGTTAATTAGCAAGACCTTTTTCATATCCCCATTGTACCATTACCTTGACTTTTTCTCTGTTTTGTGCTATAATGGAGTTATGAGGTCTGTATCCCAAAAGAATATCAAAAATGCAAAAGACATCTTGAATAAAGGTGGCATTTTGGGTGTACCGACCGAGACTGTTTATGGCCTCGCCGTAAAAGCCGACAATGTTCAGGCGATTAAAAAATTACTCAATCTCAAGAATCGCGCCGTCGGAAGTGGTAAGGTGTTGACCATGATGGTGGCGGATGTAGACGAGATGCGCAAATATGCCACTATGACTTGGCAGACTACTAATCTTGCGCGCCGTTATTTCCCTGGCGAATTAACGATGATTTTGCCGAAGCGCAAAGGCTTTTTGAATCCATATTTCAATAATTTCGACACGATTGGCATTCGCATTCCAGAACATGACTATATGCTTGCATTACTCCAAGAGACTGGCCCACTGCTCGTTACGAGCGCAAATCCGCGCGGTGAAGCGCCGTGCCGCACCAGTGACGAATTGATCGCGCGCATTCCAACCATCGACGGCGTCGTGAATGGCAAAGCGGGCGGCAATTTGCCGAGCACAATTATCGATTTCACCGGCGCTGAGCCACGCCCAGTACGCCAAGGTGGCTTACTGATTGTGCAGTATCGCTAATACATCTTCGACTGCTTTATCGATATTCATAAAACCATTACCGACCGGATAAAAGACCGGCCAAAAACTCTGTCCGTCTTGCGCGAATTTGATTTGACGACATTGCGAGACGGATATTTTTTGGCGCAAAATAATCGAGCTAACTTGGTTGCCGAATAAAACCACATCTTTTGGCTGAACAATTTGCAACTCTCTTAGTAAATGTGCGCGATATTGCTCAAAAACCATATCAGGCAGCGGGCGCGCATCAATTTGCGCACATTTGGCAAGATTCGTAATAAAAACACCGCGCCGTGCGACATCATTATAGACCGCTTGCGCAAATTCTGGTGTCCAGTCCGCTCCTTTGATGGCTTGAATTTGCGCATGGATTTCGGGAGAAATCACACCGATCCGCGCGAAGAAATTCCAGACATTTTTCGTGCCGACCCATGGCGCACGAATTCCAGGCCACTCGAGATGAGTAGCAATATTGCGGGCGGTCGGATTCATAAAGACGAGACAGAGTTTTGGATGATGTGCGCAACCGCCAAAATAAATCGAGTGCAGATGCGGCGCGCCATATTGCGCTTGCATTTGGTCATAGTCGTCTTTAAGCGCATCAAGATTCATATCTTTATTAAAACACAAGAAAACCGGATTTCTCCGGTTTTCTACGCTGTTACGCGCCCACCCTGGGGCACATTGGTTTGTTTTAATCCGCTGTTTATTTTTGTTTCTAGTCTCCACACTTTCCACGTATTCAGTGGAACCCCGTGAAGCGTACCAGCTTGAATTTATTAAAGCAAAATTAAGCGTTAGCGTCAAGGGGTGTTGTAAATTTTACTAGATACTTTCAGCGTCTTCGAGAGCGTCGTCGGCAGCTTTTTCGCCAAGCTCAAGAATGGCGTTGCGCTCGCCTAATTGATACTTTTGGTGGTGCGCGCGGTGCTTTTGTTCTTTGACTTCGAGCGTAATGACTGGAATTTCCGGCTCAGCTTCAATAGGCTTTTCCTCAGCGGCCGGTTCAATCTCTTTCATCATGTCACGCAACTCACGTAGCACTTCTGTCAGGCCTTGATGGGCAGACGAAGAAATCGCCATCACCTTAGCGTCCGGATTTTCTTTAAGAATCGCCGCCATTTGCATGTCGATAATTTCTTGATCAACGCCTTCTACTTTGGTTAAAACTACCAATTCCGGACGGGTGGCAAGCTCGTCGGAGTAATTAGCGAGTTCTTGGCGAATGTCGCGATAAGCCTTGCCGGCATCGTCAGAATAAACGTCGATGAGATGCAAAAGCACCTTCGTGCGCTCGACGTGGCGCAAGAAACGGTCACCCAAGCCCTTCCCTTCGGAAGCGCCTTCGATAAGACCTGGAATATCAGCAATTAAGATTGAATGATCATCAATTTGGGCAACGCCAAGATTTGGCGTGATGGTCGTGAATGGATAATCGGCAATTTCCGGCGTAGCGTTACTCACGACAGATAGGAAGGTCGATTTGCCCGCATTCGGAAAGCCAATTAAGCCCACGTCGGCGAGAAGCTTGAGTTCGAGCTCGGCCTCAAAAGCTTCGCCTGGATTACCAAGCTCGGCAATGCGCGGCGTTTGGCGCGTGCTGGAGCGAAAATGCCAGTTACCATAGCCGCCGTCGCCGCCGTGCGCCACAATTGCACGTTCTTCGTCATGCGTTAAATCGGCTACAATTTCGTCGCCACGTTTAACGACTGTACCAATTGGCACTTCCACGATCAGGTCTTTGCCGGATTTGCCAGAAGATTTTTGACCAGAGCCAGCTTTGCCGTCTTCGGCGATTAATTTTGGTTGGAAACGAAAGTCAATCAGCGTGTCGCAATCTTTGCTGGCCACAAAAACCACGTCGCCACCTTTGCCGCCGTCGCCGCCATCTGGGCCGCCTTTCGGAATATAAATTTCGCGGCGGAAAGAAATGGCACCATTGCCGCCTTTGCCCGCTTTGACATAAACTTTCGCTGTATCTACAAACATAATTATCTATATTTTAACATAATTTCTGCGTTATGTAAAAAGCTTTCTTACACCAAAAAGCCGCCTCGCAGGGCGGCTCATAGTTAGTGAATAAAGTTATATTTAATCGCATTCGCCCAGGAGATATTTGCCTGCGTCACTTGATAACGGCGGCGCCAGTTCATCTCGCGGATGGTAATATATTGACCCTCAACGACGCCAACCACAATGGCGACGTGGCCGTTGCCGCTGGAGCTGCGTGTAGACTGCATGACTGCGCCGTAAGATGGCGTGTGGTTAACGGTGTAGCCATAGCGCGCGAGCGAGACATTCCAAGAGCGGGCGTTGCCGAGCGCGGCGCTTGGAAGTGCCATGCCGTTAGCTTGGCGCCACCACCAAGCATACCAAGTACACTGGCCGGCGACCATTTTGTTGCCCGGAGAGCTAGTGTAGAAATAGTTGGAAATCACAACCATGTTCATGCGGTCGGCCGAGTCACGGACATAGGTGCTGCCGTAGTTGTAATTCGTAGACGGCTTCGGCGTTGGCGCGACATATTCTGGACGCTCTTTTTCTGGTAATTCACCGTTCGGTAATAAAATTAATTGGCCGGCGGAGATGTCGCTCGTCTCGAGGTCGTTATGGGCAATAATTTCTTCGGCGTTGGATTTGTACTTCGAAGCAATGCCCGAAACCGTATCGCCACTTTTGACTTTATAGACGATGCCCGGCACGCTCGGGATGTAAATCTTAGACCCGGTAGTGAGGGTTTCTTTTTTCATGCCATTCGACCAACGAATTTGATCTTTAGTGACGCCATATTTGGCAGCGAGCGCCGCAAGTGTGTCGCCAGCTTGAACTTCGTATTCAATCACGCCACGGGTGAGATTAGAAGTATCGATAATAGTCGGTTTCTCTACGATAGTGCTCGTAGACGAGCTGGCCGTGCCGGTGGCTTCGTAAACCAAGCGTACGTCAACGTAGTTGTTAGTGATAGTAGAGCTAGATGGCAAAGAGACCGTGTTGGCAATATTCGCCAAAGTGTAAGCCTCGGAAATCTGATCGGCGGTAACCGTAAAACTAGCGTCGTCGAGCGAAGCCATGATTGGCGCTTTAACCGTCTCGGTGGTAGTGCGCGAGCCAAAATACATGACCGCAAAAATCGCGGCAAAGGCGATGAGATATGGGAATAATTGTTTAATTAAAAGTTGGAATCGTTTCATAATTAAATAACGCTGCTGCCCACCGGCAGTGGGATTCTCGTGTCAAATTGTGAACATTTTGACCGAAAAACCTTCTATATTATAGCATATTCGCTATTTCTACAAAAGTTTACACATCTCTTTACAGTGATTCTTAATATTAGCGTTATGGCCAGCCTCGGTGGTGGCGTAATACATTTTATTGTCATCGCCAGTGAGGAAATAGAGATCCTGAGTATTAGTTGGATTAGCGACCGCGAGTAAGGCGCCTTTGCCTGGCGCGGAAATTGGAGTCGGCGGCAAACCGGCACATTGGCGCGAATTCCATGGACAACCAATAGTCTTGAGATAGCTCATATCGGTTTTGTCGCGATTTGGATTAAGTTGGTCGGCGCGATAGCCAATAATTGCATCCGAGCCAAGTACCATACCCTTTTTGTAGCGAAGTAGAAATACTTGCGCCACGTGTGGCATTTCGTCTGGAATCGTGCCGGATTCGCGCTGCACGACCGAGGCGAGCGTAATACCTTCGTGGAGACTGAGGCCTTGGGCTTTAAATTTATTTTCGAGATCATTTTCTTTAACGACTTTTTGCAGCTCGTCAAACGTACGCTTTAGGATATCTTGTGGCGTAGCGTCCATATAGAATTCATAAGTTTCACCATAGATATACCCCTCGAGCGAAGTGCCAACTGGCTTATTTTTAAGGATAGAATGGTCGTATTCCGCATTGAAGGCGGCTTCAATAGACTCGTCGGAGAAACCGCGAGTTTTTAGCACGGCTTTAGCCTGCGCTACGGTGCCACCCGGCAAGAAAGTAAGCCGAAAAGTCTTGGCAAGAGCGCCCTTATTAAAGCGCTCGACGATATCTTGCACGGACATATGAGGATTAAGCGTGTACTCGCCAGTTTTGAGCGTTTTGTCGCGACCTTCGAGTTTCATGTAGACACGAAAAGCAAAAGCCGACTTGATGAGACCTTTTTCCTCGAGGCCCTTAGCGATATTTGCCGTAACCGTACCATCGGTAATCACGAAATTCGTGTCACCGCAGTTTTCTTTGCATTCAGTGGCGTCAATTGGCGCGAGCATCGCCTTGTACCACAAAACGCCCGCGATGGCAGCAAGAATGCCTAAAATCAATAGGCCAAGAATGATAAAACCAATAATTTTTAGTGCACTTTTCTTTTTCATGCGTTCTCCTTTAATTCAGTTTCAATTGCAGTAAGGTCGGCGCCTTCGAGAAAATCTTGCAAAATAATCGCCGCTGCTTCAGCATCAACGATGCCATCGGCACGGTCTTGGCGATTAAGCTCATGGTGATTTTGCGCAAAATGCGACTCAGCCTCCACTGAAGTCCATGATTCGTCCTGAAACTTGATCAAAGGCGCTTTCTGCTCATGCTTGACAAAATAGTCTTGAAGTGATATAATAAAAGAATGTACCGCCTCCGTTTGGCGGGTCTCTTCTCCGCTATTATTGCGTGGCAACCCAGAAACGATTAAATCGGCTTTTTCGAGGCGGAATTGCTTCGCGATTTCCGCCAGTTCATTGCCATCCACCGGAATCATACCGCGCGGCACCGCAATACGTACGGAACTATCCGCGAAAGCCACCCCGATACGTTTTGTGCCAACGTCGAGTGCTAAAATGCGCATTATTCTACCGTAATCTTGATTTCTACTTTGTTTGGATCGGAAGGAATGGAAGTGACCCAGAAATAGGAAGTGTCGATGTCGACGCCAGAAACGCCATTAATAGAAGTGAGAATGGATTTGACTTTGCCAACCTTCTCGCCGTAGCTCTTTTCGGCTACCATCTCGGCGGTGACGCGCGGACCAGTCTTGACGGTACTCTTGAGTTTAGCGGTAATCTTGCCGTCATCTTCTTTGTAATTGTCAAAGAAGACCTTATCGGAACCTTCTTCGCCCTCCTGGACGAGGCCAGTGGAATAGATGCCTTGCGTGTTATCGCCCTTTTTTTCAGCCACTTTGGCGCGGATAAAGATGTCGATATCGTCGCGATCGACTGCGTAGACAGAATAAGTCACCTTGCGCACAATGCGCGGCGTGACATTATCGCCAACCTCGGCATTAAGCTGTGGCGAGGAGCTGAGTTCATCCTTACTGATTTTGAAACTCGAGCCAATCAAGACACAGTTGCCGCTACAATCGCGCGCAAGCTCTTCGCGCGCCTCGGCGTCGGCATTTGGCAAATCAGACTCAGCGTCTTTAATGTCGTCTTCGGAAACGATTTTAATGATTTTACTCGTGCCGCCAGTCATAGCAGTGCTAGAAGCGGTATATTTTTTGTTCGTGGTAATCCCTAGCGTAACGCCAGTAGATGCGGCGGCGATATTATAAGAATCGCCAACTGCTTTTGCCTCAACCCCAATCGTAGCCGAAGCGTCCGATGCGGTGCATGGATAAGGCGAAAAAGTGCCTAAACCACATGTTGTATGGGTAGATGTAATTGTTTCTGCGGTAGTGGTGACATACTCCTTGCCACTAATGGTAACCGTGACGCCTTTTGGTATGGAAAATTTAAGGTCGTCACTTCCAGAAACTCTTTGGCCCGCCGGGCGAGTGACGGTAATCTTGCCGGTGGCTTTGGTACCGACGTCCTTTTGGCCAGTAGCCTCAAATTCAGCCTCAGTGGTTTTTTCGACGGTCTTCTCGGTCATTAAGAAGATGCCATTTTCCGGATCAACTTTGCTACTGTCGGTAGTAAGATTGATGACTTCGCTAAAGTTGGACGCCGTAGTGCGTACTTTTACGGAAATCGTAGCGGCTGGTGCAATCACATTTGCCCAAACTAACAACAATACAAGCAAAATAATGATTGGCACGCCAACAATAATCAACTTGCGCCATTTTTTGAAATTTGGCACCTTGGTGTTTTTCTTTTTGGCGGCTTTTGGTTTTTCTTCGTCATCTACAGTAAGTTCTTCGACCACTTCTTGCTCGGCCGCAATTGCGGCGGCGTTTTTAGCGGCTTTGCCAACCTTAGCCTTTTTGGCGTCATCCTTCGGCTCTGGCGTGGCGGTTTCGACGTCTTCTACTATCTCTTCTCCGGAAGCAGTATCCACATCTTCGGTCGCATCTTCTGGTTCGGCGCCGAATTCGGTGGCGTCTTCGGTATCTGGAAGTTTTGGCTTACTCTGCAGATTCTTCGCGGTCGGCATTTTAACGCTGTCGGCGAGGCGCAAAAGAGACTCGTCGGAAGTAATCAAAACGACGGTTTTTTCGGCTTTGGTAGCGGCTTTACTAATCAGTTTGAAATTTACGGCGCTACGCAAGACGCTAGATTTCTTTGGCGGAACAAGAGCGACGATTTTGCTCTTGGCGCCTTTAATGTTAGCCAGAATATCGGTAATATCGTGCTCTGGCTCGATGTAGATGACGTCTTTATTCATAAGCTAATTATATAAAAGTTAAAAAATATAATCAAACCACAATCACGCTTGTGCTAAAATAGAGATAAATGGGCTTATTTAGTAAAAAAACCGAAAAGAAAGAGGCAGAACCAGACGCTAAGGTTGCCATCACGACTGATACGAACGTCGAAGCAGAACGCCAAAGCTTAAACGAGCTCGTTTTGACTTCTATTAATGAAGGCGTGATGATTGTCGATCCGAAAGGCAACATCCAGCTCGTAAACCCAGCCGCTTGCAAGTTAATTGGCCGCGATGCAGACGAGCTGCTCCACGTCAATCATGATGCCGTGATTACTTTTCTTGATAAAACTGGCAACCGCATTAGCGCGGCGCGTAGTCCGATTAATCTCGCGATTAAACAAAAAGAATACAAGGAAACCCGCGATTTGGATTTAGTGGCCGCCGATAGCAATAACACGACGCCAGTCTCAATTATTACGATGCCTTCACAGGGCGACAATCCGAACATCATTGTAACTTTCCGTGATATCGATCGCGAGCTCCGCGAAGAACACGAGCGGAATGAATTTATCTCGACCGCCAGCCACGAAATGCGCACGCCAGTCGCGAGCATTGAAGGTTATCTTGGTCTCGCCATGAATAGCGCAACCGCCACGGTGGACGAGCGCGCCATGGGCTATCTCGAAAAAGCCCACGAAGCTTCGCAGCACTTAGGCCACCTATTCCAAGATTTGCTCGACACTACGAAACTTGACGATGGCAAGATTCAACCAGTAATGAAGCCAGTCGAAATTGTCCACTTGGTCAAAAAAATCGCCGATGGGCAAATTCCGCGCATTACCGACAAGGGCCTCGGTTATCAATTTGGCAGCGGCTCAGTGGATCAACAGCTTGGTGGCGGACATCACCTTGAGCAATTAATTTACGCCACCGTGGACGAAGATTTCTTGCGCGAGATTCTGAATAACTTGATTGAAAACGCCGTAAAATACACGCCGTCTGGCTGGGTGACCGTAAATGTGAAAGCAGATAATTACAACGTGCAAATCATTGTGCAAGATACCGGCATTGGCATCGCGCGTGAGGAGCTTTCGCATGTCTTTCAGAAGTTCTATCGCGTCGACAACCGCGACACCCGCGAAATCGGTGGCACTGGCCTCGGTCTTTATCTTGTGAAGCAGCGCGTTGAGATGATGAATGGTCGTATTTGGGCCGAATCGGAAGTTGGCAAAGGCACACGTTTTATCGTATTGTTGCCGCGCATTTCAAAAGAAGCTTACGAGCAACAAAAATTCTTAATCGAGAACCAAGAAGCGCAAGAAAAGATGCGCTAGACTTGTAGATTTTTTGCTCAAAATACGATAAAATCATAAGCAGTATGATCAAAATAATGTTAGTCGAGGACGATAAGTCCTTGCGAGAAATTTATAGCATTAGGTTGGTCGCTGAGGGCTACAATATTGTATCTGCCGGCGATGGCGAGGAGGCACTCGCTTTGGCTGCGCAGGAAAAACCGGATCTTATCATCTCCGACGTGATGATGCCAAAGATTTCCGGCTTCGATATGCTAGACATTCTGCGTTCCCAACCTGAAACCAAAGATATCAAAGTAATCATGATGACCGCGCTCTCGAGCGAAGATCAACGCCAACGTGGCGAAACGCTTGGCGCCGATCGCTACTTGGTTAAATCCCAGGTCGGCATCGAAGATGTCGTAAACACCGTTCACGAGGTTCTTGGCGATCAGCCAAACGCCAGTGCGCATACGAGTATGAGTACCGCAGCCGTAATGCCGGCCGTCGAACAGGCAGCCAAAGAAGCTGAAGCCGCCGAAGCGCCAGTAAATATTGATGCGCCGACTACCGCCGAGACAACGATAGCGCCGCAAAATTCAAGTACGCCAGCGCCAGACGTGAACCAGCAAATGCAAACTGCCATACCGGAAGCGCCGGCCGCACCGGCTACGCCAGCCGCGCCACAAGCGCCGACTGCACCGCAATCGATGATTCCGGAGCCGCCCGCACCGCAAGGGCCGCCAGGAGGTAACCCCGCAAATTTTAATCAAGCCCCTGTCGCTTATCCGGCAGTTGTAACCATGCAGCCAGCTGCAGGGGCTAATCCTCAGATGCCGGTAAATCAAGCTAGAAAATCCACGGGCGGCGAACGTATCATTGCTCCGCTCGATGACCCGGCCGCCTTCGAACGTAGGCGCCAGTCAAATGAACGCTTGATGGAAGAACTATTAAACGAAGGCCAACCAGCGCCACGTTCGGCGGGCGAAGCATATTCTGCCCCGCAAGCGCCAGCAGACTCTGTACCGAATCCGCAACTTGCGAATAACCCGGCCATGACGGCGACCGGTCAGCAATTCGCAGCTCAAGCAATTGCAAACCAGGCTAATAATGCCGCACCAGTGACGATTCCGCCAAAGCAGCCGAATATAACATTGTCGGCCGCATTACAAGGCTCTGCTCAACCGTCGCAGCCAAAACCAGGATCTACGGCAACGATGCCAGGGCAGCCTACCCCGCCACCGGCCATGCCGATGCCGCCACAAATGCCGCCGACGCCGCAACAACCAGCGCCAACGCCGCAACAACCAGCGCCAACGCCGCAACAACTGGCGCCACAAGCGCAAAATGCTACCCCAAATAATAGCCCTCAGCAAGCTTCTCCCCAGGTAGCACAGCCAGCGCCAACGCCGCAACAACCGGCACCACAACAAGTCGCCGCAAAGCCAGCATCGAAGAAGAATCCGGTCAACAACATGTCGCCGGAAATGATTGCACAAGTCGTACAGGCCACGAAGGTCAACACTGTTCATGATGAAGACGAGGTGATTGAAGCCATCAAACCGGCTTACATTTCCGAGCTCGAGGAAGATTTGAGCGCTGACATGAACGATCTCGATGGCGCAAAGAATACGATGGCCGCCCGCATGTTTAATGAGCTTAAAGACGATGAGATAACTATTGCCGCCAGCCAGATGGAGCGCCCAGTAATTAAAGAAGCCGCCGAAATAGAAGAACCAGAAGTTGAACTGCCGGATGTGCTGAAAGATGCATTGACTCATACTGACGAGCAGAATCCAAACATTAATTATTCAACCGGCGAAGAAGGCGAAGATGAAGATTTCGACAACGGCGCCGTAACTATTGTTCAGTCCGATTCGCCCGCAATTAGCGATGACGGTATGGGACCGGCCAATCCGGAGATGGTAGTTGAATCTAAATGATGCGATTAAATAAATACATTGCGACAAATTTTGGAGTCTCGCGGCGCGAGGCTGATTTATTGATTCAGCAAGGTAAGGTTATGATTAATGGCGCGAAAGCCGAGATTGGGCAGCGCGTCGAAGACGGTGACAAAGTGACAATCAGCGGCAAGATGGTCGCCGAGCAAAAGATGGTTTATCTCGCATTGAATAAGCCAGTTGGCTACGTTTGTAGCCGCAAACGCCAAGGCGACACGCCAACGATTTTCGAATTGTTACCAGAGAAATACCAGAGTCTCAAGAATGTTGGACGCCTAGACCGGGATTCTTCTGGGTTAATTTTGCTAACTAACGATGGCGATTTCGCTTTCCAGATGACGCATCCAAAATTCGTGAAGACGAAAATTTACGAAGTTAAAATCGATCGCGAGCTAGAGCCGCTACATCAGCAAATGATTGCCGACTTTGGCGTGCAACTGCCGGATGGGCGCAGCCAGTTAGGCTTAGCGCGGATATCGGACGACAATCGCTTGGAGTGGCAAGTTACGATGAGCGAGGGGCGTAATCGTCAGATTCGCCGCACCTTTGAGGCGCTCGGTTATAAAGTCGTAGCACTCCATCGTATTAAGTTTGGCGACTACGAGCTAGCTGACCTACTGGAGGGCAAATTTACAGAGGTGCAAAAAGCTTAAGCTTGACTTTTTATCGTGCTTGTGCTATAATAATAAGATATGGCCTAATTCTTTAAGAAGCGGGCCAATCTTGCTTTAATACCCGTATTACTATCGGTGCCGACGAGCGTATCCATGCCCACACGGAGTAGACCCATGGCGGTGACGAAAGTATGGTCGAGTTCGCGGTCGGTAGCGTTATCAATACCGGCAATTTCTTCTGGTTCAATCAAACTAATAATCGGTCGGCGCACGAATGGCAGATCTTTGTACCAGTCGCCGGTGGCGAGGATCTCTGGAATGGCCGAAAGGCTAGCGCCGCCGCCGCACAGTAGAATCTGCCCCGGCAGAGCTTCAAGATTATCAAATTCTTCGAGCGCAAGTTCCACGCCAGATTGCCAAACTTCGAGATTACGCTCGATGGCCTGGTCGAATTTCTTACGAATTTCTGGTTTCATGCTCGGATTATCGGCGAGAAGTTTCAGTTTTTCGGCATCTTCAAGGCTGAGGCCGAGGCGCTCGGAAATTTGATGCGTAAAGCTACGGCCGCCAATACTAAACATCTTGGTGCCATCCACGCCGCCGTCGTCTACGACGGCAATATCCGTCGTGCCACCGCCAATATCCATTACGATGCCAGAGAAACTAGATTCAATGTCGTCGCCAAGGCAAGCGCGGCACACGGCAAATGGCTCCACGGCCACCGTTACAAGATCGAGCTGAAGCTCGTCACAAACGCGTTCGATGGCAGAAATATGCACGAGTGGCGCAAAAGCGGTATAAATCTGTACCACGACTTCCTTGCCCTTAAAGCCGATTGGATTCGTCACCTTGTACCCGTCGATACGCAGCGAAACTAGCGCGGAATTAATCAGGCGTACTTCAACGTCCGGATTGTTTGTTTCGGTCGCCACTTCAAGGCGAGCGCGTTCGCCAGCCTTCTTTTGGACTTGTTGGATGATTTTATGCATTTCTTCGTCATTAATCGGCTTGCTCGCATCGGCGCGGCGGAATTTAACGGAAGTCGTATTGCCCTTGATTAGCTCACCAGCGATACCGACCACGACGTCGCGAGCGCGCACGCCGGCCATTTCTTCGGCTTTGACGAGGGCATCTTCGCAAGTCTTGGCGACACCAGCAATATCAGAAATCGCACCGGCGTACATATTGGTCGGTGCTTCGTGCGCCTTGCCGACGCCGACAATTTTCATCGTACCCTTGCCTTTCTTGGCAATGAGGGCTTTGACGAATTCGGTGCCAATATCGAGCGCCAATAAATAATCGTCCGGATCTTTAGCTTTCGGCTTTTTCGGGGGTTCTTCTGGTGTGTTTTTGCGTCGCTTCAAAAAGCTCATGTATGAGATTATTATAGCACTTTTGCTTAATCTTCTATAGTATAGACGAACTTCACCTGCGGCACGGAGCGGTCTTCATCGTCCGGGTCAGTTTGGACCAAAATGCCGCCCATCGCAAGATAAAATTGCTGAGCTGGCAAATTGTATTTATTGCAGGAAACGAAGAATTCATCAAAGCCGTGCGACTTAATGATTTCAACGGCTTTCGCGAACAGCTGGCGACCGAGGCCTTTGCCTTGATGCTGTGGCAAGATATACAGCAAGCCAATCTCTTGGTCATAGCGCGAGAACGGATAGCGTGGCGTACCGCAACTCATGTAGCCACAAACAAAGAGCTTACCTTGATGATTACATTCCGCCACCCAGACATCTATATCTGGCGCGTTGATGATTTTTTCGAATTTTTGCACGTTCTCTGGAATGCTGTAATTATCTAATTTCGTATCTGGATAGATGCCACGATAGGTTGCTTCCCAGGTGATTTGCTTAACTTGCGCCATCGCAAGCGCGTCGGCCACAGTAGCTGGGCGGATGCGGTAGAAATCTTGCTGCATGAGATATTACTCCACAATTGCTTTAATACGACGAACGCCAGCCGAGCTAGACTCTTCTTTTTTGATCTTGAAATGACCAATTACGCCAGTATGTTCAACATGTGGACCGCCACAAACTTCGCGCGAGACTGGATTATCGAAATCGCCGATCGTGTAGACGGTGAGTTTCTCTGGATATTTATCCCAGAACTGGCCATGCGCCTTTAGAGTATCGCGCGCGTAGGCCTTATCGTATTCATCGTGAACCACCTTGAGGTCGGCCTGAATCCATTCGTTAACCTGGTCTTCGATTTGCTGCTTCTCTTCTGGAGTAAGCTTACGGTCGAGATTGAAGTCGAAGCGGAGACGCTCGGCGGTGATATTTGAACCTTGCTGACCGATTTCTGGATCGATTAACTTCTGCAAGGCCGCCAAAAGTAAGTGTGTAGCAGTGTGATATTTCGTGGTTTGTTCGCCATGGTCCTCGAGGCCGCCCTTAAACATACCCTTGCTAGCCGTCTTGGAGCGGTTGCGCTGCTCTTCGAGCGCGGCATCGAATTCTTTACGCCAATTCTCGCTAAGTGGAATATCCTGGCGATAAGCTTCCTCGACAGAGAGTTCGAGTGGAAAGCCATAGGTATCCTGAAGCATAAAGAGTTCGTTGCCAGTGAGGCCATCTTTCTGGAAGCGAGCGAGCTCTTTCATGCCGCGACGGAGCGTCTTGCGGAAAGCTTGCTCTTCGTGACTGAGTACATCAAGTACCTGCTCGCGAGTAGTCAGAATGCTATCTGGCAAATCTTTATAATTATCAGCAATCAATGGCAAAACTTCAGCGAGGAAATCTTGCTCGATGCCGAGGTTGAGCGCCTTTAAAATGGCACGACGAATCAAGCGGCGAAGCGCATAACCTTGTTGCTTATTAGATGGCTTTAAGCCCTGCGCAGACAAGAGATAAGCGCCGCGCAAATGGTCAGCAATCACGCGCATTTCAGCGGTGTTAGATTCGTATTTTTTGCCGGAAAGAGAAACCAATTTATCTACGATTGGTTTAAGCAAGGAAATTTGGAAGACGTCGTAAGAATCCATCGAAGCAGCCGTAATGCGCTCGAGACCGGCGCCGAAGTCGACGTTTTTATGTTCGAGCTCTTCGAAGCTACCATCTTCGAGACGGCGATATTGCATAAAGACTTGGTTGCCGATTTCCATGAAACGGGCACCATCGGAAGCTGGATGAGCCTTACCGTATTTGGCTTCGTCTTGGTGCTCTGCGCCGAAATCGTAGAAGACTTCAGAATCTGGACCGCATGGGTCGCCGATTGGTGTAGTTTCGATGCCGCCGCCGCGGGACCACCAGTTTTCTTTATCGTTGTAGAAGAAAATGCGTTCGTCGCCCTTAATGCCGCGCTTGTCGCCATTTTCGGCGGTGTCAATTTCGGCAATGTCGGCCTTAATGCCAACCTCGGCAAAGACTTTTTGCCAGATGGCGGCCGCCTCGTCGTCGCGCGGGATGCCGTATTTTTCACTACCAATAAAGCAGGTGACGTAGATTTTCTGTGGATCGAGACCGACCTCTTTGGTAAGGAAAGTAAAGAAGTTACGAATCTGCTCTTCCTTGAAGTAATCGCCAAGCGACCAGTTGCCGAGCATCTCAAAGACGGTGGTGTGACGCGGATCACCCACATCGTCGATATCCTGGAGGCGCAAACATGGCTGCGAATCAGTGAGGCGTTGACCATCTTTGTGTGGTTGGCCGAGCAAATATGGCAATAACGGTTGCATGCCGGAGCCGGTAAATAATGTCGTCGGATCATTTTCGAGCACCAGTGGCGCTGGCTCAATCACCACGTGGCCCTTCGACTTCATAAAGTCGAGGTATTTTTGACGTACTTCACTTGCATTCATCTCATTATTATACAATAGCTTGACATTTTTAGATATTTTATTAAAAGTATTGACTTTTTATGATGCTTGTGCTATAATGAGAGTATGTAGTTGTTAAGTCAACTACTTTTCTGTACGGTCGGGGTTATTCTTCTGCCCCTAGGCACCTTTACACTAGGAAGGAGTGATCATGATGAAAAAGATCACGTGTAAATCATTGTTGGTTCTTGCAATTGTTGTCCTGTTGGCCGGCTTCGCTACACCGGCTTACGCCGCCACTGCGAACGTTAGTCCAATCCAGAGCCGCCATAGCAAAGATGTCGCCGCGTTAACCGATGCGGCCGAATATCATGGCTGGCATGCCGATTTACGCGGCAAAACTGGATCGCCCAGTAAAATCGTAACAATTGCAACCTTACGGAACTCCAAATGGAGAATGATCGTCACTGTAACTACCACGCAAAAGAATGGACGTATCGGCACGACCTATAAAATCGATAAAAAGGCCTATACTCTGAATGGGATCAAAACGACCCTGAAGAAATATGCCATTTCCGCCGATATTCGAGCGATGCTCGAAGACGAAGCCGCCATCAAGGCCGAAGCTTTGAAAAAATATGCCATTAAGCGTGGATGGTCCGTAACGCAGGGCGAAAGCTACAAGAAGGGCAAAGCGAATAATAAGCTAACCTTCAGCAATAGCAAGTACAAATTCGCCGCGGTCGTATCATGCGTCCGCAAAAACAGCAAAATTGTCACGAGCTACCTGCGCGAGAATAAATCATCTTCCGCCAAAGCCGTCAAAAGCTGGCTGAAGCAATATAAAGCCTGACCGTCAGGCAAATCACACCTTCTTCTTTTTACGACAGCCGCCCCTCCGGGGGCGGCATTTTCTAGGCTTCAATAATGCCGCCGCCAAGGCAAACATCGCCACGATAAAAGACGACCGATTGACCTGGCGTAAGCGATTTTTGTTCTTCGGCGAAAGTTAATATGCTGTCCTGATAATCCGCATCTACGAGCGGTGCGCGATGGCGAATGCGCGCCTGAATATGACGGCCGTCGTCGCCGTGGCGCAAAATAACATCCTTGAGTTTAATCGTATTGGTCCAAAGTTTGAGCGAGTTGAGATTTTGCGAGACATAGACGATGTTGGCATCCATGTCTTTTTTGACGACATAATACGGCAGACCGGCTTTTAGATTGAGGCCGTGGCGCTGACCGAGCGTGTAGAAAATCGCGCCATCATGTACACCGATTTCCTGATTAGTTTCAAGTTCTACAATTTTACCCGGTTTAGTCTCAACAAATTCCGCGAGAAAATCTTTCATATTTGCCTCGCCCACAAAACAGACGCCCATCGATTCGGCTTTATGCGCCACACTGAGGCCAATTTCGGCGGCTAGCGCTTTTACTTCTGGCTTTAGCATGTCGCCAACTGGAAAAATCGTTTTCTCAATCACATCTTCGGTAATGCGATAAAGGAAATAGGTCTGATCTTTGTTCTCGTCCTTAGCTTTCAGGAGCGCGCGACCGTCAGTTTTGGCGTAATGACCGGTCGCAATCCTGTCGGCGCCCTGTTCAAAAGCCGTGTTAGCAAAGAGTTTGAACTTAATCTCCTGATTGCACATGATATCTGGATTTGGCGTATTGCCCTTTTGATATTCAGCCAGCATGTAATCAACTACTTTTTGCTTATATTCGGATTCAAAATCAAAAACCTGGAAATCAATGCCGAGCTTGACGGCGACACGCTTAGCGTCGGCGAGATCTTCTGCCCATGGACACTTCATGCCGGGAAGATTCTTGCTCCAGTTCTTCATATAGACACCGACGACTTCGTAGCCTTGTTGCTGCAAAAGATAAGCCGAGACGGCCGAATCAACGCCACCAGACATACCTAAGAAAACTTTCATTGAAGATATTATAACATCGAATACCCCAGCCAGCCAACTTCGAGGACCAGCAGTCCATCGGCCCGTCGTCACGGGCGATGGCTACTTTCTACTCGGCCGTAGCCTCCGTAATATCCTCGAAGTCGGCTGGCTGACGCGCTCTGTAGTTATAATGTCTTCAACATCATAAATAAGAGAAAAATCAAGCGAAACACTAGATGACGTTTATGCTAAAATTAATACAGTACTAACTTTTGACGGAGGTGGGATGTTTTATCCTAATCGACAAGCTTTGGGCGACCAGTTGGCCGTGAAGTTGACTGAATACAAAGATACCGATTCGATTATTTTCTGCCTCAAAAAAAGTTCCCTCTTGTCATGTATTGAATTGGCAGCGCATCTGCATGCCTATATTTACATATTGCAATATTCTGAAATTGCCGATCCGTTCGATATTACGCGCAATCTCGGCGCCGTGACGAATAAGGGCGAATTCGTATTAAACCCGGAAATCTCTCAGAGTGAGTTTGAATATATTAATTCCGACTTTATGAGCGTAATTGAAGAGCGCAAACGTGAAGCCTTCTCGAAGATTAACGCCGAGGCCGATCCGAATCCGAATTTTGACCCGCACGCCTTTAATAACCGCAACATTTTACTCTTCGCGGATATTTTAATGACTTCATTCCAGATTCAGATTGCGCTAAATATGCTTAAAGCCTATAGTCCGACCAAGATTACTGGTACTTGCGGCAACATTACCGCGCCGATTTCCGATAAATTCAACATCGAGACAGACGGATGCACTTATATGGACATCTTGCCGAATACCTTCTTCGACGATGATCATTATTTCGACCAACCAGATACCTATACGGAAGAACAAAAAATAAGTATGGCAAATAACATTAGCCTGTATTGGGCATAAAAGGAGTACCAAAATGGACCAAAACAATAAAAACCCTAACAATCTGACGGATGCGGAGCTCGAAGGCGCCAAAGCCGTCATTACCCGCATTTCTAAAGCTTATGCCACAAAAGTCGTGGGCCAAGACGAGTTGCGACTCTGTATGCTAGTTGCGCTAATTGCTGGTGGTCACGTTTTGCTCGAGTCTGTGCCAGGTCTTGCAAAAACTTTGGCGGCCAAGACTATTGCCGAAGCAGCCAACGGTAGCTTTAGTCGTATTCAATGTACGCCGGATTTACTCCCGAGCGATATTATTGGCACACAGATTTTCAACTACAACTCCAACTCCTTCGAGACGAAAATTGGTCCGGTCCATGCCAACTTCGTACTCTTGGATGAAATTAACCGCTCCAGCGCAAAGACTCAATCCGCTATGCTCGAGGCTATGCAAGAACATCAAGTTTCCGTCGGTGGCGTCATGTACAAGATGCCAGAGCCATTCGTCGTACTCGCAACACAAAACCCAATCGAACAAGAAGGTACCTACGAGTTGCCAGAAGCTCAGCTCGACCGCTTCTTGCTCAAGGAAATTATCGGCTACCCAACTCGCAATGATGAATTGCAAATTTTGAATTACACTTTGAACGGCAACACTACCGGTAAGCTCGCCGATGATCAGAAAGTCGCCATCGAAGACGTCAAGAAACTCCAAGGTCTCTGCAAACGCATTGCCGTAGATGATTCAATTAAGAATTACATCGTGAATATTATTACCGCTTCGCGCAACCCACGCGAATTAATCGATGCTTCCCTTGCCCGCTACGTCGAATACGGCGTGAGTCCACGTGGCGCCATTGCCTTAATGCAAGTTGCACAGGCTATCGCTTTAATTGAAGGTCGCACCTATGTAATTCCTGATGACGTGAAACGTCTTCGCTATGCGGCACTCCGCCATCGCATCATCCTTAACTTCGAAGCGGCCGCTGATGAAGTTCATCCAGAAGCAATTATCGACGCTATCTTTAATAAGATTCAGACGCCATAGTTTGGGAAAAAGGAATAATTAAAGAAAAAATATGCCAAGTTATCTCGTAAAAGTTCGCAAGAAGATGGATATCTACTCGCAACGACGTAGTAGAAATGTCCTTTCTGGCAACTACGGCTCCGTATTTAAAGGACGTAGTATGGATTTTGACGATCTGCGCGAATATGCCTATGGCGATGACGTAAAAGATATCGACTGGAAAGCGACGGCGCGCTCGCGCAATATTATGATTCGGCGCTATGTCGCGATTCGTAAACATAATATTCTCATCGTAGCCGACAACGGTCGCTCGATGGCGACGCTGGCACCGAGTGGCGAGACGAAAAGCGAAATCGCCGCATTTTGCGCCGGCGTAATTGCCTACGTAGCGCAGCGCCATAATGATTTAGTCGGCATTGTTTATGGCAATAAAGGTAGCAACAAGCGCTATTCTATGAAGGAAGACACGGCATATATCGAAAACTTCTTGGATAAGTACGCCAAGTCAATGAGCCTCGAAGCCGACGATAGCGACATTAATTCCCTCTTGACCTACGTTACGAAGTCATTCCGCGAGCGCATGTTCCTAATTATTATTACTGATCCAGCAAACGCCGCCACAGTGAACCGCGAAATAATTCGTCGCCTAAACGCGCGCCATGAGCAAATGTATATTTTGGTCGAGGATTCGCCAATGACGAATGATTTAATCGTGAACGACACCGTGAATGATATTGATGGCAACGTACGTCTGCCGCATTATTTCCGTTCAAACAAGAAGATCGCCGCCGCCGAAACGCAATTCCGCGCCAACCAAAAAGAGCTAATTGCGAAAGGTTTGCGTCGTTTCGGCATCGTAAGCTGCAGCGTCGACAGTACCGATAATGCGATTCCACGCATTTTCCAAATGCTTGAGGAGCAAAAACATGTCCGAAGGTAGTTTATTTTACGGTCCAGTCTTCTACAACATCTCGTGGACACTGATCGGCGTAGGTTTTCTATTACTTGCGATTGCAATTATTGTTGCGATTTTCTATTTTACGCGACGCAAGAAAATTCGTACTTTAAGTACGCTCAAAGTCGAAGCACCAAAGATTATTGACTTAAATGAATTAAAGAAAAAATATATTGGCCTCATTGACCAGGCCGAGCGCAATTACAATAACCACATGATTAAGGCTTCCGTCGCGCACCAGCACTTTAGTTTAATTGTGCGCATGTTCTACGCCGAAGGGCTCGGTTTTCACGCGGATATTATGACATTAACCGATTTAAAAAATTCATTCAAAGAAGACCTAGTGAAGTTAATTGAGGAGTATTATCCAGACGAATTCGATACACTCGAAAAAGGTAGCGTAAAAGATGCCGCGGAACGTGCCCGCGAGTTAGTGAGGAATCAATGACACTCTATCCGTGGCTTTTCGTTGTTCCTACCGCTATCGCGGTCGTAATCGTGCTATATTCGCTAGCAATTATCAATGCGAAGCGCAAGAAAAAGAAAAGTAAGCGCCACATTACAACTATCGCGCATACGACGGCAATTCGAAACTTGCCCGAATACCAAAGGGCGCGTAAACGCTATGTAGTGTTAGTGATTTTAGCTGGATTCTTCTTGTTGCTTTCGTTAGTTTCAAGCACGATTGTCGCATCGCGCCCAGTAACTATGGACTTAATTGAATCTGAATACGACAACCGCGATATTATGCTCTGTCTCGACGTGAGTGGCTCAATGAATGACTATTTCGACCAAATGATTAAGCGTTTGCGCGAAATTGTCGGCAACATGAAGGGTGAACGTTTTGGTATCACGGTCTTTGACGGAACACCGATTACTGTGTCGCCACTCAGTAACGATTACGACACAATTGATTCTATTCTCGAAAGTATTGGAAAAGACGAATGGACATATTTGTCGGCGTCTCATTACAATTCGAATGTCGGCACGTCACTAATTGGCCCGGGTGTGCTCGGCTGCATAAATGGCTTCGATAGACTAAACGAGGTCGATCGTTCGCGCTCAATTATTATCTATACAGACAATTTCGCATCGTCAAATCAGCAAATTAACATCGCACAAGCCGCCAAATACGCCAGCCACTACGGCATCACTTTCTACGGCATTAATCCGGCCGACTATTCTTCCTCGCAAAGTAGTCAGCGCTATGGTTCGAGCGAAGAATTTATGCGCGCCGTTTCAATTACTGGTGGCTCATATTATGCCGCAAACGCCAGCGATGCCGATATGGATCGCATCGTTGATCAAATTATGGAGCAGCAAGCTGCTTTGCTAGAGGGCGCAGATAAATATGTTAAAAATGATGCACCAGGAATTTTCATTATTATTTCGCTCGCAATGCTGACTGTTTATCTAGTAATAATTTGGAGTCTACGTCTATGAAAGTTATGCCAATTATTCCAATTTGGGCCGTGATTGGATTAACAATTATTGCGGCTGTTTTGTTGATATTCTGCATTATCAAGAAAAAATATCGCACCATCGACAATTTCCGTCGCATTGGTATGTTGATATTAATCATTATCATTATCTTCCGACCAGTCATTCGTGGCGGCACGAGTGAGGCGCAGCTTACAAATATTAATGTTTATTTCATCGTCGACGTGACGAATAGTATGGCCGTAAAAGATTGCGACAATGGCGCGAAGCGACGCTATGAGAAGGTCGCCGAAGATATTAAAGAAATTGCTAAACAATTCCCTGGCGCACAATATTCAATTTTCGCGCAAGATATTTCGACTTATATTGCTTTGCCGCTATCTACAAATTCCGACACTCTATTTTCATATGCAAATGCGATCATTCCAAAAAGCGAATATTATAGTAGCGGTAGTAATTTAAGTGCATTATTCGAACTCGCCGCCGAAAATATTTCGACCTACAAAAAAGGTCATCCAGACCGCGTGAATGTATTATTCGTGCTAAGCGACGGTGAAGAGACGCGCACGAGCAACGATATCGTGAGTGCAAAAAGCTTGCAAAAATTAATTGGTGCTGGCGCCGTACTCGGCTACGGCACAAAGAATGGCGGTAAAGTACCGAGCGTTAGTTCGTATCGCGATTTTGAGGATGATAGTTATTTTAGTGAAGACTATTACGTTTCTGACCCGAGCGGCGGCTATCATGTTTCGCGCATTAACGAAAAGGTCTTGAATGACTATGCGAATGCGCTAGGAATTAAATACTACAATCGCACCGAAGGTGAAATCGATAAAACACTCGGCGACGAAGTAATGAAAAATGCCAAATCAGAAAGCGTCGAAAGTGTAGATTCATACATAGAATTGTATTGGATTGTCTGTCTGGCATTACTCGGCTTAATGCTGTGGGATTTCTATGTCGTATTTAATAAAGTGTTACTAGAAAGAAAGGCGAAGTAATGTTAAACCTCGATCCAGAAATTGTCGACCAAAATAAAATTCGCCTCCGCCGGCGCCGTAATTTAATTAAATATTGTTCATTACCTGTAATAATCGTGATACTGATTGGCATCTTCTTCGTGCGCACTGGCGTTTATAACATTATCTATAGTTTGTCTTATGAAAATCACAATTACGACACGCCGGCATCGATTTCAAACATGCAGCTATTTGGTAATATGATTGAATCTTATATTGCGTACTATAACCGCGGCACGGCCGAATTAAATCTGGCACAATATGCGGAAGCGGAAGAAGATTTCCGCGATAGCTTACGCGAGAATCCACCAAAGGCAATGCTCTGCCAAATATATGTTAACTTATCTTACAGTATTGAGATGCAGGCCGACAAGGCGGCGCAACGAAGATTATTCGATGACGCGTTAGTGCTGTATAACCGCGCCGAATCAATATTATACGAAAACAACTGTGCTTCAAAAAGTGATGATTCTCCTGGCAATGACAAGCGCGCCGAGGATTCCAAAGAGCGTATTAATAGCAAGCGTCGTCGCGCAGTCGAACAAATGAACAACGCCGATGGCAATGGTGGCGATGGAGACGGTGATGACGATGGCGAATTGACGCCGGATAAGATTAAAGATTTGATGAACGACGAAGAAACCGAAAATAGTATCCGCGCACTCCAAAACAGCCTCGGCAAAGGCCAGGGTAGTAGTTGGAATAATAGCAATCAATATCGTTGGTAAATTATTTATCCAAACGACGCAGCTCATTCTCCACGACTTCGTGGAGAATTTTACTAAATTCGATGGCATTTTCCGGAGTAGTAAGTTTACCCATCGAAATACGAAGCGAGCCGGCAATTGCCTCGTCATCGAGCCCGATCGCAACGAGCGTTGGGGATTTAATGCCTTTACTCGCCGAACAAGCCGCGCCGGTTGAAACATAGACATGGCGATCTTCGAGTGCAAAAATGAGACGTTCGGCGTCGAGACCTGGCAAAGAGATTGGCAAAAAACTTGGCAGCTGAACTTTATCTTTACCAAGGAAGATGATATTCGGCAAATCTTCAAGGTTTTTCCGCAAATCGCGTTTAATATCCGCTAAGCGTTTGCGCTCGGAATTAATATGTTTTTCTGCTTCAGCTATCGCCGCCGCAAAAGCCATCGTAGCCGGCACATTTTCCGTACCGCTGCGCAAGCCCATCTCCTGACCGCCACCAACCGTTAGTGGCCGTAGGCGGACGTTATGGCCAGCATAAAGTGTGCCGATTCCCTTTGGCCCATAAATTTTTGCCGCATTAAGCGTAAGTAAATCGACGCCGAGACGTGCAACCTTCACTTCCATTAAGCCTAAACCTTGCGAAGCGTCGCAGTGGAAATAAAGTGGCGTGCTTTCGCCGGCGAAAGCACGACGCTCGCGCTCAGCCTGAATAATGCGTGCAAGATCAGAGATTGGCTGAATTGCACCGAGTTCTGAGCAAACTAAACACACTGACACAAATTGAGTTTTTGGCGTAAGTTTTAATGCGAAATCTTCTAAATCTACGCGACCATTTTCGTCGACTTTAATAGTCTGATAATCGCCAGCACGGCGTGCGTTTTCAGTCACAGCGGCATGTTCAACGGCAGAAATCAGCACCTCCGCATCGGTATTTGACTGCACAATTGAGAAAGCTAAATTAATCGATTCGGTCGCGCCCGAAGTCATCACTAAGTCGGCGCCTTTGGCACCAATCACGTGCGCGATTTCATCCTTAGCCGCCTCGTAGTGATGGCGTACATCAACAGCCGGCAAATAAGCGGCTGATGGATTGAAGAAAAAATCGGCAAAATACGGCTCCATCGCTTTAAAAGCTTTTTCTGAGAGCGGCGTGGCCGCAGCATGGTCTAAATAAATCATGTTTATATTATATCAGTTATAGCGATGTTTCTTCGGTAATGCCATTTTGAACCATGGAATAATAAATAGTGATTCAATAAATGCTAGCCAAATTATATATTGTTCCCAACCCATCATAATGAAGAATAGCAATATCAGAAAACCGATTGTGCGCCCAATTGATAATGCCACTTCAACAACGCATTCAACCTCTAAACGATATGATGAATCGTCTAAGTGGGTACTAATCATACCCTGAAGGCGCGTTAACGTAACCGTGCCGTCATAGAGGCCATTTACAATACTTTGCATAAATACATAAAAAGAGATGGCGAGAATGGTATTATTCGGAAATAATATCAGACTTAGCGGCATTAAAATGACGGCGGGCAGAAAAGTAATTAATATAGTCTTTTGGGCTTTTTGATTTTTGAGTTTGCGATAGATAGAGACGAAAATAATTGCAATAACGGCCGCAAGTGATGTATATATACCAAGATCCGCGTCAGAATCAACGCTACGATATAAAATGATTTGCGAAATTACCAAATATGCCGAGCTGCAAATAACCCAACCGCGCACAAATGAGAAAGCTAGAAGTTTTCGCAATGATTCATGGGCGCAGATTTTTTGATAGATTTGGCTCGGTGTATGTGCGCTAGTGGCTTTCTTTTTTGCGTCTGGATGAAAGCAAAATGATAGTACTAATTGTATAGCTGAGATAGCTAAAATAATTAATGCTGCATTCGTATAGCCAGTTGCGCCAATCGTAAAACCGAGTATAACCGGCATAATAATCTTCACCGCTTCAGTTAGCACCGTGGTAACGCTACGCTGACGCAAGCGGCGCGAATCGGCAACTTCAGTAATGTCGAAATACATTTTCGGTCGCCAATATAAGGATGATTCAAGCGAATTGAGAATTGCTAAAATGAATGGATAATAAAATGCTGTCGAATCTAGCAGAATAATAGCTAGCACCTCCAAGATCGAAAAAAGCATACTTGCACGCCAAGCAGCTAAAGTATGCTTGTGAAAAACCCTAAGCAGTAGTATTGCGAAAACGCCCATCGCCGCATAGCGCACGATACAATAAACGATGAAATTAATCGGCGAGCTAGCAAGTGAAACATTAATCATAAATGCCATCAAAAAGACATTTATAAATGACGCCTTGCTACTTAGTAAGACGTCGGTAGCGATTAATATATTTTCGTTCGTGCGCAAAGCGCGCAGCTTTTTAAACATAAGCCTATTTTAACACTGCGCGCTTTTCTAGTCGAATTATTTAGCAGCCTTTTCTTCGACGGCGCCAGATAGAATTGAAGGCGGAATCATCACATTGCCAGCTTCGTTATATTTCGACAAAACCATCGTACATGTAAATTCGTCGATGCCGGACATTAATGAACTAAAATCATAATCAAGCTTACTAATGCGACCATATTTGTCAATGTAGACGTCAACATCAATTTCGCCATTCATAATTTGATAATTCGCATCGCTCGACGAGCTATTAGCCGTCTTCATCAAGTCTGCCAGTTCTGCCGCGGTCATTTTAAGTTTATAGTGCCCATCGCCAACTTTTTGCGCCTTGTCGGCCGTCATCATCTTTTTTGCGACAAAGTCGATATCGAGCGTATGCGAAGCAGTATTTTGCCTAAGCCACTTCGGCTTATCTTCGCCCGCAATTGTGCCAATTATCTCACCAAGATTGCCGCCGAGCGATGATTCTGGATTCTGATAGTAATCAATACCATTATAGAAATCGGAATAAGTTTCCATCTCGATTTCCATACTCATAACCGTCGTCATAGTGGTTTTGAGATACTCGCGCTGATGTTTTTCGTCGACTACGCCCGTACCCTTGGCATCTACAGTAATACCGCCCATTTTCATATGCATCGTGAGATCGACGGCATAGTTGTCGTATTTATTCCTAAACAACAATGTGCCGGGCGCATCGCGTAACTCGAATTTTATATGATACTCGCCGCTATTTATTAAATTACCGTTCGTAACGGCAAAATAATAATTTTCATAGCCGGAAAAATCAGTGCTCTTAACGTCGATTTTCTTCTGGTCAGTTTTAATAACTGAATATGTATTATTCTTATATCCGATAACTACACCTGATATATATTCGTTTGCGCTACTAAACGATAGTGACCAATCTTTACCTAAGACGTAATAATTCATCGCACCGGCGTTTATAGTACTGGAATAATCGATATTATAGTCACCGTCATTCTCAAAAGTCACAGTAGCTTCATTTTTATAGCTGTTGTTGCCATTGAAATCATGCGATAGTGTACGGTAAGCTGAATCATTTATTACATTAATTAAAGTGTCTTTTGCGGTATGGTCTTGCAAATATTGATAAGGATCCGCAGCTTTTTGCGCTTCGACTAGATTATCAAAACCGGCGACTTGTCGATACGAATAGAAATATGGGAACTGACCATAACCATAACCGCCAGGATTGTATTTTTCGCGCAAATCTACGGAATTGCTTTCGTAATATATGCCAGCCCAACCGTTCAACATCGTACCGGCGCCATCAATCATCGAGCTAGCGTAATTTGCCGTAGCTTCAGTATATCTAGCCGCCGTTTCGGACTGATCGCAATCTGTATTTTTTTGAGTGCCGATGCTACAGATTAGCACTTGATAATGATGATACAACTCATGGTCTATGGCTTGTTGCGAAACCCCGTTATTGTCCGTAAAGCCTTTTTTGCTATCGATTACAATATTCGGCCAAGCTGCGGCACCCCTGTTACCTCGCGCATTAAGTAGCAAGCTAATAACGTCCGCGGCTACACCGCTCGTAGAAGCGTGATCATAGTATGCAACCGTGTTGTCGTAACTAAAGTGTAAGACATAAACGCTCATGGAATTAAAGAATTTCGAAGAATCAATATTGGAATTCTTCATCATCGTGATAATCGAATTCGACAATTCACCAGTATACGATCCGCTGATGAGGCCGTCATATGAATACGCAACCCCCGTGAGCTCGGTATATTTCGTGATGGACGACTCTAGCTCCTTTGCGATAGCCTTAGCTTGTTCGTCCGAAATGGCGTCATCGCCCGAAGTCGTATACCAAATTAAGAAATTACCCTGCTCCGAACTGATAACCTTGTCCAGCCGATGTGAATATGCTTCTTCCTTGGCTAAACGTATATTAGTAGCAGAAGAAACATCTGAATTAGCAGTGCCAAAGGCTACGTCGGCTAACGCATATTTCGTGGCAAAATCTTCTAAAATAGTAGAGCTGATTTCGCTTCGATGGTTTTTAAATAGGTCTAACAAAACATCGATGCTAGAACGCCCCACTAGGGCGCCATCGTCTGCCTTGTATTTTTCGTCAAGCTGTTCGCCCTTAAATACGGAATAATACAATTGGGTGAAATAAGTATCTGCCGTAATGGCACCGGCCTCATAGTCTGCCCTAAGTTTAGCTTCGGTAGAATAGGCCTCCGGCGCTGGAATTTTCTTTTCGTGCTCAGCAGCAACAATATCGCCTTTCTTAAAGACGAAGAAGTAGGCTGCGAGACCGCCGCCAATTAACAAGGCTACAACAATAAGAAAGACGAGCCATTTTTTGCCTTTTTTCTTTTTCGCTGGTCCGGCGGGAGTCTCTTCGGCAGCTATATGATTGATGTCATGAGTACCTTCGCCAACGACTGGTTGACTTCTGGTAATTACGGACGTTTCGACCGGTTCGGGCTTTAGTTTCGGCTCAGGCCCCGGCTCTGACTCAGGTTCAGGCTTTGATTCAGACTCCGCTTGGGCGGCTTGTTCAAAAATATTAGCTTCGTGCGGTTCGTCGGATTTCGTCTCCTCAGCCGCAGCCTGTTCGAAAATATTTGCCTCGTGCGGTTTGTTAGCCTTATTCGTCGACTCGCCGAAAATATTCGTCTCTGGCGTATCTTCTTCCATCAAAAACTCCCTTTATTACTTATATTTTAGCATAAGCGCCAAAAAACCGCTCCTTTTATGAAGTGGTTTATTTGTTATAAATGCGAGTTTTAACTAATTGTAAGTAAGCTTTCGTAGCAGCCGTAAAATGTTCGAGTTCTTCGCCGGTGACTTTTGTATATCCGCCGTCGTCGACTTTCTTGAAGACGCCATTTTCGCGAACTTCATAACGGATTGTCATGCCATTCTCGTACCAAACCCAAACATTCTTTTTGAGACAAAAGAATTCGCGCGTGCCACCGGCTGGAATGATACCAAAAAGCGTGCGGCCAAGCGCCGATTCTGCATTGATGAGATTACGCTCCACCGCCTTACGACGATCCTTGTAGTTCGGCGGCGTAGTCATCTTTAATAGATGTTGTTTAAGATCGAGTTTCGGCATTCAATTACCTCGTCGGAAATAGCACTTAATTCATCAAAGATGGCGCGGTCTTGGATAAAATCAGACTTCACAGGAAAAGCTTGCGCGATCACGATCGGCGTTTCTGGCGTAACTGGATTGGCGTCAAGAGAAACTTGCTGCGCTTCTACGACGGCACCCGAAACAGGAATCTGAAATACAGAATTATCTAACTCTTCCATAATGTCCTCCCTTTTTAGATTTTGAAGATTTTTTCAGCGTTTTCAGTAGTGATTTTTGCGACCACCTCTAAATCCTGCTGATAATAATCCGCTGCCCATTCGGCTATATTCCGAATATAGCCTGGCTTATTAATTGTACCACGAAATGGCTTCGGTGTCAAGAAGGGAGCGTCAGTTTCGAGTATAATTCTTTCAAGCGGCGGGTGCGCAATATCGGCGAAGGTCGCAAGGCCGTTCACGCCAAAGTAGAAACCCTCCTCGAGGCCAAGCTTGAGATTCTTTTTGGAGTCTGAATATGAGTGTAAAACAGAGGTCGGAAGATGAAAGTTATGATAAATTGGCCAAAAATCTTCAAAAGCGTCGCGAATATGGAAGCTAACTGGAAGCTGGCGATCTTGAGCGATTTGAAGCATATTTTCGAGCAAGTAGCGTTGAAAATCCTTGTTATAGCCATCAAAATGGTAATCTAAGCCAATTTCGCCAATTGCGACGAGTCTTTTATCATCAAAAAGCGACTCGGCGCTCTCGAGTGCTCTGGCGAGCCCGGTCTTATCGCCGCTAAAATCGTTCGGATGATAGCCGAAAGTCCACCAAACTTCGGCGTGCTGATTCGCAAAATCGCGCGCTGCCGCCGAATCGAGCGGGTCGGTGCCGATGACGATGCATTTATCAACGCCGTTCTCGTGCATATGCGCCAGAATCTCATCGGTCTGCGAGAGGTCAAAAAACTGCTTATCATGAATGTGACAATGTGAATCGATTAACATAATTAGCCTTCAAGGCCGCGTGGCGGTTCGCCTTCCGGCTCGTCGAGGAGTTTTTTACTCTTGATCTCGTAGCGGCGGCCATTAACCGGAGATACGAAATAATCTTCACTGAGGAGATTGACGAACATGCCAAGGTCTTTTTCGTCCATAATGATGATTTTACCCTGGTCATCAGTCATGAGTTCGAGCTGCATTTCGTCAGCATAGTCGAGTAACTGATCCTGCTTCATTTCGCCAACTTCGATGCTCTGGAGTTTCTTGATGAGTGGTTTTTTATCTTCAAGAAGAGCATTCAAAGTGAGGCCTTCTGGGAAGCTAAGACTATAGGCTTCTTGGAGCTCTTTAGCTTTTTGCTCGGAAATAACCTGAGATTTGTAATCGTATTGGAAGAGTTTTTCGAATTTAGATTGGTTAAAGATGACGATCTGACCGTCCACGATGGCGGTTTCGTTGCCCTCTGGAACTTTAATCGCGACGTCGGCCGTAAGCGGCTCAAAGCTTTCGCCATTCAATTCCCAACCAAGTTTACCTTTGAGCGCGGAGCTGGCGGCAAGATTCTTGGCGATATAGAAGGTTTCTTGACCATTATCGCCAGGATAGGTAAATTTCGCAACGATACCTTTGATACGCTTGAATTCATATTCGTCATCCGTAAAGAAGGCGATATCTTTATATTCATTTTCAATAAGATGAATAAGGGTTTCGGCGCGACCGACTTTTTCGAGCTCAATGCGATAAATGACTTTATCTTCGCCATCAGATAGCTCATATTCGCGGCACTCGAGGCCTTTGTCGGCTTCTTTAATGATATATTCGACCGCCTCAAGCATGAAGGTATTCTTAATTGCAGACATTAAGGCGTCGCTATAACGCACCTTATATGGCGTGTAGTTTTTATTGAACAGAAATAGCTCGACGGAAACGTTATTTTTTACTTCGTCGACGGAATTTGCCCACTGAAAAACGTCGAATTCCGGCTTACCTGTCGCGGTGGTTGGTTCTTCCATTTTCTCCTCCTATATTTCCCTGTTATTATAACAGATTATTTCTTGAGTGCGGCGTCGAGCTGTGGGTCAATTTCTTTATTGATTTGTTCAAAGCTGCGTTCGACCACTTCGTCTGGCTCGATGCCCTCTTTATTAATATTCACGTCTTTTGGCGTGTACCACTTAGCAATAGTGACGCGGAGGATTTCGCCGCCAGATAGCGGTTCGAGCGACTGTACGCTACCTTTACCGTAAGTTTTCTCGCCAATCAAGGTAGCTTTGCCATGATCTTTAAGTGCGCCGGCGACAATTTCCGAAGCAGAGGCAGTCGAACCGTTTACGAGTACGATAGTCTTAATACCGGACAACACGGCCTCGCCACGGTTGGCATAATAGGTCTTGTTGTAAATACCATTCGTAGACTTTTGGACCATAATCACGTCGCCATCGAGCCAGAGCGAAGCCACGTCGACGGCCGCACTGACGTAGCCGCCACCGTTGCCGCGCAAATCGAGGATAATCTTGTTAGCGCCGTTGCTCTTAGCCTTGTTCGCCTCTTCGCGCGCTAATTTGCCGGTGTCTTCATCGAAACGCGTAATTGTAATGATAGATGTCTTGCCGCGCATTTCAGCATAGACGCTCGGGTTATTAATAACTTCGCGAGTTAAATCAAAGTCAATTTCTTTGCTGTCGCGGACGACGGTTAGTTTCACCTTCGACCCTTCAGTGCCACGAAGCTTCTTGGCGACTTCTTCTACGCTGAGTGCGGAAATATCTTCGCCGTCAGCCTTGTAGATAATATCACCCGCGAGCACGCCTGCACGTCGCGCTGGATTATCTGGCGTAGTGCGCAAAACTTTAACTAAACCATCGCGTAAACCGATCTCAACACCGATGCCAGCACCAACGTCGCCGTTTAAATCTTTATTAAAGTCATTCGCCTCGGCCGCAGTCATGTAGTAGGTGTACGGATCGTCGGCCGCTTTTACGAGACCGCGCTTGGCCTCTTGGATAGCTACTTCTGGACTAATCGTGCCGTCGAAATCAGCAACTAATTCTTGGTAAACATCATTTAGTGAGCTGAAGTCGATTTTTGCCGTAGTCGAGCCGCCAAGATATGGCGAAAATTGCGCCGAAAGCGTATCGAAATTAAAGCCCAACAAGAAGCCGGCCGCCAAAGTGACCGCACAGGCAATAATTGTAGAGGTGAGGTTTACTTTTTTCTCAGACGCTGGGCTGCGATAATAAAGATCGCGCGTCTCATTTTTCTTAGATAAATTAGCTTCGCGTTGATTAGTCATAGACTAATTTTAACACGAAGCTTGTGCTTATACCTGAAAACCGGCGATTTTAGCCGCCAAAGTAAATATAGTAATCAAACATACTCTTATTCACAGTCATGACAGAGAACTCGCCGCGCGTCCAGTTATACTGCGAGACTTTTACAGTGACGCCATCAGTCCATTCCACCCATGCGGCATGTCCGTAGGTGCCACTCATGCGAATAGCTACGGCGCCGTATTTTGGCGTGGTAGTAACGCGGTAACCAGCGGCGCGGGCATTGGCTGGCCATTGCTTAGCATTACCACGGCCACCCCAGCGGAGCGTAATGCCGTAATTTTGCTCGACTTTCCAGGCGGCATAGCTGACGCATTCGCAGACATACATGCCCCAACGATCGACGAAGGAGTCGATGCCTCCTGGACAATATTTCGAATATGGATAACCGCCCTTGTTCGGGTCGCCAGAAGTGATTTGCGCATTGAGCAGCTTGGCCGCTTCTTGGTTGACGCGATATTGCTCATTCTGAAGCTTTTTCTTTTCTTCGTTGAGCTGGTTTTTCTTGGAAACATAATTGGCTTGATTAGCACGAGTCTCAGCAAGCAACTGGGCCTGTTGGCGCTCAGTCTCGGCAAGCTCGGCCTTTTGTTCTTTGAGGTCGGCAAGAATCATTTCGGCGTTTTTCTTCTTGACTTCAAGCTCTTTCTTGAGATTCTTATTCTCTTCTACGATAGCTGCAAGCGTATCGGACACACTCGACAAGCGCACCTCTTCGTCGACGAAGGATGAGAAACTTTCAGATGAGGCAATGCGCTCAATCGTAGAAACGCTATCATTGTAATAATATTGCGCAATAACATAGCCGATAGTCTCGGAATTTTCGTCGATGCGCTTTTGAACGGCGGCAATATCTTCGAGAATCTGCTCATATTCGGCCTCTTCAAGTTCAATTTCGGCCTTCAGCTTGGCTTGCTGATTCTGCAAAATCGCAATTTGGTTTTCGATTGTACTAGCTTGGTTGGCGAGTTCGGCTGCCTTGGCGTTAAGGTCGTTAACTTGACCTTGCAACTCATTAATCTTATTGCCAAGTTCACGACTTTGCGCATTTAGTTCATCGAGTTTTTGTTGCTCGGCGGCTGTAAGTGCAGTGGCTGGGAGTGTAAGAATACTAGAAAAAATAGTAACACAGGCGAGAGCGATAATACTGATGGGGCGCCATAGTTTCATGGCCATAGCATAGCATAAGCAAAACGTTTTTGCAAGAGGTGCAGTAAAGAGATGGACTTCCAATTATGACTTCGCGCGAAGGTATTTGCGCGCGGCTAGCAAAGCCGAAATAATGCCGATTAGTATACCGACGAGTACTAACGCGCCGACGGCAAAGTACCAATAATTTTGCATAAACCAAAGTGATTCATCGAGTACGGAGCCAATGCTATTATGGAGCGCAAAGGCAGCGATATAAACAACGGTGCCAGAAATAGCAGCCGCCGCAATGCCATAAAGTGCCGCCTCGACGATGAATGGGCCAATAATAAACCAACGACTCGCACCAACGAGGCGCATCATGTATATTTCTTCTTTACGATTAAAGATGGCCATGCGAATTGTATTAAACACGACCAAAATCGCGATTAAGGCAAAAACACCAGCGGCAGAAAGGCCAATAACTTCAATGCGGTTCATGATAGTTGCAATACGATCGATTGTCTCGCGGTGGCTCGTCGAGTAGCTCGGCGGACGTGCATCAAGCATATTTACCATCGACTCGTCGTTATTAACGAAGTTTTCAAGCTCGCTCGTATCATTGAGATTTTTCAACTTCACGTTAATCGTCCACGGAATTTTATTTGGCGCTTCGTAAAGACTCTCGATATAAGCTGGATCGGTGATATTGCTTTCTTCAATTAATTTCTTAATGGCGGCGTTGTTTGCGTCTTCTGGTGAAGTGGCGCGTACCTCGGTGACCGAATCGAGCTTCTCTATGGCGGAAGTAATCTTGCGAATTTGCTCAGCGTTGGCGGTTTGACGGATATAGATTGACATATCAACTTGAGATTCGACGGCCTTAATTGCCGAACCCATCGCACTCGTTGCGATAATTGTGGCTGAAAGCACAATCAGTGTGACGGCCATAATGGCAATTGCAGCCATGCTCAACCAAGCGTTGCGCACGAAGCTCTTTGTACCATATTTGACAACGCGCGCCGAAGTGCGCAGATGATGTTTGCGCGTCTTCGTAATACGATTTAGACGCTCCTTACTAACGCGAGCGGTCTCCTTGAGCTCCGCTTTCTCTTCTTTGCTGATTTTTGGCTTCTTACTTGACATTTTTGCTTATGTGTGATATAATTATATTATTAGTTAATAAAACGACGTTTAGTGGCGCGTTTTGGCTTTTCACTGGCCGGCGCGCTTTTTTGAACTGGTTTCGGCGTTGGCTGAGAGGTAGTCGCGCGGCGAATTTGTTCAGCGGTTGGCGCGGTACGAATTGTAGCAGCAAGCGGACGCTTAACGATGCGCGTATGCGACGCGTCAAGATCATAGTGGCCATCATTCTTTTGATCACCGATCACTTTACCGTCGCGGATAGTAATCACGCGCTTCTTGAGCTGGTTCACAATCTTTTCATCATGCGTAGTCACGAGAATGGTGGTGCCGAAGTTATTGATTTCTTCAAGCAAGCTCACAATGCCCCATGAAGTCTCTGGGTCGAGGTTACCGGTCGGCTCATCGGCGATGAGAATCTTTGGCTGACGCGCCATGGAACGAGCAATAGCCACACGCTGGCGCTCGCCGCCAGACAATTCATCTGGGAATTTATGACCTTTGTCGGCGAGACCGACGAGTTCGAGCACTTTTGGCACGGTGCGGCGAATTTCAGCATTCGAGACACCCACAATTTCGAGCGCAAAAGCCACGTTTTCGTAAACAGTGCGGTTTGGTAAAAGCTTAAAATCCTGGAAAACTACACCCAGGCGGCGACGCAAGTGCGGAATGTGGCGGCGCTTCATATATTCATAATCGATGCCGCCGACCATGATTTTGCCAGAGGTCGGTTTCTCTTCGCGCGTGAGCATTTTAATTAAAGTAGATTTGCCAGCACCGGATTTACCCACCAAGAATACGAATTCCTTTGGCTGGATATGCAAAGAAACATTGTCAAGCGCCGGCAGTTTATCGCCAGGATAATATTTAGACACATTATCGAGCAATATCATGCCATTAGCATAACATAAGCGTGATTAATTGTCCAAATATGCCGTAATAAAATTATCGATAGCGCCGTCCAAAACGGCATCCGTGTCATTTTCTTCGTATTTCGTGCGCGTATCTTTAACAAGCTTGTATGGATGTAAAACGTAATTGCGGATTTGTTGCCCCCAGCTAGCGGATTCGCCGGCGCGCAATTTATCGACCGATTCGGCGTTCTGTTCTTGCATCATTTGCTGAAGTTTGCCGCGCAGAATTTCCATGGCTTTTTCTTTATTCTGGAGCTGGCTGCGTTCGTTTTGGATTGCGACAACTGTATTTGTCGGGATATGCGTAATGCGTACGGCGGAGTTAGTCGTGTTTACCGACTGACCACCATGACCACCAGAATGATAAACATCAATACGTAAATCCTTAGGGTCAATTTGCACTTCCGCATCGTCACGAATGACTGGCAAAACCTCCACAAGCGAGAAAGAGGTTTGGCGCAAATGGTCGGCGTTAAATGGACTGAGACGCACGAGGCGATGCGTACCATGCTCCGAGCGCAGCTGCCCATAAACATCACGGCCAGTCATTTCCATCACGACGGTTTTAATGCCGGCTTCTTCTCCAGCCACGCGATCGAGAATTTGCACTTTTACCTTGTGACGTTCCGCCCAGCGCAGATACATCCGTTCAAGCATGCCGGACCAATCCATCGCCTCAGTACCGCCGGCACCGGCCGTGATGCGCACAATAGCATCGTTGTGGTCATATTTGCCGGTGAACCGTAGCGAAACTTTGAGCTCATTAAAAGTCGATTCCATAGCATCGAGTTGACCGTTAAATTCATCAAGTAGGCTCTCATCGCCAAGTTCCATTAATTCAGAAATGTCATGAATTTGCGTGCGCAAAAGCGTCCACGGATCGAGCTCGTCGTGTAAATTAGCAAGCCGCATGGTTTTCTCGCGCGCATTATCGGGATTATTCCAAATTTCTGGCACGGCCACTTCCGCTTCGAGCGCCGCCAGCTTCGCTAGCTTGTCGTCGAGCTTGAGCTTTTCCCAACTCGTCTGAAAATCTGCGCGTAGCGTATCGAGCCGTTTCTGAATGTCGAACATATTTTTATTTTATCAGATTGTAATCTGAAAGCTCTCATTTATCAGCGTTTCGAGCAGTTTACGATCGGTGCGGTCGCTCAAGAGCACAGTCGTCCAATGCTTTTTATTCATGTGGTAGGCTGGAAAATATTGCTTCGGCAGGTTTTTTTGAAGTTGCAAAATAAAATCTGGGTCAAGTTTAAGGTCGAGAATATCTGCTTCGCCTTCGTTAAAAATGCCAAGCTTAGTGGCCGGCACACGCATTAAAATGCCAAACCATTTTTTCGTATCGGGATGGCGCAAAGCGGCCGTAACAAAATCGCCCTCCCATAAATAATCTGGCGTGACGCCGAATTGCTCGGCGATGAACTTTTCTACTTCTTTGCGATTCATACTGGAAGCTCAAATAATGGTACTTTAGTTATATCATAGTCGGCAATTTTTGTGCGGCGAAGCTCAGTAGTATAAGCGCCACAACCAAGTGCGCGACCGAGATCTTCGGCAAGCGTGCGAATGTAGGTACCGCTACCAACGTGAGTGCGGATTTTAAGATATGGCGCATGATATTCGAGTACGTCAATACTATATATTTGCACTTTACGCTTCGGCATTTCCACTTCTTTGCCGGCGCGAGCCAAGCGATAAGCGCGTTGGCCATTAATCTTAATGGCCGAAAAGGCCGGCGGCGTTTGCTCAATTTCGCCCACAAATTGGCGCGCCACGACATCGATTTCGTCGAGCGTAAATTGCGGCGCATCATCATTGATTGTAATTTCACCTTCCGGGTCGCAGGTGCTAGAAATCGCGCCGAGGCGAATCGTGGCTTCGTAAACCTTATCTTTTTTAGTCAGTTCCGGCGCCTTTTTAGTAGCTTTGCCGGCAAGCAAAATCAACAGACCGGTCGCAAAAGGATCAAGCGTGCCGGTATGGCCGACTTTAACTTTGTGGCCTTCGCGCTCGGATAGTAAACGCCGCACGCGCGCGACGGCACCAAAACTACTCATGCCGGATGGCTTATCGACAAAAATAATCTCTTCCATGTCTATATTATAGCCCACAAAAAGCCGCCCTTCGTGGGCGGCTTTGTATTATTCGTTAGATGGAACGGCTTTATACTTCATAATGAAAGTATTAAGAATGCTGTCATCATAAATTGAATCGAGACGATCGTGGATTTTGCCGTTGCGAACATAGAGCAAAGCTGGCGCGTTTTCGTTGTCGAGCGTAATTGCGCGGGCGTAGCTTTCGGCTTGAGAATCTTCACCGTTTTTATTGTATGTATAAACGAAGAATTCGTTGGTTTTATCGAGTTGATTTACGAGATTGAAATATCTTCCATAGAATCCATCACTGCGTTCGTCATCAGTTTCACCAATCATCAAGAAACCAGTTGCGCCACTCTCGAACATATCGATGGTCGCACCGGCCGATAATGGGATAATGGTAGCGCCTATGCTCTTACTATATTCTTCAACATAAGTACCAGCATAAGTGTTGCCATATTTATGGCGAAGTTCGGTCGTAAATACGGCCGTAAAGCTAATAGAAAAGATTAATGCTACTAGAACGGCCGTCAAGGCGCACACTAGGAAGCAAATCGGCATCATACTGCGACCGCAGTTGCAGTTTTCGCATTTGCAATCTTTGCAACCGCATTTTTCGGTGCTAGATTTTTTGTCACTCATAAGTTTTTAACCCTGTTCCCTTTTTACTTATGCTTATTATAGCACAAAGAAAACATCCGCGAAGGATGTTTTCCTGAAATTAGACTTTATTAATGACCGGAATCACGATTGGCGTGTGGCCGGTGGCGTCGTAAAGAATATGCGTAACGTCCTCTTTGACCTCTTCTTTGAGTGCCTTAATGTCCGACTCAGTATTAAGCGTATGGTCGGTCTTGGCGCGGAGATAATGACGAATCTTGCCAATCAACTCCTCAGAATTGTCGAGGTAAATGAAGGCGCGCGATACGATATCTGGTGTCTTAATGAGGCGACCAGTCTTTTTGCTGAGCGTAAGAATCACCACGAAAATCCCCTCGCGCGAGATGTGGATACGATCTTTTACGACTGCTTCGTTCACTTGTTGGTCGGCATCGTCGTAAAGCTTGTTGCCGACATGGATGCGACCGTTTTTATGGATAGTTTTATCCGGCATTAATTCGATAATGTCGCCATCGTCTGCTACGATAATGCGATCGCGCGGAATACCAACGACATTTTCGGCCATCTCGGCGTTGTGTTGAAGCATGTAGAATTCGCCGTGGTATGGCATGTAATTCTTTGGCTGCATATCAGTCACGAATTTGACGTGATCTTCAAAATAGGCGTGGCCAGAAAGATGGAGCGGACCAATATTCGTAAGATGCGTCTTGCCATTTTGGATAACTTGCGCACCTTCGCGGAGCAAACCACCCACCGTGCCAGTAACTTTCGGCTCGTTGCCTGGAATTGGATTGGAGCTAAAGACGATCGTATCGGTGGCTTTGATCTTGATATAGCGATGCGAGCCAGTCACCATACGATTTAAGACGGCATTCATTTCGCCCTGTGAACCGGTACAGACAATGGTGACTTTTTCGTCTGGCAATTTGATAATGTCTTCCATCTTCATAATGGTGTCTTTTGGCACCTTGATGGATTTGGCGCGGAGTGCGACCTCGACGTTATTGATCATCGAATAGCCAGCAAAAGCAACCTTGCGGCCACGCGCGGCGGCTTCCTTCAAAACAAGCTCAATGCGCTTAACCTGCGACGAGAAACAAGAAATGATTACGCGGCCACTAGCATAATGGTCCATGACGCGACCCATGTTTTCGCCGACGTCATATTCGGAATGCGGATGCGTGCCTGGCGTATCGATGTTGGTCGATTCGTTCAAGAGCAAAGCGTAGCCCTCTTTGTCGCGAATTTCGAGCAGACGATCATAGTCGGCTGGAGTATCCATTGGATTACTCTCGAAGCGCCAGTCGCCCGAAAGCAAGATATTGCCGTTCGGAGTACGAATCACAATTGAAGTATTGCCCGGAATGGAGTGCAGAGTGTGAATAAATTCGCAAGAAAGATGCTCGGAAATCTTGATATTCTTATGATCGAGCGGGTTAATCTCGTTGTAATTCATATCTGGCACATCTGGAAGTTCGGACATCTGCTTTTTAATCATACCAATCGTAAATGGCGTGGCATAAATCGGCACGTATGGGCCAAAATATGGCAAAAGATGACGGCAAGCGCCGATATGATCGAGGTGAGCGTGTGTAAAGAGAATCGCCTTCACTTTGTCACGGTTATCATCGAGCCATTTAGCATCTGGTACCATATAGTTGACACCCGGATAATCTTCGCTTGCAAAGAGCGTGCCCATATCGATAAGGACGATTTCGCCTTGATATTCGATAGCAGTCATGTTTTTGCCGATACCAAATTCACCAAGGCCGCCAATTGGAATAATGCGCACGGCGTCTTTGTGCGGACGAGCGGACTTAATCTGCGCCATCGTAACTTGCTCGCCGTTGTAGCCGTTGTAGCGAGATTTGTTGACCGGAATACCGATAATATGCTGCGTCGCCTGGGCGTTAACGTCTTGGCTCAACATGCGCTGATGATGCACCATTTCACCCTTACGAGTGGAAACGAGCAAATTTACATCGCGCTTTTTGTCGGTGCTGCTAGCGGCCTGCTTGGTAGCCTTAGAGTTGCGCGCGGTATTAGATTTTTTCGGCGCAGCTTTTTTTGAAGCTGGCGTAGCGGCCTTCTTTACGGTCTTCGTCGCGGCGGATTTAGTGGTCGCTTTCTTGCGGACGAGCTTCTCGTCTTTGCCGCCTGGAGCAAAATTAGCGTTAAAGTTGCGTTTTTGGTTTTCTTCGAAAGCTTTCTTAATATCTGGGAGCCGCTCGGCGCGCATTTTTAAAAGTTTGGCGCGGCGCTGCTCCTCAGCTTTGGATTTTTCGTTCATTTATTCCTTTTTTGGTTAAAGATTTAATATTAATTTCCCACACTTAAGGCGCACTTTCTGCGGAAGAAACTGGCAGAAGATAGATGATGTTGCGCTAAAAGTAATAACTTAGTACCCTTATCTTACCAAATTCCAGCCGAATTGTCAAAGCAAGAAAATCCCCTCGGACAAACCGAGGGGAGACGTGACGGTATTATTTAATTCCTTTTCTCTTCTGTAGCAGGTCGTCGTAGCGGGTCATAATGACCGGAACCGTGAGCATTTTCAGCTCTTTCCATTCTTTGCTCGCGACGAGCTCCGGGCTCGGCGTGACGGTGCCGACGCCGTTTTTAATGCGAGCCAAGTCGGTGTTGGCCCATTCGTGAACTTTCGCTCTCAAATCACAGTCGGTCTCGAGTGCACAAAGCAAGTCGTAAAAACGTTTATAGAGCGGGTAATCCGCACTGTCCTTACCGCGCGTGCGCTCGATGCCAGCTGCATCCGAAGCTTTTAAGAAGAGCAACCAGGCTTGTACCATAGCTTTTCTCTTCCTGCGGACAGAATCCTCAAGCTTTGCAAGGTTGCCACCGTAGTACTGAGGATCATTAAAGAGCTCAACTTGGTCCGGATTGAGGTCAACGCCAGCCCTAATGTCGGCCAACAAGGCCAATTCACGGCTAATGCCGCCACCGTGGGTTGCGAGATTTTTCAGCTCGCGCAGATACCCGGCATATGCAGGGATGTAATAATACCTAATATTTCGTTTCGACAATCATATCACCACCCTTTCTCTATGAATCTGTCGAAGTGTGAACGACCGATGGAACTAGGCCATATATTTCTATTATAGCACAAGCACGTTATTTTGTCAATATGCACCTCTGGCGCAGAAAGCTTGAGCTTTTTGCGCAAAAGTGCCATAATGATGATATGTACGTCGATCATCAAGGCAAAACCGCCGGAAGGCTACTTCACAATTTCATTATCATTCTAGTCATTGCTGGGATTGGCGTGTGTATTTATTTTGTTTACGATAAGGTGCAAAACGGCCTATTTAACAACGAGCGCATTGAAAATAACGTCTGTAATAACGAAGATGGTGTCAAGACCATGGAAAAATCCGGCATCGATGGCGCGACAAAATGCGAGCCAGTCGAAAAAGAAGACGCGCGTAGCAAAATTAAGAGCGTTTACGGAAAATAAAAAATCCCCCACCGGTGAAGGTGGGGGTTATTTTTTATTCGGCGTCGTCGGCTTCTTCCGCGGCAGAGAGGAGCGAATCTTCGACGTTCTTTTTCTTCTTTTTCTCTGGCGCTTTGGCAACTTCAACGTCAATTTCGAAGCCGGTCAAATCGGAAGCGAGGCGGACGTTCTGGCCAATGCGACCAATCGCGATGGATTGCTGGTCCTTAGCGACATAAACCGTAGCCTTCTTACCTTCGATTTCTACCTTCTGAATCTCGGCTGGACTGAGCGCTTCGCGGATATACTCAGAGTTGTTGTCGCTCCAGTTGACAATATCAATCTTTTCACGATCGCCAATTTCGTTCATGACAGCCTGAACACGCACGCCACGACCACCCACGAAGGTACCAACTGGGTCGATACCAGGCATGGTAGCAGCCACAGCAATCTTGGTGCGGCGGCCGGCCTCGCGAGCGATGGCCTTGATTTCAACAGAACCGTTCTCAATTTCTGGCACTTCTTGGCGGAAGAGGTATTCGATAAACTGAGTGCAGCCACGGCTGAGGATGAGCTGAGCGCCGCGTTCGTTACGTTCGATTTCCTTAATAAACACTTTAAGGCGGGAGCCAACGGTGTAATATTCGCCGTCGATTTGCTCAGATTTTGGCATGATACCGGTAGCTTTGCCGAGGTCAATGCGTACTACACGTGGCTCGACACGGACGACCGTACCGTTCATGACGGTGCCGATTTTATCTTCAAACATCGCAAGTACGGCATCACGTTCAGCTTCGCGGAGGCGCTGAATCACCACTTGTTTGGCAGTCTGCGAAGCGACACGACCAAAGCCGGTTACCTTAAACTTCTCTTCGACGTGGTCGCCAATTTCCTTGCCTTTGGCATCGGATTGTGGAATTTCGGTAGCTGGGTTGTAAGCAACATCATTCTCGATGACTTCGCGAATCACATATACATCAGCTTCGCCGGTGTTGGGGTCGAGCTCACAACGTACGTCCATATCTTTATCGCCATTATCTTTGCGCCAAGCGGCCGCAATTGCCTGTTGGATCACATCAATCACAGTCTCTTTTGGGAGGTTCTTCTCTTCAGCGATAATGTCCACCATGGCCACCATCTGCTTGAGGTCTAGATCCATATTTTTCCTTTCTTAGGGCAATTTCGCCCAAATTTTAACTTAAAAACACCGCCTCTTTTCGAGCCGGTCTATATCTGTATGCTGTTATTTTAGCAAATCTAGGCCAGAAAAGCAAGAAAAATGCCAAAATACCCCTTATGTCTATTGACTTTTTGGGGAAAGTGTGCTACAATAATAAATGTTAGTTGTTATCTGGCGAAGTAGCAGTTGACGCAGCTTAATAGTTGAATTATTACTGCGTACAATTTGCGCAGTAGGAAGAAGGTTTTACCCCCGATCTTCACCTCCGGGCAAAGAGGTGTTTATATAAGGTAAAGTTTAATGAACCGCTATGTAGTCTTTTGACACCCTCGGCTGCCTTTTTGGCAGTCAAGAACTTTTAGAAAGTTGAGGTGATTAGATGAGAGTGCAAACAGCAAAGCGCGGAGCTATTCTCTCCGTGATCGCTCTCTTGGTAGCCGCGGTAATTGGCTCCCCCACCGTTAGGGGGCTGATTGCGCAGGCCGCCTACGCAGCTGAAGGCATTGCCATCCATTACTTTAACGACGACGTCCAGGACGACGGCAACGACCACAATAACTATAACTTTGGTCCGGACCGCAAGGCCCAAGCCGACCAAGCGATAGCGGATGGTACTGTTGCGACTGTTCAGGATTACGTCGCCAAGAAGGATGGAACGGGCGATTTCTTCGAATCCATTTCCGTAGACCCGGCGCTCTGTGCGGCTATTGCGCTGCACTTGGATGAGTCCATGGAGTTGCCGGAGACAATCCTTATCGACGAGCAAAATGAGTTGATTGGCCAGCGTGCCGATGCGGCTCATAAGCACTTCCTCGCCGACCATGAGTATTGGGAACGCGCTGTTAGTTTGATCAAGCAGTTCCTGACCAGTGGCGAAATCTCCATCGGCACACTAAACGACTATACGTCGTCCATGTATCAGTGGCACAATGGCCTTGATGGCAACAAGCCGTCGGTTATTGTGAAGAATAGCCACAACCTTGGCGGCACCTACATCAAGTTTGACTTGGGTAAGCCCGGTTCAGTCCGCTTCCGTCTGGAATGCGGTTATCAGCCAATCGATACGCCGTATTGGCCTGGTCCGACTCCTCCGGAGCCCGAACCTGAACCTACCCCAACGCCTGAGCCGACTCCGACACCGGAGCCGACGCCGACACCTCCTCCGGGACCGACTCCGACACCGGAGCCGACGCCGACACCTCCTCCGGGACCAACTCCGACACCGGAGCCGACGCCGGAACCTACTCCCGAACCCACTCCGGAGCCGACACCTGAGCCGACTCCGACACCGGAGCCGAAGGATCCCGAAGCTGGCCCGCAAGGCCAGACTGACGATGATGATCCTGGCACCGAGGACTTTGGCGGAGGGCAGAACCACGACCCTGACACTGAGTTGACTGACGAACCGACTAGCCCACCGAGTTATACGCCGCCGGCACCGCCGGCACCGGAAACTTCGGAGCCGAGCGTCGATGCGCCGCCGCAGACCTCTGATGGTCATCCTGATGCCTCTGCCGGCACGGATACTGGCAGTCAGATTATCGACGACACGGACGGCACGGTTGAGTCGCATACTGACCCGGATACGGGACAGACTCAGCATTACGAGGTAGTGGCCGGAGATGGCCAAGACCACGGCGATTTAGGCGAGATCCAACAGGGTCATAGTGCCGACACTGTGGAGCCTGCCGTCTCAGACGACGGAGTAAACGAGGGTGACCTTGATGAAAGTGACGTCGAGTAAAACCACGACCTTCTTCCATTCCCTTCGGGGAGCACTTTAAAGGAGAGCCGAAGATACTCGCTGCGGCGATATCAAAGCGATCTCGGGGAGGGGCCACCGCGCCCCTCCCAACTTCCTTGAAATTATACTCAGTAACAGTTCAACTAATTGACATTTTATGCGAAATATGCTATAATGACATAGCAATTATTTTGTGCACTTTTATATCTTAAGGAGATGATGCTATGGCAAAAACCATTTTCAATCCTTCGGAGCCTTTTATTCCCAAAAAGAGATATTCTGCTCCCGCCCCACGTTCTGCACGCCGTTTTGCACGCGTGATGATAGCAATAATTAGTCTGCTTTTAGTGGGCGGCTTAATCGCCGCAATCGTGAGCGCATCAAACAGATCGCTGGACTGGTCAGACGAAAAAGCGCTGACCAAAATCGAAACCTATCGTCAGCAAGACATGATCGATCTCAATCAGTATCTCATTGACCACGGATATAAGCCCGTCGGAGATTCTGAAGCTTACATCTACGAGAAAACGAATCGAATCATCGCAATCACACCGTACGAGACACTAGTCCGCGTCGGAGACGGCGAAGGAAACAGCCGTGAATTTGGGCCAGGACTTGGCGAGATTTTTCTCTGCCGCGTGAGCTGGACTAATGAAACAACCGACACCTGTCAATTAATTGCGTTGCCCGAACCGGGCCTACGCGACATCAGCATGTCTGCCGAAGCAGTGGCGGAAGTCATCCGCTTAGCAAACCGCTAAAAAGGAGGGGATTTTATGGCAAGGATGTATTACGCAGACGGCAGTTATAAGGATACGAATGGATATGGACACGGTCGCTCACGCAAAGCGACCAAGAACAGAAGCTCGGGAGACACAATCAAGTGGGTGCTGCTTGCGCTCTTAATTATCGCGGCCTGCGCTTGTCTGGTTGCCGTGAATCACAACCTGTATGTTGGAAAGCACGCTAACGCGCGCAATTACGGCAATGAGGTTTGCTACCAGGCCGACGTCGTGAAACCGGCACTGTCAACGTTTACTGCTGAACAGCTGGTGACCGAAAACGGCTTGCAAGAGTTACTGAATGCCAGCCAATTGGCCGCTTCGTATAGCTACGGCGACAAAGGCGAATGGTATGTCACTTTCTTCGAGCCGGAATGGTTATCAACCGCGCCGAAAGTGGTGATATCCGGCAATTCGAGCGGACATAACGCGCTCGCCTGCGAAGTGAAGAAATTTATGACTGGCGCCACGCCGGTACAATTCACGTTCGAAAACGAGCAATACGTCCACGAAATTACGCTCGGCAAGCATTCTTTCGTGTTAACGCCGTCGCAGGCGCAAACGCTAATCGACACGATTCGCAACACTTTCCCGCAGAAATAATCTCCACGTACCTTAAACTACCCCCGGGCGGACACGCTCGGGGCATTTTTTATTTATCTAAATCGGCGAATTTTTGTGCCATGGTCGGATTGCCGCGCGTGAGGCGCTTCATAGTCAACTCTTCGGCTTTATTATTAGCGAGGCGGAGGTTGTTTTCGCTACTTAAAAGCGCTTCCTTGGTTTTCTGCAAATGCGCGATGGTTTTATCAATTTCCTCAATGGCGGTGCTAAATTTGCGGCTGGCCAACTCGTAATTGCGCGCAAAAGCTTGCTTGAAGTTCTCCATGTTTTCTTCAAAGTGCGTGATGTCGAGGTTTTGGTTGCGTACGACGGCTAGCTCTTGCTTGTATTTGAGCGAATTTTGAGCAGCATTGCGCAGAAGCGTAATCATTGGAATAAAAAACTGCGGGCGAATCACGTACATTTTGTCGTATTTGTAGCTGACGTCGACGATGCCGGTATTATAAAGCTCGGAATCCGCCTCTAGCAGCGTAACTAGCACGGCATACTCGCAGCCTTTCTCCTGACGATCCTTATCAAGCTCCTTGAAAAAGTCCTCGTTCTTGTGCTTAGTGGCGGTAGTTTCATTTTCGTTTTTCATCTCGAACATAATAGAGATGATCTCGGTGCCGTTTTCGTCGGTTTCGCGGTAGATATAGTCACCCTTGGAGCCGGACTTGCTAACGGTGTTGTCTTTTTCGAAATAGGCGTTCTGGAAGGCGGTGGCGCGGAGGCGGTTGAATTCGTTTTCGCAATGTTGCTCGAGGGTTTCGCCGACCATTTTAGTGCTGAGTTTGGATTTGAGATCCTTGAGGCGGTCGATTTCTTCGTCTTTGAGTTTCAGCGCGCCTTCATATTGGGTTTTGAGGGCAGATTCGCGCAACTTTACCTGCGCCGTAAGCGATTCCTCGCGGAGCTTAGCTTCCTGAGTTTTAGTTTTAAGATCGGATTTAGCGGCTTCGAGTTCTTTTTCGACTGGCGCGAGCGCCTTGGTGATGGCTAACTCTTTCTCGGCCTCAATTTGCTTGATTTTGCTCTTAAGCTCGGCGATTTCGGCGGCTTGGTTCTGGCTCGTTTTAGCTTGCTGCGCTTCTTGTTTTGCGAGCGCCAGGTCTTTGTCGGCCTCGGCCTGCTTTTGGAGGGTAGCAATTCTCTGCTCTAATTCTTGATCAAATTCATGCCCGCGCACTTGCGCCAAAATATCCGCATAGCTACTATCGTCTACTTTAAAAGTCGTTCCGCATTTTGGGCATTTAATTTCCGCCATCACTCCTCCTATTTTTATCTTATTATAGCATTTTCCTGCTCTCGCCGCGCCACGCGTCAACAGAGGTATATATTGACAAAAACGCACGAGTGTGATATAATAGAAGAATAGTACTACTCTGGCTCGGGAGGTAGTGCAAAGAAAGGGGGAATGTCGAATGCTTAGAGACATTTTTAACAGAGCTGGTCTGAAACGCGTCGAGAAAGATACGCGCTTCCCCTACGAGAAAGTGTGGGATTTTGCCTCAAGGCTAATCTACGTCGCTATTATCGCGGGAATTTGCTGGCTAGTGAGCGCCGTACTGCTGCTCGTTTTTCCGGCAAAATGGACTTTCATCGTGGGTCTTTTGACCGTTGTCAAATTCTTGGGTAAGTGGATCTTCTGGATCACAGCAATCGGAGCTTTACTCTGCTATATTGCTGGCTGGATTATGCCACTTTTCACCAGAGATCAAGGCGACGCCTATCATGAACTCCACGACGACAATCCACACGTCAGACGCAGACCGTAACAGACCATACGCACCTTAGCACAGGGGCTCTCCGGGGCCCCATTTTTATTCCTTTTCGATGGCGTGCGCGATTTGCTTATACCCCTCGACGACAAAGAGAATAATTAGTGCAATACCAAAGAGACCAATCATGTAAAGAATCGGCACAGAAACCGTCTGGAGCATCTGCGATAAAATCGGCACTTCCATCACGAGCGCTTGCAATAGCAGCGTACCGCCAACGCCTACGAGCATCATTGGATTAGACCTAATCGGCACCGAGAAGGCTGAATTGCGCTCGGAGCGGCAGTTGAAGACGTGAATATTCTGGATGAAGACCATGAGACACATCGTGTAGGTACGCGCCGTGACAATATCGAGCTTCAGTACGTTGACGAATAGGCAATAGGCCGCGAAAACTACGATTGTAATTACGGCGCCAGAAACGAGGATTTCACGAATCAGACGCTTGTCGAAAATGGATTCTTTTGGATTGCGCGGACGCTCCTTGAGGATGCCTTTTTCGGCTTTTTCGAAGGACATGGCGAAATCTTGCACGCCATCCGTTACAACGTTGAGCCAGAGTAATTGCACCGCCACGAGTGGCATTGGCATGTCGGTAGCAATGGCGAGACAGAAGAAAGCCGCTTCGGCGAGGCCGCAGGAAATCAAGAAATAGATAATCTTGCGAATGTTAGCGTAAGCCACGCGGCCCTCCTTAATGCCAGCCACAATCGACTTAAAATTGTCGTCTATAATAATCATGTCGGCCGTTTCGCGCGCGATATCCGTACCGGAGCCCATCGCGATGCCAATATTGGCCGTCTTGAGAGCTGGTGCGTCGTTTACGCCATCGCCCGTCACGGCTACGAATTCACCTTGGCGTTTCAGAGAGTTTACAATGTTCAATTTCTGTAGCGGTGTGACACGAGCATAGATAATATGTTGCGAAACAAAATCGTCAAATTCATCCTCGCCTTTCGCGAAGGCTTCTTCGACCTGGTCGGACGTAGCAACTTGGCTATAATCATTAGCCAACTTTAAGTCGCGACCAATTTTGTAAGCCGTGAGTGGGTGGTCGCCCGTCACCATCAAGACCTTGATGCCGGCCGTATGGCAATCGCGAATAGAAGCGACGACTTCCTTGCGGATTGGATCAATAAAGCCAACCATGCCCATGAACGTTAAGTTCTTGATGTCTGCCTCAGTATAGCGCTCCTTGCGAGCGATTTTACCGTTTGCGAGCGCAATCACGCGGTAGCCGTCGCGGGCAAGATTATCGTTTTGCTCATTGAGCTTCTTGAAATCTTTCGCCTTGCCGTGCGAGAAATTTATGTCGTTGCTAAAGCCTTCAATTACCTCGAGCGAGCCTTTGGCGGTACAGTAGACTTCCCCGTTTTTTTCGTAGAACACGGCGGAGTATTTATTTTCAGATTCGTACGGAATGGTTTCGAGGATTTTAATGCCATTTTTCTTGACGCCAAGTTTTTTGCCAAGTACAAGGAAGGCGATGTCGATCGAGTCGCCAATCGTCTGTCCATCGTCAATATTTGCCTCGTTATTTAAGACGCCAAGCAAACCGATTTCTTCGGCATATTTGAGCGCAGCACCCGTCACTTTGCCTTTTAATTCGTAGCCAGTACCGCTCACTTGATATTCCTGGCCGTTTGGTAAAGCAATTATTTTCGCAGTTTGCTGGTTGACGGTGAGAGTGCCAGTTTTATCAGAGGCAATCACCGTACAAGAACCGAGCGATTCGGCGGCGTTGAGCTTGCGCACAATCACGTTTTTCTTCGCCATGCGGTTACTGGCGATGGTAAGCGCCATCGTGAGCGCGAGCGGCAAGCCCTCCGGCATCGCCGAAAGCGAGAAGGCAATTACCGTGAGGAAGATTTCGTTATACGGCACTTGCTTGACGATTAGCAACGTCGTAATGAGCGCTGCGATAATTAGAATCAGCACCGTAATTTGTTTCGAGAAACGCTCGACGCGAATCGTGAGTGGTGATTTTTCGACTACAGTTTCGTTGAGACTGTTGGCGATTTTACCGAGCTCGGTTTGCAGACCAACTTTTACCACTACGCCTTGCGCGCGGCCAGAAACCACGGTCGTACCAGAAAAGGCCATGTTGCTTTGATCGCCAAGCGATGGGCGTTTTTTCGTGACAACATCAGCCGACTTAACCGCTTGAACGGATTCGCCAGTCAAAATAGATTCATCAACGGTAAAGTTGTGCGCTTCGACAAGGCGAATATCAGCTGAGATCTTATCGCCCGATTCGAGTAAAACATAATCACCGACCGTGAGTTTTTCAATCTCAATCTGCTCTTCTTTGCCATTGCGCATGACGCGTGCGTGCGTGGCTACCATACTAGCAAGAGCCTCGGCAGTACTATTGGCCTTATTCTCCTGGTAGGTGCCCATGATTGCATCAACCAGAATAATAAAGGCAATCACGCAGGCATCCAAGATTTCCCCCACAATCGCAGAGGCAATAATCGCGACGAGAAGCAAGAGTACCATTGGATCGTAAAATTCATGAATAAAAATCTTGAGAATGCTGTCTTTTTTCTTTTTTGGCAACGCATTTGGGCCGTATTGTTTTTGGCGCTTAGCCGCCTCGGCGCTAGTCAGACCTTTGCTATCCGTCTCTAGCTCATCGAGAATATCTTCGGCGCTACGGCTATAAAATGCTTCTGGTTTCATATCTATATATTATAATATAAGCATATGCCGAAAATAAAAATTCCTGGCTATCATGCGATTGTCGTGGATAAAATTAAGGTCGATTCGAAACGTGGCTTGAGTCACGAACAAGTACGCAAAATGAAGCGGGCGGGCGCAATTAATGAGTCCGTCAAGCCGCCGAGCAAAAGCGTGCAAGAAATCGTGCGCAGCAACGTGTTTACATATTTTAACTTCGTCTTTTTGATTATCACGATTATTCTGATTTGCGTGCAAAGCTGGCGCGATATTACCTTTTTGCCGCTAATTATTGCGAACACTTGTATTGGTATTTTCCAGGAAATTCGCGCCAAGGCCGTACTCGATAAGCTCACGATGCTCAATGCACCAACCGCGCGCGTAATTCGCGACGGCAAAGAAATTGAAATTCCGGCCGAAAAACTCGTTCAAAATGACGTGGTGGTTTTCCGCGCCGGCAACCAAATTCCAGCCGATGCCACGATTTTGGCTGGCGACGTGGCCGTAAATGAAGCTCTATTGACGGGCGAGGCAGACGAAATTCGCAAAGGCAAAGACGGCGAATTGATGTCTGGTAGCTTCATTGTGTCTGGCGAGTGCACCGCACAACTGACCAAGGTGGGAGCCGCGTCGTATATTTCGCAGCTCACTTTGCAAGCTAAGAAATTAAAGAGCAAAGAGCAATCTGAAATTATTCGTGCACTGAATAAAATCGTCACGATTGCTGGTTTTTTGATTATTCCGATTGGTGGCATTCTGTTCTATCAAGGCCACTTTATGAATGGGCTCGACATGCGCGCGAGTGTGCAAGGCGCGGTAGCATCGGTGCTCGGCATGATCCCGGAAGGTCTATTCTTACTTTCGAGTATCGCTCTCGCGGTTAGCTCAATGAAACTCGCGCAGAAAAAAGTGCTTTTGCACGATATGAAATCGATCGAAACTTTGGCGCGCGTGAATGTGCTCTGCGTCGATAAAACTGGCACTATTACCGAAAATACCATGGCTGTGAGCGACTATGAGCCACTCGGCAAACTTAAGAAAGCGGAGTTGAACGGCATTTTGAGCGATTTCGTGGGCGCACAGGCCGCCGATAATGCTACGATGGGTGCCCTAAAGGCCTACTTCTCCGAGCCGGATGGCCGCAAAATTAAATCCGTGTCTGGTTTTACGAGCCAATATAAATATAGTGGCGTAAATTTTGAAGATGAGACATATGTGCTCGGCGCGCCGGAATTCGTACTTGGCAAAGATTACGAAAAATATCAGGAAAAGATTGAGGGATATAGCCATAAAGGCTACCGCGTCTTAGTTTTCGGCATTTACGACGGCGTCGTGGAGGGCAAAAAGCTCGACCGTAAATTCAATCCAATTGGGCTAATTATGCTCAGCAATCCAATTCGCCCGAATGCCGTCGAAACTTTCCAATTCTTTAATAAACAAGGCGTGGCAATTAAGGTGATTTCTGGCGATAATCCAGTAACGGTTTCTGAAGTGGCGCAAAAAGCCAAAATTAAAGGCGCCGAGAAATACGTCGATGCATCGACTCTGCAAACTGACGAATCAATTGCGCAAGCGGTGCGCGAATACACTGTGTTCGGCCGCGTGACGCCAGAACAGAAACGCAAATTCATCAAAGCTATGCAACGCGACGGCAAAACTGTGGCGATGACCGGCGATGGCGTAAATGACGTGCTCGCACTTCGCGATGCGGACTGTTCAGTCGCGATGGCGAGTGGCAGCGAGGCTGCAGCACAAGCGGCACAACTCGTGCTACTCGAGTCCGACTTCGCGCGCATGCCAGACGTAGTGGCGGAAGGTCGTCAAGTCGTAAACAACCTTGAACGCTCGGGTAGCCTATTTTTAGTCAAGAACGTCTTTTCATTAATCTGCTCTTTACTCGTGATGATTTTTGCGATTACCTATCCGCTGATTCCGGCACAAATTTCACTAATTAGTGCTTTCACGATTGGCATTCCTGGCTTCTTACTTTCGCAAGCGCCGAACCATGATTTAATACGCGGCAGCTTTGTCAGCAACATCTTGAAGCGCGCCACGCCGGGCGGTTTGACCGATGTTGTATTGGTAGCCGCAATGGTGATACTTGGCGCGATTTTCGGATTACCAAGCACTGATATCTCGACAGCCTGCGCTGTATTAATCGCCGTAGTTGGTCTTGCGATGGTTTGGGAAGCATCGAAGCCAATCGATTGGTATAAAAAGACTTGTTTTATCGCTTGTCTGATTGGTCTCATTTTCTGTTATATCTTCCTTAACGATTTCTTCGGTATGAGCCGCATTTCCATCCAAACTGCCGTCATCCTCATTGCATTAATGGCAACAACTTATCCAATTTTGAAGCAAATGTATAAGTTCGTCGACTGGCTTTGGAAAGCTGGCGGCAAATTTATTACCCGCGTGCGCGACTACACGCACGCTAACGAAATACAAAATCCATTCATAAAACCGGAGGACGATTAATGGGACTATTTGGCAAAAAGAAAACAAATACTGGTATGCCGTTCGAGGAAATCGATTCGGTCGAGAAGGCACAAGTCGAGATTGAACGTGGCGGGCTGGAAAGAATGTATATTATTTCACCGTCGTTATTTGGCGGGTCGGAAAACGACGATAACATACTCTATGTGCCTGCCGGTTTTTCGGTGCAAAAAGATGATTTAGATATGCGCGTCGCGGATTTAATGCGCGAAGGCCATCAATGCGGTTTTGATTGTAAACCGATTTATAAGGGCCGCAGCGTAGTGCCGTCAAAAATTATTTTTAGCTACCGTTGCGACGGAAAACCATACATGACAGTCACGATTAAGATTTGGTAATCAGCTCAAATTCAATTGCCACGACGCCATATTGGTCGATTTCTGCTTGACTATAAAATTCTGGGTCGAGATGGATTTCCATTATTCGGCTTCATCCTCGAGATGTAAGATACGGTTAATTAACGTGCGGTCGGCATTTGAAGCTAAATCTTTTGGATACATATAAACTATATAATTATCCTTCCAGGCGCAGTATTTATGAATGAACATTTTTATCGCATTAATATCCTCTTCAGTTTCTGGCGTCAAGTCAACGTCAATGGCATTCTTGCGGTCTTGATACGTAATGGTAATTTCGCCAGATGTATCCTTAATACTATAGTAAACATTGTTTACATAGTATGCGATTTCATATTCTTTAATCTTATCCTCTTGGTCCAGCATCATGGATGCTAAAATGCGCTTGTCTTGATATGAAAGATCGTCATAGTTTTCATCATCTTGAAGACGACGGAGAAAATTGTAAACGATTTTCATATTCTCTTCTGAAAAATAGACTTCCGATTTAATGCGCGGCTGCGGGCAAGGAGTCGTAACACACATGATGACTTCGTTATACTCGACGCTGACTTTATTATTGTTGTCGACGTAAATAGTAATATCACCATATTGGCCGGCAGAATGAATCGTATACTCGCTACGCGTGAGTGAGACTCTCTTATCGTCGTCCTCTTTTTTAGCTAAGAGTTTCCTCATCGATTTAGAAATACGATCCCAGAGCGTCTCTTTGACGCAAACGGTCGGACAGATTTCGTCAGATTCGCCGCACGGCGAGGCGCATCCGTCGACGACGACAACCTTAGCGACAATTACAAAAACAATAATTGCCGCCGCAAGACCAAAGAAAAACATGCCAGCAATAGCGGCAGGCTTTTTGGTGGCCTTTTTAGGGGCGGTTTTTGAGGTTGCAGTTTTCTTGGTTGGCGATTTTTTAGCGCTTTTTGGCATTTTTGACTCCATGCTGTGCGTAAAATAATAACGTTATGCTTATATTATAAACTATTTCGGAATAGCATACCGGCGAGTTGGTCACGCAAGATATAATAGAGCTATAAAAATCTGCATTTGCTGTAGTATGAGTTTTGGTGAAGAAGTAAAAAAGATTGCTGCCGAACTTGAGGAAATGGGGCACGAGGTGTTATTGCCGAACAGAATATTGCTAGATGTAATGAAAGATCTGAATTCCGACCCCGTAAAAGCTAAAACACGCAACGGATACGATGCGATTCGTGTGCATTTTAATAAGTTTTTAGAAGCCGATGCGGTATTAATATGCAATTATACGAAGAGGCGCGTCAAGAATCATATCGGTGCGAATACTCTTATGGAGGCTGGATTCGCATATTATCACGAGAAGCCAATCTATGCGTTAAATCCATTACTGAACCAAAAATATATTCACGACGAAATGTATTCGTTCGACATTCAAGTGCTGAATGGAGATTTGAGCAAGATTGAATAGTTATATTATTTTTTGATCTCGAATTTTACAATTTTTTCTGTCGATACGTAACCAAATTCAATAACATATTCGCCATCGCCGTCATAATAGAAATAAAGATTTTTTGTTATGGTAGCTCCAGTTCGGAGTTCACCGCCAAAATCTATACTGTTCTCCATAAAATAAGCGCTCGCAGTATCTACCTCTGTACCCTTTGAGCCGAATACTTTATAAGAATACATATTAAGATTATGGGTTTCTTCTTTAATATTCTTCACAGTAATAGGAATCTCTATTATCGTATCGCCATTATGGTCAGAAAATTCGTTCTCAAGCGTTTTATAGGTGACTGTTGTTCCAAGCGTTATTTCTAAATCATCAAATTTAAACGTGTCGCCAAGACCTACTGTTTTGCCATTGTCTTTAGATGTCTTATCTTCATAGCTAACTTCGTTTCCGGTTTTAGATTCATCACTGTTTTTATTTGACGTGCCAGCACCGGCGCCAAGGCCTATAATAACAAAAGCAATGATAACCCAAAACCACCACTTTTGATAGAATTTTTGCTCAGTTTTCGTATTTTTATCTGCCATTATTATCTTCCTCTTAATCTATTATTAATTGTAATACCCCCCCCGATGTCAAGCGACGCCGTAATATATTCATATAATGCTCACAGGGCTATCGCGCCTGTTCGTTATATGAAACGGTGCGCTTAACGCGCATATTTTTTTGTGAAACAAAAAATCCACCTCTTTAGTGGCTTTCATTTTTTCTTCCAGAAAGATAAAAGGCCACCCGTTGAGGTGGCCTTTTATATAATTCGGCATCTTGCTAGTTTCCCGCAAAGCAGTATAATCGCCGCGACCAGGCTTGACTTCTGTGTTCGGGATGAGAACAGGTATTTCCCTGGCGCTATGGACACCGAGAAAAGACACTAAGGGCGCGCCGCAAATCCAATGGCGCTGTTTTAGTATCTTATCTCGATGTAAGATGCGTAAAATTTTAATTGACTTGGTGCTTTGAACACCAGTTACTAGTTAAGTCTACTCCTTCTATCGTCATTATGCAAGCATAAAAACAATAGAAGAGACATAAAAAGGCAATGCCTCTGTTAGTACGCTTCGGCTCCACATGTTGCCATGCTTCCACCTTGCGCCTATCAACCAGATCATCTTTCTGGGAGGTCATAGGGAATTCTTATCTTGGAGTCAGTTTCGCGCTTAATATGCTTTCAGCGCTTATCTATTCCGAACATAGCTACTCGGCAATGCAGCAGGTGGCCACAACCGATACACTAGAGATTCGTTCACCTCGGTCCTCTCGTACTAGAGGCAAATCTCCTCAAAATTCCTAACGATCATGCCGGATATAAACCGAACTGTCTCACGACGTTCTGAACCCAGCTCGCGTACCACTTTAACCGGCGAACAGCCGGACCCTTGGAAGGTGCTCCCCCTCCAGGATGTGATGAGCCGACATCGAGGTGCCAAACCGCGCCGTCTATGTGAACTATTGGGCGCGATCAGCCTGTTATCCCCAGGGTAACTTTTATCCGTGTGCGCTGTCTTTCCCACGTAAATTGAACCGAAGTTCTATACAGCGGGTCATTTGCTCCCACTTTCGTGTCTGTTTGGGTTGTAGCCCTCACAGTCAAGCTGGCTTTTGCGCATACACTATCGTCACGATTTCCATCCGTGACTAGCCAACCTTTGAACGCCTCCGCTACTCTTTAGGAGGCAACCGCCCCAGTTAAACTACCCGCCATGCACGGTCCATTGGCCAGTTAATGGTCAATGTAGAGACTGCTAAAATACTCAGGGTGGTATTTCACATTGCGACTCCACAAATACTAGCGTATCTGCTTCAAAGTCTGCCACCTATGCTACACAAAATATCCCAACAATCAATGCAAAGTTGTAGTAAAGCTCCATGGGGTCTTCTCGTCCTGGCATGATCAGACGGCATCTTTACCGCCAATGCACGTTCACCGAGACCTTCGTCGAGACAGTGCCCACATGATTACTCCATTCGTGCGGGTCTGAACTTACCAGACAAGGAATTTCGCTACCTTAGGACGATCATAGTTATCGCCGCCGTTCATCGGGGCTTCAGTTTGAACCGTGAAGTTCTCCCCTTAACCTTCCGACACTGGGCAGGAGTCAGCCCCTATACATCCGCTTTCGCGTTAGCAGAGACCTGTGTTTTTGGTAAACAGTTCCGTGGGCTCTTTAGCTGCGGCCCGCTCGCGCTAAGCGCGATTGAGCTGCCAAAGAAGTGTTCTGTCTCAACAAAGAAAATTCGTAAACAATTGGTACAAATTAACTCGTTGAGTCACTCCTAAAGCAAATCTCGCTTACTGCGAGCGGGCAGTCCTTATTCCGAAGTTACGGACGCTTTTTTGCCGAGTTCCTTAACGAAGGTTCCCTCGTAGGTCTGAGTCTACTCGACTCGAGCACCGGTGTTGGTTTGCGGTACGGTTGGCAGCAGCCTAAGTTAATCAGCTTTTCTAGCCAGAGCCTGCCCCAGAATCGTCATCCCGAAGGATAACTTTCACTCGAATCTAGTTCCCTAAATCCTTGGACGGATATATACCATGAATCCGCTCTGAGATGTTCTCCGTGAACTGTTAACAACTACTACCAGTACAGGAATATTAACCTGTTGTCCATCGCCTACGCTAATACGCCTCGGCTTAGGACCGACTAACCCAGGGACAATTACTGTGGCCCTGGAAACCTTGCTCTTACGACCGACAGGATTCTCACCTGTCTTAAGGTTACTGATTCCAGCATTCTCACTTGATACCGCTCCACCAGACTTTACAATCTGACTTCACCGCAATATCAACGCTCCTCTACCACTGCCATATAGACGAATCTATATAACAATCCATGTCTTCGGTTTAACACTTGAGCCCCGTTACATTTTCCACGCAAAATCTCTTGACTAGTGAGCTGTTACGCACTCTTTAAATGAATGGCTGCTTCTAAGCCAACATCCTAGCTGTTTAAGAAATCTCACCTTGTTTCCCACTTAGTGTTAATTAGGGACCTTAGACGATGGTCTGGGCTGTTTCCCTTTTGAGCGACGAGCTTAGCCCCGCCGTTCTGACTGCCGTGATTACACATTCGGTATTCGTAGTTTGATAAGGATGGGTACCCTCGCGGGCCCCAGACCTTTTCAGAGCTCTACCCCCAAATGCTACTACACAACGCTAGCCCTAAAGCTATTTCGAGGAGAACCAGCTATCTCCGAGTTCGATTGGCATTTCACCGCTAACCACAAGTCATCCAAGCACTTTACTGCGTACCCTGGTTCGGTCCTCCACAGCGTGTTACCGCTGCTTCAACCTGCTCATGGTTAGGTCACCCGGTTTCGGGTCTAATCCTTCCGACTTGACGGGCTATTCACCCTCGCTTTCACTGCGGCTCCATCATCTGACTTAGCCTTGCCGAAAAAATTAACTCGCTGGATCGTTCTACAAAAAGCACGCCGTCACATAGCGAACAAAGCTCACGACTCCTCTTCCGTTTGCTGAGTTGCGTCAAGCCTTCGGCTTGACGCTCAGTTCATGAGTTTTGTTCGCTATGCTCCGACACCTTGTAGGCACTGAGTTTCAGGATCTATTTCACTCCCCTCCCGGGGTTCTTTTCACCTTTCCATCACTGTACTAGTTCGCTATCGATCATTTGCAATATTTAGTCTTGGCAGGTGGTCCTGCCGGATTCGAACAGGGTTTCTCGTGCCCCGTTTTACTTGTGAAAATACATATAAGTTCAAATAGTTGTTTTCGCATACTGGGCTTTCACCATCTTTGGCGCGCCATTCAAACGCTTCCGCTAACAACTAAGAATCTTATCCACTCAGTTAACGCTGTTGGTTTTTATGCCGAACGGTCAAGCAAGCTTAACTGCTCAGCATAAAAATTGTATAAACACGCAACACCCCTAATAACTCAGGTCGTTAAACCGTTAGGTTATCTTGAGGTTTAGACTATTCCAATTTCGCTCGCCACTACTTTCGGAATCATTGGTTATTTTCTTTTCCTCAACCTACTAAGATGATTCAGTTCGGCTGGTTCCCGTCTCGTTGCCCTATGTGTTCAGGCAATGGCAATACAACATGACTTGTATTAGGTTTCCCCATTCGGAAATCTCCGGATTAAAGCTTGTTCTCAGCTACCCGAAGCTTATCGCAGAGTTCTACGTCCTTCATCGGTTGCAAATGTCAAGGCATCCACTATCAGTGCCCTTATGTACCTTTTTATGCATTGACTTAACTAGTAATTGATCTTCAAATACTAATTTACCGTCAATTAAAATTTCCTATTGTTGTCTAATCAAATTGTTAAAAGATAAATTTGGTGCGAAGAAAATAGAAGATTTTCTAGGCTTTCTCGCAATTTATCCACTAATATCAGAGGTTCAAGAAGAACTTGATCAAAAACTGTTCTAATATTAGCGCAAATTTTGATCCAATGCAAGGGTTTTTTTGAAGATTTTTGACTTTTTTGTGAATTTTGGGCTTTTTGGGGCGTTTTTCGCGATTTTTCGGGCATTTTTATCTATAAAATGGACTACCCAAGGAAGATAGCGACTACAATTAAACCTAGTGCGGCGATATCTACGATGCCGCAAACTGTCATTGCCACGCACACTATATTTATGGCGCTCTCGCTAACTTGACCGACTTTAGGCGTGATGTAATATAATAATGCGGCTATGACCGATGCGATTAATATAAAGTATGACAAAAAGTGCATCTGTCCGGCGTCTCTACTATTCAAGAATAGTGCGAGCATCGGCGTAACTATCGCAATAATATTCGTTGCCACAAATCCCCAGAACTTAAATATGATGTTTAGCGGACTCTTAGTGTCTCCGATATCGAGGCATTTCTTACGGCCAATGAAGCTAAGGATAGCAAATGGGATGGCGACGAAAGCAGAAACGAATAGATAATATACGACAATTAGCCCCTCCCAGCTCGTTGCTAGGCGTTGTGCTAAATGATCCGCATATGGAAGCAAGCCCATTGCTGTTAAATACCCATAGACTAAAATTAACAGCGCCGACAAGGCGATCATGAAGCCAATCAAAATATGAAATGGGCGCATGATTTCTTTTTGCGCAGTTTTTTGGACTTTATCTAATCCGTATTCGTATTCCATTTATGTTTATTTTAGGTGTTCTGAGCTAGATAGTCAAAGATGGCAGCTTGATCATGTCCGATTAAATGTAAGCGGGCGTCAATTTCCGAAAAGGCGATTTTGATATCGCGGCTAAGAATTTTCTCGTCCTCTAGCGCGTGGAAGAACTGTTTATATTTCTCCGCCTCGTCAGAATGGCGCACAAAAGTCGCAGCATAGCGCGGATATTCGGAAATTGTCTTATCGCCCTCGGCGGTGCGGAGCCAATCCCAGTTTTGATACATCCAGGCAAAAGCATCATCCTTAACGATGTAGTTCCGGAGTAGGCGCATATAGAAAATGAGGCGATCTTGCGAGCGGACAACGCTCTCGTCTTTGAGCTTATTAATATATCCAAGCAAAACTTCACGGTCGCGCGTGTTCGTAATGGCGTCCATTAGGTCACGCTTGAGCGCGGCGTCTGGCGTACTGTTATATATATGGAAATATTCTTTATCAAGGCTGGCATCATCGCGAATTAAAGTTGAGCCGATAATCCAGCGCAAATTTGCGTCAACATCCTTAATATGTTTATTACCATAGGCAGCCTTTACGTCGGCGAAGTATTTTTCGTCATGCGCATAGAGCATTAAGCCCATAATAGTTGAGCGAAGCTGCGTGTCGTCGTAGCTGTCCTCTGTTCTCGCGACTACACCGAGGCGATCGTAATTTGGGCGCGCGAGCTTAGCAATGAAAGCCTGAAATCGATGTTTTTCATCGGTATTCGGATCGAAGAACTGTTTCAAGTCGGAAATAATTGCAGCAATTAGCTCCCAAACGACTGAATCGGTCTCGCTCGCGAAGGCCTGAATTAACGGCATCATCGAAACACTTTCGACCATGTCGGTTTTAGCAAGTAAACGACGGTCCATCAAAAGACGAAACTTCTGTTCTTTGTTCATTGCGTCAACGTGTTTTAGCTTCTCGGTAAATTCGTCGTCACTATAATTAATAATATAGTGGCCGGACAAATCGTCATGAATCTCACGAATTGGATATTTCGTATCGTCCGTCTCGCCGGTTAAGAGGAACCTGGTTTGGTTCTTGCCGTTCAATACTGGATAGCCAGATTGGGTAAGCCACGGCGTCATGAATTCTTTAACATTGAAATCAGCATGTGGTGTAAGCGCGTCCCATAAGTCATCAGCCGAAGTATTGCTATATTGGTGCTTGGCAAAATAATCCGTGAGACCGGCGAAGAATTGCTCTTCACCCATCGTGCGCATTAGCATCAAGAGCAAGTGCGAACCCTTACCGTAAACAATGGCACTGTCAAAGAGATTCGAAATATCTTCAACGCTCGCGACATCGACTTTTACTGGCTGAACACCTGGCAAACTATCGCGCGAGAGCGAGCTAGATACGGCGGTAAGATAAAAATCTTCCCAGGCGCGGAGTTCTGGCCGAATCTTATCGGTCGAATAGACCTCAATCATGTTTGCAAAGGATTCGTTGAGCCAAAGATCATCCCACCACTTCATCGTCACAAGGTCGCCGAACCACATGTGCGACAGTTCGTGCGCAATCACGATAGCGACATATTGCTTCGTGTCGAGCGATGATTCTTCATTGGCGAGTAAAGCGATTTCGCGGAAAGTGACGAGTCCCCAGTTTTCCATCGCGCCGGCCTCAAAGTCTGGCAAGGCAAGCAAATCCATTTTTGGCAACGGGAATGGCGTCTTGAAACGGTCGTCATAAAAATCTAGCACATCAGCCGCAAATTGCGCCGCATATTCGAGATCGGCCGGGTTTTGATGGAGTCCAGCAAAGACATTAATCTTGACACCATGAGCGGAAGTAGTGCCAGTGGAGATAAATTTGCCCGCCGCAAAAGCCACGAGATATGTAGACATGCGTGGCGTTTCGGCAAATTCAACCGTTTTGCGCCCTTCTTGGACGGTAGTAAATGCGGCTGGCATATTGGAGAGAATTTGATCGCCATCAATAGAGGTGATTTTGAGTGCAAAAGTCGCTTTAGCACTTGGTTCATCGATACACGGGAAACATTCGCGCGCATAATGCGACTCAAATTGCGTGGCGACAATTTTCTCTGTAACGCCATCGTGTTCGTAAGTCGACAAATAAGCGCCCTCCATATCTGATTCGATGCGCGAAATAAATTTTATTTTCAGCTCGTGCACACCCAACGATATATGACTAAGCGTCAAAACATTCTCGGCATGCACGAAATCCTCAAACTTAACGCCGTCTAACTGAACGGATTTTATATCCATTCGAACAGCATGAAGTTTAATGCTTTCGGCCTTTGCCTCGCCGCGGATAGTCGCGGTACCGCTAATACGCGTCTTTTCGTCGTTAATATTTAAATCGAGATCGTAGTGCTCGGGGGTAAAATAATCTAAAAATCTCTCCATATATCTATCATAACAAAAAGAGCCCCCTCGTGGGGGCTCCGAAAGGAGATTTGTGATTAATCTTCCAAGAATTTTTGAGCGCGATAAATCATCTGCGAAGTTTCATCGGTAAAGACAATGTAAATTGGCTTGCTATCTGGCGTAGAGATAATCGCATAGCGATCGGTGAATTCTGGATTCATATTCTTCTCTTCGTCGAGCTTAAAGCCAAGATATTCCATCTTTTGGGTGACGAGACGACGAATTTCTTCGGAGCGCTCACCAATCGTGCCAGCAAAGACTAAGGCGTCGGCACCACCAAGCGTAGCGGCCATTTGACCAACGTAGCTCTGAATGCGATAGATGAAAATCGAATGCGCCGTACTAGCACGAAGATCACCTTCGTCGCGCGCCTTAATAACGTCGCGCATATCGTCAGAAATGCCAGAAAGGCCGAGCAGACCACATTTCTTGTTGAGATAGAGCAAAAATTCTTCATCGGAAGTCATCTTGAGTGCTTTCTTGAGGTTAAGCGCAGCGGCGGCATCAATCGTACCGACGCGAGTGCTCATGGCGAGGCCTTCGAGTGGGGTGTAGCCCATCGAATTATCCATGGCATGGCCATTCAAGATGGCAGAAACGCTCGAACCGGAGCCAAGATGCATTGCGACGAGTTTTTCTGGCAAGATGCCCTGCTCCTTCATGTAACGAGAAATGAAAGCGTAGCTAAGGCCATGATAGCCATAGCGCTTAATTTCGTACTCGTCAGCAAGGGTTGGATCAAAACTGTAATATTTATAGGTGTCTGGCTTTTCCCAGTGGAAAGCCGAGTCGGATACGGAAATAATCTTTACATCTTTGAAGCACTTGCGAATACCGCGAATTTCGTTCGCCGTGGTTGGCACGTGGACTGGGTTGCGCTTCTCGGCTTCTTTGAGCTGCGTCATATATTCAGCATCAACAACGTGGTCTTCAGTAAAATAATCACCAGGCGCAACAATGCGTACTACGACAGCGGCAAGCTTATGCTGACCAGTGACGTACTGCTCATCGTTGAGAATCTTCGGCAGAATCGTAATTGCGTCATTAAGATCAGTGATTTCTGGTTTGATTTTCTTCTTGCCATCATCGACGTCATTAATCGTGCAGACGACCTTCTTCCCTTCATACTCAAAATGGAACTGCGCCATAAGTTCTTCGCCATTATAAAGGGCGTATTTGCGGCTGGCGCTGCCTGGGTTCGTAATAAGAATCAGTTTGCTCATAGTGGTATTATACCATCCCTTCGGTATCACAACAGATAGATTAGCGTTCGGATTTAAAAATCCACGAAAACATCACTCCTTTCAAGGTGCATTGTCGTCAAAAAACAACTTTAAAATTATATCATCGGATGCATAAAAGTCAAAAATTATTTATCGACGCCGCGGAGTACGGCATAGTTGGCGTTTTCAACAATCATATCTTCAAATTTACGGGCAAATCCGTAATGTCCGGAGCGCTCTAGGATGGCGGCAGCGAGGTCGTAGCGACTACAGCGGTTGCGAGCGAGTTCGTCGATCGGTGAGGTGGTCGAACCCTGATCATCATAACCATGAATATCAACACGGCGCGTGTCGGTATAGTGTGACATAATCCCGCGCATCGTTTCGGCGTAGCCGTGGAAATTTACGACGATAGGCTTATCGATTGTGAAATAATCATCGAAATCGGATGGCTTGAGCTTGTTTTCGGTGGTACCGATGGCGCCATAAGATAACGCGGCAATGCCCACAAAACGCACGCGAAGCTCTGGCACTTCTTTTTTGGCTAGCGAAATAGCCTCAATGGCCTCGTTTGTCGGAATATCACCCGCCGCAGCGACAACAATTTCAGGATTATCATCAGAGACGAAACCAAAGATCGAAGCACCACCGTTTGTCAATTGGAAGCGCGCATGATTGATGTCGATCCAACGTGGCTGCTCGATCTTGTTAAATGTTGTAAGATTTACAACATCTTTGGAGCGTGCCATAAATCCCCAAGCCGCATAAGCGGCAACATCGTCAACTGGGAAGAAACAGTTCGCTAGATTGGATGGTTTTGCAAGTAAGCTAGAGATTAGTGCTGGATTTTGGTGCGTATAGCCGTTATGATCCTGACGTTGCCAGCAGGAAGTCGAGAGGATATTGAGCGCCGGAACGCGCGGGCGCCATTCGATCTCTCTGCTCTGCTTAAGGAATTTTAGATGCTGATCGATTTGTGAACTAACGATTGGCAAAAAGCTCTCATAACTAGTCATACAGCCGCGTCCGCCGCTTAAGATATGGCCGGCCAAAACGGCAAATAAAGTGTTTTCCGAAAGCAGCTCGATTACGTGGCCATTCGATGAGAGATATTTATCCCACGCTTCGGTATTACGAATCCAAGCACGATTTGAAGCTTCATAGACGGCGCCGAGGCGATTCGATGTAGTCTCGTCTGGACTAAAGAAATAGAAATCATCATGCGTGCGGAGTTCATCGCGGACACATTCACCGAAAACTTTTGCGGAAGAAGCTAGCTCGAGTCCTGGGTCCTTAATCTCGGTCGGTAAATTCATCGTATAACTCCTTAAAATTGTATGATTTTAGCCATTCTTCAAGCATATGTAATTGCGTTTCGTCGGTCTTCGCCTTCGGCAGTGGCACTTGATGGGCGGCGCAATTTCCTTCAATCTTGACACCGTTCACTTCTTTCGGGCCGCCATAACCTTTTGGCGTCTTCATGATGATGAATGAATTTGTATTGAGCTCGCTCAATACAAGCTGGAACGAATCCGTATCCGTGCCGTCGACAATGACTGGATCGTAGCCGAAGCCGCGGAACATTTGTAATAATTCGCGTTCGCTACTGCGGCCGTAAATAGTTGGCGCGGAAATCTTGTAACCATTCAGATGTAAAATCGGGATAACTTGGCCATTATATTTGGAATTAAGAATCTTATTAAGATTTAGGCTGGCAAGCGCCGTGGCGGTTTCGAGTTCGCCATCACCAATTAATACGGCGACCGTGCGCTCTGGGCGACCAAGTACTACACCGTAAGCGGTAGCAAGCGCATAGCCAAGCTCACCACCTTCCGAAACCACATGTGGCGTAAGCGGACTAGCATGCGACGGAAAACCGTATGGCCAAGAAAATTGACGACAGATATATTCGATGCCGTGCAAATTATGCGTGGCTTCTGGATAGCGTTCGTGTAGTAAACCATCGTAAAAGAGATTCGCTTGCAATGCCGGGAATCCGTGACCAGGGCCAAGAATAAAATCAGCCGCTGGAAAACGCGCTTTAATATTCGCATAGGCGCGGTTGATGCCTGGGCAAGAACCCCAGTGACCAAGCAAACGTGGCTTAATGTCTGAAAAAGCCAACGGGCGGTTGAGGAGGAAATTATCTTTCAAAAAGATTTGCGCAACCGATACATAGTCGCAAAAATCGATACGATCATTAATTTCTTTGATATTTACGCCCAACCCGTGCATATAATTATTTTACCATAAGCACCATGCTTTGGTGCGAAATTAATGAATATCTAGCGCCTTCATTGTAGCTTCAATCAAATCCGGCAAAACGTTTTCATAATCGTCATATACGCGGAAACCGGCCGCATATGGATGGCCGCCACCGCCAAAGAAACCCGCCACTTGATCGGCCACTGGTTGCGCCGAGCGGATCTTTCCCGTTAACTTACCGTCTGGATAAGTTTTAATCGCAACCGCAATTTCTACGCCCTCTACGAGACGTAATTCCTCGAGAATCAGCACATTTGGATTGTATTCGTCGGAATATTCCTGAATATCATCGAATGGAATCAAGACCGTCGCCAGCTTACCATCTAGATGGTATTCGACACGCTTAATAAGATCGGCTTTGTAATCCAAAATGCGTGGCGATTTCTTGGAAAAATCGCGCCGGCGCTCTTCCATCTCGGCGATATTAGCGCCGTTATCGATGAGCTCGGCTACAATGCGGTAATCTTCGGACGTAGTACTTGGCGAAGTGAGGCCAAGCGTGTCGGATAAAACGCCATAAATGATATTCTCGCCGCATTTAGCACTAATGACGACATTTTGATCTTTGAAAATCTTATGCAGCAATGCGCAGCAGCTAGAGGTGGGCTCAATGATGCTTTTGTATGGAAATTCCAGATCGGCCTCGGTCTCATGGTGATCAATCACTAACACTGGCGTACTATAGAGGCAGTTGCGAATGGCGGCGTCGTTCAGGAGCTTCGAAAGCAAAGTCGTACTGGCAGTGTCGACAATAATAATAGCGTCGGCTTTGTAGGCAAATTCGATATCTACCCTACCCCAGCCGTCAAAATAGCGCATATATTTTGGAATGTCGACCGGACAATAAAGTGAAACTTCCTTATCAGCTAAAGCTTCTTCGAGTGCCAACGCGGAACCGAGCGAATCGCCGTCAGGATTTTCAGCTTGCACTACGCAAATGTGCTGCTTGTCTTTTATAAAATCGGTAAACTTATCATACATACTGGTCTTATTTTACCATGCTAGGAGTTATGTTATAATAAACGAAGCCGTAGGGGCGTAGCTCAGTTGGTAGAGCACTGGTCTCCAAAACCAGGTGTCGCGAGTTCGAGTCTTGCCGCCCCTGCCATTTTTGTTGGCGCTAAATAAACTTGACGCCTTTTTTCTTGAGCTTTTTGAACGCAATCTTCTGGCGGAGTTTATAATTTGTGTCGGTTGCTTGAACATTAATTATGGCCTTAAAACCATTCTTGATAGCTCCATTCGCCGTGCGCACTACGCAGCCAGCACCATCTACGCCGATAATCTCGACTTCGTCGATATGGTGCTTCTTGAGTAATTTCGCTAGTTCGGGATTCGAGAAAGCGTCGCCACGATATTTAAGTAGGACGTGCTCCGAAATAATCGTCAGTTCATCCACCAAATTCGCTTCGGGCGAACCCTCGAAAACTTTGAGCGGCGACAGAGCGCACAATAACGGATTATTTTTTAAGACTGTACGAATATAGACAACTAAATCGTGCTGGCGACTCTCAATAACTTTATTAACATTCCAAATTAGCGCCTCTTTGTTGTATTGAAAAATTGGCGCATTATTCTTGCCGACGCAAACGTTTTGCATGTCGAGCACGATTAGAGCTTTCTTCATGCCTTTATCATACATCAAAAAACCGGCCCTTTCTGAGCCGGTTTAGTGTTTGTTTTTAAACTATTTCTTTTTTGCGCGGACGAGGCACATATCGTCCAACGCGGCGACGGAACAGACCATGCCGACAAGCAGTGCTGCATCGACTAACATCATGATAAACATTGGGAAAATGCCCGGCGCGGCAGTATTGGCTACAAAGTACGACGTAGCATACTCAAAAGTGGCTTCTGGGACCGGCATGAAGATTAAAGTTGCGGCAACAACCGCAAGAATAGCCATGGCGGTATTGAGTGCGCCCATACCCTGCGCGAGACGAGTGTTGTTTTCGCCGGCACGGAAGACAAAGAGGCCGAGTAAACAATAAAGTAGCGCAATTATGATACCAGCGACAACTGAACCGTCAATTAACCAGTCAATCTTGCCCATCCCCGCATGCTCGACCATATAATAATATAATTTCGAATAAAGAATCGGCAGCGTTACCATAAAAACGCTAGACACGATCATTAAGATGCCAGACGCATGGAGATAATGCGTAACTTTGTCATCCTTTTTAATAGTGGAGCCTTCGGCTTTATGTGATTTTTTCTTAGGCATTTTTGTCAATCTCATTCCGTTTATGTTAATATTATTTTAGCATATTCTATAAAAGGGTGAGCAAAATAAATGAATAATAACGATCATTCCGATAATAAGGAAGACAAGAATTTCGGCAAGAGCGATTCTTTTGAACATATGATCGCCATGCAGGAACAAATTTTTAACCCGCCAGTCGAAGAGGTAGAAGGCGACAAGCCAGTTACAGATTTTAGCTCTTTTGGCGGAGATAAAGTTACAAATGTAAACGATCTTGCTGCGAAGAGTGGCATTAAAGCTAATTCAAACGAAGGCGAGAAAGAAGAAGAGAAAGAAGAGGAATTCGTGGATAGCCGTAGTGAAGCGGAAATGCATTCCCTCTTTTCCGATCCAAGCGCCGGTACGACACAAGATGTTGACCCAGAAGAAAAACGCATTCTTGATGAAGAGCGCCGCGCAGAAGAAATGGCCCGTAAAGACGAAGAGTTAAGCGTCGTGATTCCGCCGCGCGAAGAAAAGAAAGAGCCAGAATCATTAATCCCGACTCCTGCTCCGGCTGAGGAAAAACATGAAGATAAGCCAGCCGAAGAAGAACATCATGATGAGCCTAAAGAAGAGGAGCATCATGACGAAGAACATCACGATGAGCCTGAGGAAGAACATCCTGCCGAAGAACATCATGATGAGGAACATCATGACGAACCTAAGGAAGAGGAACACCATGATGAGGAACACCATGATGAAGAGCATCATGATGAGCCTAAAGAAGAGGAGCATCATGATGAACCTAAGGAAGAGGAACACCATGATGAAGAGCATCATGATGACGTACCGACCGAAGAAGAACACCATGACGAAGGACATCATGATGAGCCTGAGGAAGAACATCCTGCCGAAGAACATCATGATGAGGAACATCATGACGAACCTAAGGAAGAGGAACACCATGATGAGGAACACCATGATGAAGAGCATCATGATGAGCCTAAAGAAGAGGAGCATCATGATGAACCTAAGGAAGAGGAACACCATGATGAAGAGCATCATGATGACGTACCGACCGAAGAAGAACACCATGACGAAGGACATCATGATGAGCCTGAGGAAGAACATCCTGCCGAAGAACATCATGATGAGCAGCCTGCCGTTGTAGCAGATGTTGAAGAAACTGAGCCAAAAGGAGATGATATGCGCGATGTTATTCGCAAACGCCTCGAGCATCTTCGCGTCGAGCGCAACATTTTAATTGTTGATATGGATAAACTTGAGGATGCGCTCTTCGACGAGAATGATCCGAATTTTGCCACGGCAAAAGAACAGCTCAAAGAAAAACGTCACGAGCTTCGCCATAAGACGGAAGTTATCGCTGGCTTAATCGACTTACTACACACTCTATAAATTCTCAAAAAAGACCTCGTTAATATGCTTACCCGCGAGGTCTTTTTTGGTGGTTGTCGCCTCTGTTAATCTTGACTTTTTCGGCGATGTGTGATATAATAGACTATATATCTGCGCTTTTTGCAAGCACGTACTTTTCCAGCCAGTAAGCTCAGAAATCTGTCAAGGGAGGGTTTATTATGGATAGATTCAGTTTTTATCGTTTAATCGATGACATCGTTTTGGCCTGCCGCGAGAAAGCAGCCACACTCGAAGGATTCGAAAGCGGCGATGGATGCATTCGCGTATGTTACCTGCCGGAATGCCGCGTTGCTTCCGAAATGCCTGGCATCGACACGCAGTTTACCGATCGCTGCGAAATGACCGCGCGCATCACGCCGCAAGGCAACTACGTCATCAATCGCGACCGACGCGAAGGCTCGCCGGTAGACACTTACGCCTTTTCGGCGTTGAAAGTAGCCGCCTGCCTCAAGTCAATCGAGCTTGGCCTCGGTGGTCGCTCCGGTCGCGATTTAGGCGATTTGGCCTGCGACGAAGAACATGGCTTCGCGTCTTATCGTGGCGCCGTCTGCTACAATCTTCTGCTCAGCCATCGCGCGTTTGCAATGATTATCGCGTGCGTATCAGGCGCTTCCGCTATCGAAGACGAAGAAGTTGCCGACGCGGCCGCTACCGCCATTCAAGATTGGTGCGTCAAAAATCCGCAATTCTCTGTCGAAATCCCCGAAAAAATATTGCCTCGGTGATGCGCGAGGCGACGATTACGAACTAGGCTTCTAGGCAAAATAGCTCCGCGGACGTGGGGCTATTTTTATGCGTTTTATAACAGATTCGCACAAATGATGGCTGGCTTACTTTGCGGTTTTTTTCTCGGCAAGGATATGACGAATGCCGTAAATGAGATAGATGATAATGCCAGTTCCAAGCACGAGCCAAAGTGTAATATTACCATAGGCATTAACCTTTTCGGCGGTTTGCACCTCAGCATCCGCCTTAGCACGTTCGCTGACGATATTCGAAATAAAAGTAGCTAGGCATTCGGCTAAGCGCGATTGTCCATTGCTATTCGGGTGCACGCCGTCGCTAGTGAAAAATTCTGGATGGTTATATAAAACTTCTTCGATATGGTCAACATAAGTCACGCCCGTAGATTGTACAATAGCGCGCACATCAAGCAGCACGCGATCGAGTTGCTCTTGGCGATCGGCGCGAATGGAATCCCAGGCATTCATGCCGACTAAGATTGTGGCCTGCGGGAATAATTCCTTCGCGCGCAGAATCATCTGAGCGCCATCACTTAGGAGCGTATCGTCGTCAACGCGATAATCATTATAGCCACCCATAATCACTACCCATTCAATAGCATTTGGATCTTCGCTCTGCTCGGCGGCATGCTCAACGAGATTAATAAAACTTTCGTCGCTGGAAGTGGCTGAAAAACCCGTGCCGCCTTTACAGCTACGGATGTATTTTTGGGAGCCAAAATATCTTGCAGTAATCTCCGCCCAACCCTCGTCTGGGCTGTCTAAATTTGCGCCCATGCAATAAGAATCGCCGACAAAAACGATGTTATCGGCAATCGGGTTAATTCCATCGTACGAAATAGCGGCATAGCTCGAGGCGAAAGGTATTAAGGTTAATAGTATTGAGGCAAGAATTACTTTAATTCGCATATGTTCATATTATACATGGTTTTGTGGAAAAAATATTATAAAATATAATGCTTATGCTTGCAAACTGGCGTAAAATGCCGTATGATGTGTCTAGATTCGCCAATCTAGCTTGGCCGGGCATACCTGTCACACTGCGTGCCCTTGTTATGAGCGCCAACGCCAGCTGGGGCGAATGGTTCCCTTTGAGATGCCGTTAATTGTCTGAGCTTTCTGGGGCGCGTATTTATATAACCCACACCCAGAATCACACACCTCCTCCGCCACCGGCGCGAGAATGAGCCAGAAACAACAAAAATCAGACAAGCTAACGCAATTTCGGATGAAGAAGTTATCGTGAACCGAGTCTTCGCCCCCGAAAATCAGCCCTTAGCGGCATCTCTTTTTAAAAAAGTTTCTCTGCAAGCCGTCAGCGCTAAGCCAGGCGCTCTCACCTTTACCATCCTTTCGAACGGGAATGTAGTAATAATAATGGTCCTTTGACGGCGCAGAGATACCCCGCCCCCCGAGATTGCTTCGGGGGGCTTTTTATTGACAGTGCGCGCATGTTATAATACATATGCTGAACGGCCATGAGCCGATGTACTGTTGGGGGATCGGGAAATTTTATTTAGCAAAGCAAAAAATATAAATATATAAAATGATTTAATTGGAGACTTCTAGCAAAAGCATAGTATATGTTTAAACTTTTACGACATCTTTATAAAAAAGATTATCTATATATATTATTAGCTGTCATGTTTATTGCGGGCCAAGTTTGGCTTGAGCTAAAAATGCCAGAATATATGTCCGCCATCACGAAACTTGTGCAAACCGAAGGTAGCGCAATGGGCGATATTTTGCAAAACGGCGGCATGATGCTGCTCTGCGCATTTGGTAGCTTAATATCGACGATTATTGCTGGCTATTTCGTATCGTGCGTAGGCGCAGACTTTTCATATATTACACGCAAGCGCATCTTCGACAAGGTTGAGAGCCTAAGCCTTAATGAAGTGAAAAAGTTCTCGACTTCTTCCCTCATTACTCGCACGACGAATGACATTACGCAGACGCGCATGTTAATTACAATGGGCGCGAATATGCTCGTGCGTGCGCCAATGAGTGCCATTTGGGCGATTGTAAAAATCCACGGCAAAAGCTGGGAGTGGAGTACGGCGACTGGTATTGCGGTAGTTATTCTGCTCGCGACTTTGATTACGACGATGATGATTGTAATTCCGCGCTTTAAGATTATTCAGAAATTGACCGACCGCCTAAACGGCGTCACGCGCGAGAATTTGACTGGTATTCGCGTAGTGCGTGCCTTTAATGCCGAAAAATACCAGGAGCACAAATTCGACAAGAGCAACACCGAGCTTGCCGACATCAACCGCTTCGTCGATCGCGTAATGAGCGTGATGTCGCCAGTGATGTATTTGATTATGAACGGTATTACACTGGTGATCTACTTCCTCGGCGCCTATCTCATTGGCAATTCAATGATGGCAGACAAACTGACTGTCTTTAGCGATATGGTCGTTTTCTCTTCTTATGCGATTCATGTGATTATGAGCTTCCTGATGGTGGCAATGATCTTCATGATGATTCCGCGCGCGCAAGTTTCCGCCGATCGTATTAATGAAGTGCTCGATCAAGAAATTACCATCAAAGACGGCAGCTTCGATGACGATACAGCCGAAAAAGGCACGGTAGAATTTCGCAATGTCTCATTTAAGTATCCGGATGCTGAGGAATATCTGCTACGCAATATTTCTTTCAAAGCCGAAAAAGGACAGACCGTCGCCTTCATTGGCTCAACCGGCTCAGGTAAGTCAACATTAATAAATCTCGTGCCACGTTTTTACGATGCGACTGACGGCGAAGTGTTCGTAGACGGCGTAAACGTGAAAGATTACAAGCAAAAAGCATTGCGCCGCAAACTTGGCTATATCCCACAAAAGGCGGTAATTTTCTCTGGCACCGTCGCGAGCAACATTACCTACGGCGACAATGGCAAGAACAAACCGAGCGAGCGCCAAATCCAAACCGCCGCAAAAGTGGCGCAGGCAAAGAATTTCGTCGAAAAACTCGACAAGCAATACAACTCGCATGTCGCCCAATCGGGCACGAACCTTTCTGGCGGCCAAAAGCAGCGCCTGGCGATTGCGCGCGCCGTCGCCCGCGACCCAGAGATTTATATCTTCGACGATTCTTTCTCGGCGCTCGATTATAAGACCGACGCAGCCTTGCGCCAAGCCTTAAAAGAACATACCAAAGACGCAACTTCGCTAATTGTCGCGCAGCGTATTGGCACCATTATGCACGCCGACCAAATCATCGTGCTCGATAAGGGCGAATGCGTCGGCCATGGCACGCATCGAGAATTAATGAAGCATTGCGAGATTTATCGAGAAATTGCGCTCTCGCAGCTGACGAAGGAGGAGCTCAATGTTTAACGGTGGCGGTCCTGGCGGCGGACGCGGAAAAGAAGTCTCCAAAGCAAAAAACTTCGGCAAATCTATTAAGCGCATGCTGAGCGAGATGAAAGGCTTCTATCTCGCAATCGTAATTGCAATCGTCTTCTCGCTCGGTGGTTCGATTTTGTCCGTCATTGCACCGGACAAACTTGCGCAAATCACCGACGAAATCTCCGCGGGCATTATGATTGACAACGAAAAAATATCTAATACTTTCGCCGAAATCATGAAAGACCCGGCTAGCGAAAGCGTTATTGATGGGCAAATAATCACCGTCGAAGATAAGGCGAAAATAATTGAATTGTCATCCGAATATTCAATGGCCGATGCTAATACCGATGGCGCCGATCGTGCCACGATTGCGACGAAATTATATTCGGCAATCGATAAAATGCCGGAATCGGTACAAAACATTATCAAGCCACGAATGAATTACGAGAAGATTAAGGGCTTAGCTATCTTTATGGTTTGCGTCTATCTTGCGTCGGCCCTACTGGAATTCTTAGAGGGTTGGGTGATGGCGCGCGTAACGGCCGGTTTTGCGCGTATTCTGCGCAACCGCATTTCGCACAAAATTAACAAATTGCCGCTGAAATATTTTGATAAACACCAAATCGGCGACGTGCTGTCGCGCATCACGAACGATGTGGATTCAGTAGCAAGTAGTCTTGATAATTCGTTCGGCACCATTATTGGCGAGGGATCATTACTGCTTGGCGCGGTCGTGATGATGTTCTGGACGAACTGGATTATGGCGCTCGTCGCAATTGCGTCTAGTTTAATCGGCTTTGTCTTTGTTGCGATTATTCTTTCGAAATCGCAAAAATACTTTACCGACCGCCAAGTGGAGCTCGGCAACATTAACTCGCATATTGAAGAAGTTTATTCTGGCATCGCGGTCGTAAAAGCCTACGACGGCAAATCAACAGCCGACCAAAAATTCGACCGTATCAACAAAAAGATTCATACCGCCAACCAGCGCAGCCAATTCCTGTCTGGTATGATGCACCCGTTGATGGCGTTCATGGGCAACTTTGGCTACGTTGCAATCTGTGTGACTGGCGCATTACTCACGATGAATAGCATGATTAGTTTTGGCATTATCGTAGCATTCATCTCTTACGTACGCCTCTTCTCTTCACCGCTTTCGCGCATCGCGCAGGCGATTGGTAGCTTGCAACCAGCCGCCGCTTCGAGCGAACGCGTCTTTGAATTCTTAGACGAAGAAGAGATGCCGAGCGAACACGGGCTCGAGGCGCATATCGATAAAGACGCTGTACGCGGCGATATTGAATTCGACAATGTTAAGTTTGGTTACAGCGAAGATAAGCTTACCATCAAAGGCTTTTCCGCTAAGGCAAAAGCTGGCCAAAAAATCGCTATCGTTGGCCCAACTGGTGCCGGCAAAACTACGATGGTAAATTTACTAATGAAATTCTACGACATCCAATCTGGCGATATTCGCATTGATGGAAAATCTACCAAAGAGATGACGCGCGAAGAAATTCATTCGCTCTTTACGATGGTTCTGCAAGATACTTGGATGTTTAGTGGCACTGTGCGCGATAATATTGTTTATAACCATCCCGGCGTAAGCGATAAAGATGTGATGAAAGTTTGCGACACGGTTGGCCTTAGTCACTTTATTAAGACTTTGCCGCATGGCTTAAAAACTGAAGTTGGTGAAAATGATTCGATTTCGGCCGGCCAAAAGCAGCTGATCACGATTGCGCGTGGCATGATTGAGGATGCGCCATTCTTAATTCTCGACGAAGCAACTTCAAATGTCGATACGCGTACAGAGGAGCTGGTCCAAAAAGCGATGGACAAGTTGATGGAAGGACATACGTCGTTTATTATTGCGCACCGTCTATCGACGATTAAGAATGCCGATTTGATTCTTGTGATGAATGAGGGAAACATCATCGAGACTGGCAACCACAAAGAACTAATGGCAAAGGGCGGCTTTTATGCCGACCTATACAACTCGCAATTTGCTCTGTAAAAAGGTACGAAAAATCCGCCAGCGCGAGGCCGGCGGCTTTTGGCTTAGACGTATTCCCAATCCGTCTCGATGTTGGAAGAAACGCCAGATAAAGGATTAGTATCATCGCCACGATGGGCGGCTATCTCCTTAATGCCGTCCTTGGTAACCAGGTAGAAATAGTCGTAACGCGTAAAAAACTTCAGCTTGCGATGACGTTGAATGGCGATAATCGCCGGCACCTTCACGCGGAGAAAGATATTATCGAAACAGCGTTCGCCGCTATGATTATATCCGCCACCAGAAAGGACTTCAACACGATCGCGATCGCAGTTGCGCACCAGTACGGCGTCAGTGCGATTATGCAAGTCCGCATTCGGATTGACCGTATATAGGTCAAGCGTGACATATGACAGTCGTGACGTGGCCGAGCGACTCTTACGTGCGCTGATATAAAAGCCGCTGTAGTAGGAATATTCCAAAACCGTGAGGCCAGTTTCAATTCCTTGCGGAAAATTACTTGGGCCTATTGAGCGCATATAGCCCTGGCTGATTTCCATCGGAGCCTCGCGATGGCCGAAGCCACGCGGTCTCGAACGACGGCAGATGAAGCCGGAGCTATAACTTTGCCCACCGGAAATGCAAGTTGGTACGTTGAAGTAAATTGGCATTATTTACCTCCTCCCTGCCAATCCTAAGAATCATAGGAATAACAAAGCGCTAGAAAAGTACTGCGGACACGAAATCCGCATGCCAGTATATACTAGCATATTTTCACGTATTTGTCAATAATAGTGGTGGGCTTGACAATTTCTTAACGTATTGTGAAAACCAAAGATTCTACACAACTTTCGTCATTCTGATAGAGGTAGACGCTCTGAATAACACCATAGTCTACTGTGCGCTCGGCCCAATCGTTGTCGTCGCTATGACGGCTAACCACCGCATAGTCGCCCTCGAACTTGATAATGCGCACATAGGCTTCCTCTTCGTTGCTCGTGAGGCCATCCTTGCCAAACATATCGCCTTCGCGCAGACCATAACTTCGATATTTGCGATCACTGTCGTCCGTTGGCTCGTCTGGATTCACGGCGTCGCAACCATGATAGATATCTACCGTGTGGCTAGCGCCCAGAATCGATACGTCATAACGATTAATTAGCTTATAGACTGCGAAACCGGCCAGAATTAGTACAGCGATTAATGCAGTGAAATGATACCAGCGTGGACTGTCGACAATATCTGGCTGCTCATTGTGCTTGATTTTGGCAATTTCGGAAAGCTTCGGGTCGATTTTGGCATCTATTTTAGTATTTTTTACAACATTCGTTGATTCTGCGTCATTATCTGTCTTTGTATTTTTTACAACGGATTTCGATGTTTTGGCAGTTGATTTTCTGGTCATATGATTTCCTTATCTGTACCTTTTCCACATTTTACAAAAAAAATCCGAAAAAATCGAGTCATTTCGCTTGTGTTTTGGAAGCATAAGTACTAAACTAAAAAGTAGATGAAAATTTTAATGTTAGGGTGGGAGCTACCACCACACAACAGCGGTGGACTTGGGGTAGCTTGCTTAAATTTGTCGAAATCTTTGGCAAAAATGGGCGCTGACATTGATTTTGTGGTCCCATACGAAGCCGAGCATCACCTTGACTACATGCACGTACTCTCTGCTACGCCGATGAGCCCAGATTTTCTCTATGGTGGCGGTAATGCTTACTCATCAAAGACCGTCGAAGACAAGAACTGCATCTGTCCGCAAGGCCGCCCATGTTCAATTCGGGATATTCAGAAAGATTACTGCAAATTCGTCGAACAATATCTGATGCATTTTAAGCCAGATCTCGTACATGCACACGATTGGCTAACCTACGAAGCTGGTATTCTTGCGAAAAAGAATTTCGGCGTCCCGCTCGTAGCGCACGTCCATGCGACCGAATTTGACCGCGGTGGTGCAAACGGTGGTAACCCACTTATCCATCAGATTGAATATGAAGGTTTGGTCTGGGCAGATAAGATTATCGCGGTCAGCCAAGCCACTAAGAACATCATTGTCGAGAAATATGGTATTCCGCCGAGCAAGATTGATGTGGCCTACAATGGCTTCGATGCTCCGGATGATGATTATCACTATGACGGCTCGAGCTATCAGTATATCGAAGGTCTCAAGAAGAAAGGCTACACCATCGTTTCAACGGTTGGTCGCTTCACTTTGCAGAAAGGCCTCTTCCACTTGATGCGCGCTGCCGCCCGTGCAGTCAGCATTCATCCGAAGATGATTTTCCTCTTCGCCGGTGATGGTGAGCAAAAAGATGAACTGATGCGGATGTCGGCCGAACTTGGCATTTCTTCAAACGTTATCTTCACCGGCTTCATTCGCGGCAAACAGCTACGCGATATTTATAGCATCTCCGACGTCTTTGTAATGTCTTCTGTATCTGAACCGTTTGGCCTTACCGCCCTCGAGGCAGCTCACCACGGCAACGCCCTAATTATCACGAAGCAATCTGGCGTGGGCGAAGTTTTGAATTCGATTGTAAGATATGATTTCTGGGATGAAGATAAACTAGCAGGAGCACTCGTAAACATCGCTGAAAGCCCGGCCCTTACGAATACGCTCAGAGACGGCGTGCGTCGCGAATATGCTCGCATCTCTTGGGATGACGTTGCGGCTAAGTGCATTCAGGTGTATGATGAAGTAAGCAAGAATAAAAGAAACCGATTCTAAGTGGAGGAGACGCTAAGGTGAAATCGATTGTATTGTATTTGCACATGCATCAGCCACGCCGACTGAAGCACTACAATATCTTCTCTGTCGGTTACGATCACGAATATTGGACCGAAAAAGATTGGTTTGCAGGTACGAATAATGAGCGTATTTTTAAAAAAGTCGCCGAAAAATCGTACATCCCAATGCTGAAGCGTCTCGAAAAGCTTATTAACACTTATCCTAATTTTAGGTTCTCAATTTCTCTAACCGGCTCCTTCATTGAGCAAGCCGAAGAGTGGGCGCCAGAAGTTATCGAAGCTTTACAGCGCCTCGCTAAGACTGGTCGCATGGAGATTGCCGCCGAAACTTATTACCATTCCCTAGCTTTCTTTTACGACCAAGAAGAATTTGCCGAGCAAGTGCGCATTCATCAAGATCGCGTGCGTGAATTGTTTGGCGTAGAGACAAAGATTTTCCGCAACACTGAATTTAGCTACAATAATGATCTTGCACGTTGGGCTGAAGATTACGGCTTTAAGGGCATCTTGGCTGAAGGTTGGGACAAGGTGCTCGGCGAACGTAGCCCAAATTATGTTTATCGTCCAGAAGGTTGCCAAAATATCAAACTTTTAACCAAGAATTATAAGCGCTCCGACGATATCGCTTTCCGTTTCTCCGACAAGACTTGGGACGAATGGCCACTCACGATCGATAAATACCTCCGCTGGCTCGATGAAGATGCTGAAAAAGGGCCATTGCTCAATCTCTTCATGGACTTCGAGACTTTCGGTGAAAATATTTGGAAAGATACTGGCATTTTTGAATTCTTCGAAACTCTAGTTAGCCGCTGGAGCAAAGATGATGAGGCAAATTTTCTCACTCTGTCAGAAGCTTGCGACTCGATGGAGCCAAAAGACGAGATTTCTATGCCATGGACGGTCACTTGGGCAGACAGCGAGCGCGACCTCACCGCATGGCTAGGCAACTCCATGCAGCACGAAGCGATGAAAAATCTTTACGATTTGAAACCAGAGATTATCGCGACTGGTGATAAAGATTTAATTGAAGATTGGCGTCGCTTGCAAACATCCGACTTGGTTTATTACATGTGCACGAAATACTTCAACGATGGCGATGTGCACGCCTATTTCTCGCCATATGATTCCCCATTTGATGCATTCCTCTACTTTATGAATGTCATGCGCGACATACGTACGCGCCTCGATAAATATATGAAGAAACCAGAGTTAGAGGTTAAGGGCACTACGCTAGCAAATCAAGATTAAAAATTCTCCCCTTACGGGGGGATTTTTATTGGTTAATTTCTTTAACTAGGCGCTTAAATTCATCGCCGCGATCCTCAAACTTGGCATATTGGTCCCAAGATGCGCAGGCCGGCGATAGTAAAACAACGTCACCCGAAGATTGCATATTTTTTACAATTTGCATTGCGTCGGTTAGAGTATCGCAAACTTCGCAATCGATATGCATGTCTTTTGCAAAATCTGCAATGCGATGTTTGGTTTCGCCGTAGGCAACGATGGCTTTGACATGCGTCATAGAGTCTTGTAAATCATAGAAGGAATGTCCACGATCTGTGCCGCCAAGCAAAAGAATAGTCGGCTCAGTAAAAGACTGTAACGCAATATTCGTGGAGACGCAGTTTGTAGCCTTGGAGTCGTTGTAATATTTGACACCGCCATATTCGGCTACGAATTCGAGACGATGCTCGACACCCTTAAATTCGGCAAGCACTTCGCGAATCGCCGCGTTGCTAATGTCAAAGATTTTCACTGCCGCGATAGCCGCGCAAATATTTTCGTAGTTATGTTTGCCTTTGAGTAAAATATCTTTCAGCTCAACTACTTCTTCGCCGTCATAATAGATTGCACGCTGGTCAAAATAACACTTATTAAGATTGTTGCTGCCATAATAGACTTTTTGGCTCGGCACATCCTCGGCCATTTTGAGCGACTCTTCGTTATTTGTATTTAAAATCGCATAGTCGTCAGCGGTATGGTTATTAAAAATGCGATGCTTAATGGCTTTATAGCGTTCAAAAGAGCCATGAAAATCTAGATGAGTCGGCGTAATGTTCGTCACGACGCTGACGTTTGTCTTAAATTTATACATGTCGCAGAGCTGATGATCGCTAATTTCGAGTGCGAGAATTGTGGAAGATTTAATGTCGTTTACATAGTGCGACAATGGGGTGCCGATATTGCCGCCGAGAATCACATCATCTTTTTCTTTGGCAAGGAATTCATAGACAAGATTAATCGTAGTCGTCTTGCCATTGCTGCCAGTGACGCCGATAATTTGCGCATCGTGGTCCATGAAGTGATAGGCTACTTCGAGCTCGTTGACGATTGGGATGTTTAGCTCGCGCGCGAGATTAAGCAGTGGGTGATCAGATTTGATGCCTGGATTTTTCACAACCACATCAAAAGTATCATTGAGAAGCTTGGCGGGTTCGTCAGTAATTTCAACCTTAACATTATAGTCATGCAGCACCGCCACATGCTCGGCGTCTTGCTCAACTGCGTCGGTAACGACGATTTCATTATTGTAGTGACTCAGAAGTTTGGCGACTTCATAGCCGCTTCGAGCCATACCGAAGACGAGTATTTTTTGGTTTTCGTACATATTTCCTCCTAGATTAATTTTTCCAGGCATTTAGTCGTGAACACTATGTCATCAACAGTCGAACCGCGCGAAAGATCAGAAACTGGCTTGCCAAAGCCGAGTAGAATTGGGCCAGCAAGCTGCGCATTGCCAAATTGCTCAATGGATTTATAAAGGATATTGCCCGAATTAATATCCGGTGTGATGAGAACATTGGCTTGACCGGCAACCTTTGATTCTGGTGCTTTTTTCATACCAATACGCGGATTCACGGCAGCATCGAGCTGCATTTCCCCATCGACAATAATGTCTGGGCGGCGTTGACGCACGAGTGTCATGGCGTTGGCGATTTTATCCATTGACGGATCGCTACCACCGGAACCCATAGTCGAGAATGACAGCATTGCGATGAGTGGTTCTTCGTCAAGAATGCGATTCGCCGCATCGTGAATCAATTCAATAATATCAGCTAGCTGAATGTCGGTCGGATTTTTACAGGTAGCACCATCACCAATAATGAGTTTATGACCATCTGGAAATTCAGCCACAAATAGACTTGAAAAGGTACGCTTTTCGCCCGGTTCTAATTCGCCGCCGGCCATGCCGATGACGTCGCGGCAAGATAGAATAACGTCGCGCGATGAATAGTCGATGCCGACCACCATCGCGTCTACTTTCCCGTCTGAGAGCATTTTTGAGGCTTTAGGAAGGTCGCAAAGCTCCAAGATAGGTTCGCATACCTTTTCGATGCGCAAACGCGTTGCGGCGCTTTGTACGAAGTCGTTATAGGCTTCTGGAAAAAGAATCTTGTGCATAATTACATTTTACTATATTTACTCAGTTCGATAATGAGTAAATTCGGATTATATGGAGCAGAATACTGATTGTCGAGCGCCTCAAAATCGGCTAGGTATTTATCGGTAAGTTTTCGAAGCTGGTTTTGACGATTTGAAATCGTATTCGATGAGCAAACGCCGATACAAACTGCCGCGCCATCCAAATAGCTAATGTATTCTTTCGTCATAGCAAGTGTTTTTTCTTTAAGCTCCGCAAGCTCCGGCGTTTCGATTAGTTCAAGACTTGCGCGCAGAGCTTCAAAATCTTTCTTGGTTTGATAGATATTTTTGCTGTCCAGTGCTTGGGCTTCAACAAGATTTGCGGAATTGCTAATTTTTAGCGTTGCGGTGCGCAAATTGATGATTTCTTCGAGCTCGCGATTGTCGAGCAGATTATTGTGATAGCTCGCAAGCTTCCCGGAAAGGTCGGCGGCACGTTTTTTGACGTGCTCATTGGCAACAAAATCCGAAAGCGTCTGATGAAATTGCGCATAGGATTTATCGTAGACGGCGCGATCACCGGTACGTAAGGCTGAGTCAATCAGACTTAGCTGCACAATCATATCTTCGGCCAACTTAACGCTTTCGCCATATTCGTAACGTTGCTTGGCAAAATGCACAGCGAAACCTTCAGTCACAAATAACACAATTGCAAAAATTATTAAAATAGTGCGGCGACGAATGCGCTTTGGTTTTTCGATATCCACGGCTGCAATGCGATTAGCTTTGCGGATTTGGCGACGAATATGCGAGCGACTAGTGGTTCTATTTTTCATCACATACTCCTCACGACGTTATAAATTAAGTTAGCATAGGTCATACGACCTTCTGGATTTAAATGAATATGATCGGCATACATGAGCGACCAGTTATCGTGCGAAATGGTCCACCAGTCGGCAATATAAACATTGTCGTGTTTATTGGCAAAATCTTTGAGTGTTTGGTTTTGACGGTCGCGCGGTTGCTGTGGACCAGCATAGGCCGTAACAAGGATAAATTTACGATCGTTTCCGGCGACATTTACGATATTTTGCAGCAACGAGTCTGTGATGGTACGCTCGTTGGTCGCAAGGCTGATTACGATAATTTCTGGCAATTTTCCGGAAGCTTTATAGCCGGCGATAATTCCAGTAGCGGTTTCGATGCCGCGCGATTCTTTGGCGTCCACAAAAGTGCCTGGAATAGTCGATTCAAGCGCAGCCTTTGCGCCAAGCGTTACTGAATCGCCAATCACGAGAACCTTAGCAGCATTAGCATTTGGCGCGGCCTGCTCATTGTGCTTGAAGGCCATTTCCGGATTAAGTGTAATCTTAAATTGATTATCCAGTGCAGCGCTACTATCACGTAAAGCGCTCGCGATACCGATATAATCTGCGTCGCGGCCGGTCTCCTCGGCATTTTCGACGCCTTCAGCACTAATTTCTTCGAGCTGCGTAGCAATACTCGATGTAAGTGGCGCGCGTACAAGCGCTAAGACGAGCGGAATAATTAAAATTGTAAGCGCAATTCCCCAACGGGTGCGATAGGCAGGTTTGGCGGTTTTGTAATGTGCCCAAAAGTGCGGAAAATTAATACGCGAAACAATATAGCCGGCAATGAGGCTTAGAACGATATTTAGTGTCGGCGCGAACCAGGCGTCGAGCCGCGCAAAGAGCTCGCCGAACAGGATAAATAGCGGCCAATGGAATAGATAAATGCCGTAGGAGGTCTCGCCGAGCTTTTCTAGCGCAATTAGCACGGCTGGAACTTTACGGCGCGAACGCCAATTCGGCTGTAATTTAATGATGCAGAAAATCATAATGACCGTGAGAATGCTTGTAAATGGTAGGCCAAAGAAATAAGTCATCGCATTTTGATAATTGAGTTTGAAGCTGAGGATGACGACAATCACTAGGCTCGTCAGAACGCCGAGACTCGGCAAGATTTTTTTGGTACGCGGCGTACGCGGCACAAGATTATTCAACACGGCAAAAGCGGCGCCAAAACAGAAGCCGGCCAAATGCGAATCTGGCGCAAAGTAAGCGCGATCGAACATATGAAAAATGCCACCATAAGCCATCATTAGTGCCATCGACAGCGCACCGAGCAAAATGAAGAAAACACAAAGCGCCTTAAGGCCAGTTTTGATTTTTTTAGCCTGACCAAGCATCAGCTTGACAATAATTGGCACGAGTAAATAGAACTGCATTTCGAGCGCAATAAACCAAGTGTGCTCAAACAGATTTGGCGAAATCGTATTTTCATAACCGCCACCGAATAGAATTTCGATAATATTCGTCGAAAATGTCACGGCAGAAAGCGCATGTTTTTGGATGCCAGCAACGATATCTGGATGTACTAAAAATGACAATAAAAGAATCGTCGCAATACAGAGCAAAAGTCCTGGCAAAATGCGCGCCAAACGTTTGCCGATAAATTTAAAGTATTTAATTGTACCATTCTCGCGATATTCTTCAACCAACTTTGAAACAATAAAGAAGCCAGAAAACGTAAAAAATATTTCTACCGCAATAAAGCCACCCGGCAAGAAGGAGCGGAAGAGGTGATAAGCGACGATGAGAATAATCGCAAAAAATCTCAACGCATTTATACCAATAATCCACTGCATATTTTTATTATAACGACTTACGGCGCGAAATAAAAACTTGAGCGTGAAACATTAATATGGTAGAAGCGATTGATACCAAAGTTGCAACTCTTCAAGTACGTATGGGTCGCCATCTTTCTCGGCAAGCTGTTGAATGGCCTTGATGTATTCGTTTTGCTTGGACTTAATGCGAGCGAGGCGATATTCTTCCCACTTTTTATGCTCGGATTCCGTGAGCGCACGTTCGAAGTTGCGCGCTTTATAATGCAACAGCAAATCTGGTAAACGCGGATCATGGAAATCTGGATGAAAGTCCGCGAGATCATTTAGCTTCGCCACACGCACAGCATCGCAGCGTGTCTTGTCGGACGGATCGAGAAATCCATCGTAGAGCGCCGATTCGGCATCGACAGCCGGCGGGAATTCTGGACGTTCTTCATTTTCGGTGCGCATTTGTTCGATAAATTCCGGATGCGCAAGCAGTGCCTTTTTATTCTTTTCGATCTGCTCCTTAGTGAGGCCGATTTTTTGCCAACCATCACCCTGCTCTAATACGCCGAGTGGCGCCACGGCCGGACAATGATTGTATTTTAACTCTTTCACGATTGGATAAAATTTCGGCTCTTCTTGCGCCAACAACTCATCGAGATTCTGGCGCAAATCAAAAACTAATACGTTGCCATTGCGCGCCGGCGCAATTGGAAAGGCGACGGAAGTTTTCTCGAATTCGCTACTATATTGACCGCACGAATAAACGAACGGCTGCGGTCTTTCAAGATTAACCAGCTGCTGTACGGCACGTTTTTCGCGCATTTTAAACAAGTAGTTATATAATTGTGGCTGTTTTTCTTTGATTAGGCGCGTTACGTCAATTAAGGCTTCAACGTCCGACAACGCGTCGTGGGCATGTTTGTGCTCAATGCCATTCAGCTTCGTAATCAACTCGAGGCGATTAGTCGATTTGCCGTCTTCAGTCACCGGCCATTCGATGCCTTCTGGGCGCAACGCACGCGTCATGCGCACGACGTCGAGCGCATCCCATTTACTACGGCCGTCTTTCCACTGCCATTCATATGGATCATAAAAACAGCGCCAAAAAATGTGGCGCATAAATTCATCATCGAAGCGCACGGAATTATAACCCATCACAATCGTGCCGGGCGTAAAAATTTCTTCGCTGGCATATTTGCAAAATTCCGCTTCCGTAAAGCCGTCCATTAAGGTCGATTGTGGCGTAATTTTGGTCACCATAATCGCATATGGGCTCGGCAAAGTATCCTCATTCATTTTAACGAGCACATTGACTGGATCGCCAATTGGCTCGAGGTTTAAATTCGTGCGCTGGCCGGCAAATTGCATAATGCGATCGGCGCGAGCATCGAGGCCGGAAGTTTCAAGGTCATAAAAGAAGAAAGTCTGTTCCATAACTTCATCTTAACACAAGTTTTTGGGCATGGGAAAAGGCCCGCCGAGGCGGGCCTTGGTAGTTGTAGTTCATTCATTACGCAATTTCGGGAAATTTGATAACGTTGTCTTTTTCGGCCTTGATTTTGGCTGCCTGCTTTTTAGTGCGCTTCTGTTCGAAGCTCCAAGCGACAAGCTTAACGATATAGCCAACTGATTCTTTCTCGAAGAACATCGGCTTGAATCCGGAATCAAGGTAGTTTTCGCTCTTCATAGCAACAGTGTGGACTTGGCCAAGTCTTACGAGATGGTAAACCAAACCATAGAAGCAAGCGAATAACACGCTAAGTGTCCCAAAGGCGAGAATATCGCCCCAAGCGGCACCATCGTTAGCTCCGAGATGGTTAATGAAGAACTGGATTAGTCCGAACAAATGCTCCGTTGCGAAAACATAAATGAAGATTGCCGCGAACACGCAGGCGATGACGTTGTCGAAAGTGCTGCTGTGGATGACCATAACAGTGCTATTAGGCTTAAGGACTCTGCGTCCTGCGACCTTTTCGTATTTCTTGTCGATACGACGGGCAACTTCATCTTCCTTAACGGGTTCATAATGCGGAGCCTTCTTAGGAGCGACAAAGTCGCCCTTGATTTCGCATGCCTTCTTGACGGTTACGAACTGAACTGCCTTGCGGCCGATCAAATAAGCCAACGCCAAAAGCGCAACAACTACTCCTACAACTTCCCAGCTCATCTGAGCTTCAAACGCATGATACCAACTACTTGCCATAATACTCACCTTCCCCTTTCCTAAAAGGGCCTTTCTATTCATTTTCACGAGCTGCAGAGCTTCGTGTGCAGCTCACCTGCATTTCTGCCGGCCAAGTTGGTAAGCAGGAATGCAGATGGCTGCGCGAATAAAACAGATGAAATTATGGTTCTAGGAATGATTGAACTACTTTGAATGTGCTTGGCTACAATATTTTTGCAACCATACAACCATTATAGCACACATGGCACAAAAAGTCAAGTATGCTTATGCTTATTTCTCTGTTTTGGCGTCAAAAAATCCCGATTTGAGTCGGGATTTTTGAGTTGCAGGGCGCTTTAATAGTAGCCGAGCTTATGATAAAGCTCTTCGAGGCGCTCTGGAAGTGGAATTTCCTCTGGCACCTCAATAATCATTACGACAAATTTGAGTGGGCTATTTGGCGGAATTACGCCTTTATCGACGCTACCGTAGCCAAGCGCAGATGGAATGGTAATCTCACGGATGCCGCCAATGCGCATACCGTCCCAGATAAAGCCGTCTTCGGTGCCCTTAGCGATGCCCTCTTTCCAACCCTGAATCATATCAGTGGATTCTTGGAGAGGCGCAATGAGGCTAGTAGGATTCTCCGCATCGTCGAACGATGAATCGAAAATGGTTTCATCAGAGAGCCAGCCGATATAATAAGCGGCGTAATTAACGTCGTCAATCTCGGTAATTTCGCGACCAGAGCCAACTTTGAGGTCCTTTACGGCTAGATTAGTCGTGGCGGCGGCGTTGAATGATTTTACTTGATTGCGATATTGTTTAAAAGTGTCGAAATATTTATCGGAAAGCTCCTTAGTTTGCTTATCGACTAATGCTTGATAATCGGTTAGAAGCGTAGCGAGCTCGTTTTGCTCTTCGTCCGTCAAAGCGCCAGTAGAGCTACTACTACCGCCATTTTGGTATTGCAAGACGATACCCGCATAAAGCGCAAAAGTAGACACCAACATAAAGATAGCGATCAAAACAATAATGATGCGCTGCTTGGGAGACGTCTTTTTCTCGTCGTTTACTATCATTTTACCTCCGTGTCCACCCGTTATTTAATACTCTCTAATTTATTCATTATAGCTTGAATTTCGGCTTTGTCCAAAGTTTTATCTGGATGAGCGAAATCGATATGGAAGCTGACGTTCTTCGTGTCGGCGCCGTCCGCCTGATAAATCGAGGTGCAAGCGACCTTGAAAATGAATTGCTTGCGCGCGAGAACGTCGCGAATTTGTTGCTCGAGGCTAGCGTAAGCCACGTCGAGTGGCACAGTCAGCGTGACGTCACGCGAGACGGACGGATATTGACTGACGCGGAAATCTTTATGCTTAGTGCCTTCGGCGACGCGTAAAAGTGCTTCAAGGTCGAGCTCGAAAGCCGCCGTGCCATGCGCGAGCTTGAAGCCGCGCAGAATGCCAGCTTTAATTTCGCCGAGATAGCCGAGAACTTTGCCGTGCGACTTAATGAGCGCGGAGCGTTTTGGTTCATAATAGGCATTCGAATTATCGCCATTAACCTCAAATGGCTGGATGCCATATTCGACACCGAGCGCCTCGAGGAGCGTTTCGAGATATTTCTTGGCGACATAATAATTCGACTTGGCAGCACCATCCGCAAAAACGAAACCGAGTTGATAGGTGTTTTTTGGCACGCCATCTTCATCAACGCCGTTCGTGCGTGGATAAACTTGGTTCATCTCAAAGAGTGCGAATTTAGCATGGCCAGCGCGAATGTTTCCATAAGTCTTGTCGAGCAGGCTCGGCACGATGCTTTGGCGGATATATTGCAGCTCCGGCGAGATAGAATTGACGATTTTGTAGGAATTTTCTGGCTTTTGGCCGACCTTGGTAAGCAAATCGCCATGAACGAAGCTATAAGTAAGCACTTCGTTGGCACCATGCGCGGCCAAATGGTCGCGAATTTGTGTCTTGAGACTAAACATTGGATTTGGATCGCTAGTAGCATGAAGTGGCAAGATTGGCTCGATATTATCGAAGCCAGAGAGACGGCCAACTTCTTCAATAATATCTTCTGGGATGTGAATATCGGTGCGCCAGAAAGGCACTTCGACGGTTAGTTTGTCGCCGTTGATTTCAGTATCAAATTCGACATTTTCGAGAATATTTTGGACTTCGTTCATAGCGAAGTTAGTGCCGAGTAGGCCGTTGATCTGCGAAAGACTAACGACAACTTTCTCGACGGCTGGATCGGTTTTTTGGCTATCAAATAGCGCAAGTGGCTTGAGATATTTTTGGGTAATTTCGCCAAAACGGAGAGCGACGGCCTTAGTTTGACCGGCCGGCTGGCCTTTCGTAAAGCGCGTGATGGCCTCGGAGAAAATACCATGCGCCATTTGGGTTTTGCGCAAATTATAGAGGCTAAAGGTAGCTGATTCGAGGATGACTCGCTTAGTGTTTTCGTCGATGGCAGTATTGGCGCCACCCATCGCGCCGGCGAGCGCAACTGGGATATTATTGCTCGTAATTACGATGTCATCAGATTTTAGCTCAACAATGCTACCGTCGAGCAATTCGAGTTTTTCGCCGGCTTTCGCGGCGCGGACGATAATTTTTGGATTTTTACTCCCGCCCACAGCGACGAATTTGTCGTAGTCGAAGGCGTGGAGCGGTTGGCCAAAAGCGAGCATGGCGAGATTTGTTGCATCAACAATCGGGCTAACCGGACGCATACCAGAACGAGCTAAAATAGTCGATTCGTAATCGAGATATGACTTTTTATCTTCGAGTTTAGCGTCGAAAACGATGGCCGTATAGCGCGGACAGAGCGTTTTGTCGATTTCAATATCAAGCTTAATGCTCGGATCGTTATCGAATTCTTGTTTTGGATTTAAATACCAATCTTCAGAAACGTGATGCTGCCCAAGAATGCCGGCGACTTCACGGCGAAAGCCAAGAATGCCGAAAGTGTCTGGGCGGTGCGTAAGAGACTTGTTTTCGATGTCGAGAATTTCGTCATTCAAATTGCCAAAAGTCTCCGATAAAGTCTTACCCGCGTGGGCATAGCCCGGATTGATTTCGACGATGCCAGAATGGTCGTCTCCAAAATCTAACTCGTCAGCACCGGCCATCATGCCATAACTATCGTATTTTTTGAGCATTTTGCGCATGCCGATTTTGAATGGTTCAGCATCATGAAAGGTCGACGGGACAATGGCGCCCGGAGCAATCCAGGCCGCGAACATGCCTTCGCGAACATTTGGCGCGCCGCACATGACTTGAATATAGCCGTCAGCATCGCGTTCAATATCTTTAACGACGCCGCCATCATCAATCTTGCAGAGACTGAGATGCGTATCTGGAATTTTTTCGCAATACTTTACTTCTACAACATAGATATTGTCGTATTTATGCGTTTCGTCGATGACTTGTTCGATTTCGACGAGGCGGGCACCGATTAATTTGACGAGCTCCTCATCGGGAATCGCGTCAGTGTCGAGGCCGCCTTTGAGCCAGTTGAGGGAAATTAGCATGTGAACTCCTTTAAGAAATCAAGTTTCGCAGATTCGAAGTTGCGGACATCGCCTAGACCGTAGCGCAACATAACGAGGCGATCGATGCCGCCGCCCCAAGCGAAGCCCTGATATTTGGTAGGGTCGATGCCGGCCATTTTAAGAACGTTCGGATGAATCATGCCGCAGCCGAGCATTTCGAGCCAACCGTCGCCTTTGCCACCAAGGGATTTTGGTTTCTCGATCAAGAATTCGAGCGATGGTTCAGTAAATGGGAAGTAGCCTGGTTGAGTCTTGATGTTAAGTTTTTGGCCATAGTATTTTTCGAAGAACTCGCGCAGAATTGCGAGCATATTGCCGAGAGTACAATCTTTGGAGACATAAACGCCTTCGCATTGATAGAAAGTATGTTCATGGGTAGCATCAACGTCTTCGTTGCGATAAACGCGGCCTGGCACGGCGACTGCAATCGCTTGACCTTCGTCAAGCTTATATTTATAAGCCTTCAAAACGCGATGCTGCATAGTGCTGGTGTGGGCCGGCGGAATAAATCCTTCTTCGGTACGGAAGGTGTCGTAGCCATCACGAGCCGGGTGGCCTTTGGCGAAGTTGAGACTGTCGAACATATGAAATTCGTCATCAAGTTGACGCGACTCCATAATATCGAAGCCCATACCCTGATAAATGCCAATCACGCGATCGAGCTCGGTCATGAGCGGATGCTTACTGCCAAAATCGGCCGTAAGAAACTCCGGTTGTGCGCCGTTAATGTCGCATGGCGCGGTAATATCCAAGGCTTCAACGTTGGCAACTTCCGCTTCAGCTTCCGCGGCGGCGATTTGTTGCATTAAGCTTTGTTTTTTGATATTTAGTTGTTTGCCAAAATCGGCCCGCTCGGCGGCAGGAATGTCTTTGATTTTGGCGTATTCTGCATTGAGCTTCTTTAGCTCTTGTTTTAACTCCGAAATACTAGGCATAACACCTTATATTTTACCATATTATAGAGAGATGTGCCTCTAATAAAAAAGCGCCCGGTTTCGGGCGCATATTTTAGTGCATTTTTATTTAATGAAGAAGATGATGCCGAGAGAAATCAATGCTAATACAACTAAAGTGATCCAAAACCAACCGGCGCGAGAGCTCTTTTGTGTGTTTTCGAGCATAGCGGAATCTTCGACGTCCATTTCGTCCTGGGCGGAGTTGCGTTGAGCGCGCTCGCGCAAATCAGCCGTAATACGCTCAGTGAGCAATGAGCTTTGTTCGTCCTTCTCTACCATAATCCCCATATTGCGTGCTCCTTCCTGTGTTTTATACGAATGTATCTAGTATATCATACAAGCATAATCTGTTTATTTTTTATTTAAAGTGTGCGACCGCTAAAAAACTATGTTATTATAGGGGTATATATCTTAAAAGGAGGAGAAATGGCAACATCTAAAGCCAAGTCGGCCAAGAAGTCTGCTGCCAAGAAGACTGTTAATAAGTCTACGAAGGCAAAAAGCACTGCTTCTAAGGCTAAGACTACCGTAAAGACGACTTCCGCCAAGACTACTAAAAAACCAAAAGTAGTCGCAAAGGAAGTAATCGCTGAGCCGGTAGAAGAAAAACCAAAAATCATGTCCGAGAAGACTCATCCGGTGAAGGAGTTTTTCGCGCGCAAAGGCGATCCGACCGAGAATATTCTTACTATCTTCAAGGATACTAAAATTGTTGGCGCTTTGATCGGCGAGATTATTGGTACTGGTTTGGTAACTTCCGTTGCTTTGACGCTCGGTTTGTTCAATCCACTATATCTCATCTTTGCCTACATTGGCATCATTGCCGCCGTGCACGCACTTTCTGGCGCGCATCTCAACCCAATCATTACCGCTGGCATGATGGCTAGCCGCCGCATCTCAGCTATCCGTGGCGTGCTTTATTTCATCGCCCAGATTCTCGGTGCCTGGTTCGGTTTCATGATTGTAAACGGCTTCTATAATGCTGGCATCGCATCCGGCAACATCGCTGCAGAATCCGTAGCTTTACCGACCTTGGTTGCCGCCGACAATCTTACCGCCGCAACAGAAGGTTTTAGCTTCTTCTGGCCAATTACGATGATTGAATTCGTTGGCGCAATCATCATCGCGTTCTGCTACGCACGCGCAACCAACTATCGCCGTGGCGTATTCACCTTTGCCGCAATTGCTGCAAGTGGTGTCTTCCTCGCAATGCTCTTCGCTGTAGTTATCTGCAATACCTTCCTTGGTATTGGTGACAATGTATTCATTATGAACCCAGCCGCCGGCCTTATGTATGGTCTATTGCCAGCATCCGCCGAAGGCTTCGATGCGTTAATGAGTGCGCTCATGCCAATGTTAGTAACCTACGTTATCTTCCCTGTCCTTGGTGGCATCATCGGTTTCTATCTTTCCGATATTGCGGCTAAGTTCCGTGGCGAAAAGCTCGTAGCCTAACTTAAAGCGAACAAAAAATATCTCCCAAACGGGAGATATTTTTTATAGTGCAATTACTCAGTAACACCGAGCTCAATGCGCTTGAATTGTTTGATTTGGATGTTTTCGCCAGTCTTAGCCATGACATCTTTGACATATTCGGCGACCGTCTTGGTCTCATCGAAGATGTAAGCTTGGCTCAACAAAACGCGATCGGCGAAAGTCTTGCTAACCTTGGAGGCAATAATCTGCTCTTTGCGGTTTTCTGGCTCTTTGCCAGTGAGAGATTTCTCAGCAGCTTCGCGAGCTTCTTTGAGTTTGTCGGCTGGGATATCAGCTTCAGAAACCCATTGCGGATTCATGCTAGCAACCTGAATAGCAATCTTATGCGCGAGATCTTTGAATTCGTCGGTCTTAGCGACGAAGGAAGTTTCGCAGTTGACCTCGACGATAGCGCCGAGACGACCATCGTGGATGTAAGCCTCGACGAGACCTTCGCGGGTTTCGCGGTCGCCACGCTTTTCGGCCTTAGTGAGACCTTTCTTACGCATAGCGGCGAGAGCTTTGTCGAAATCGCCTTTTGCTTCAACAAGAGCGTTCTTAGCATCAGTTAAACCAACGCCGGAAAGTTCCTTGAGCTTCTTGATTAATTCGATGCTGATTGCCTTGGCTTCGCCGGCAACTTCTTTGGTAGTTTTAGCTGCAGCTTTTTTCTTTTCTGCCATTTTTAAAAACTCCTTATTTAAATGTTAGTTCTTTGCAGTTTTAGCTTTGCCTTCTTTGATAGCAGCGGCAAAGTAATCAAGAATGAGCTTAACGGACTTAATAGCGTCGTCGTTAGCTGGAATTGGATATTCAACTTCCTCTGGGTTGGTATTGGTGTCGCAGATAGCGAAGACTGGGATATTGAGAGTCTTAGCTTCTTTGACGGCGTTCTTGTCTTCGTTCATGTCGGTAACGATGACGGCAATTGGCTGCTTAGCCATATCTTTGATACCGCCATAACGTTCGTTGAGCATGTCGATTTCTTCTTGATAGCGCTGAACTTCGAGCTTGCTATAGCGTTTTTCGAGTTCACCCGAAGCCATGCGGCGTTCGAGATCTTTGAGCTTGCGAATTTGTTTAGTCACAGTTTCGACATTAGTAAGCATACCGCCAACCCAACGGACGGTAACATATGGCATGTCGACAGACTCGGCGACTTCCTTGACGGTGTCTTTGAGTTGTTTCTTAGTGCCAACGAAAAGAACCTTTTCACCCTTGCTAGCTAGCTCTGCCATCTTTGGCAAAGCTTCGTCGAGAGCCTCAACGGTCTTTTCGAGGTTGATAATGTGAGCGCCTTGGCGCTTGCTGTGAATGTATGGAGCCATCTTTGGGTGCCAGCGGCTGGTTTTATGACCAAAATGCGCACCGGCAGCAAGGAGCTCCTTGATATCTGCTTGAACAGGCATCTTCTACCTTCTCCTTCGTTCTGCTCCACGCAGAACTGATTCGTTAAAAATTATTACTAGATTATTTTACCATATATTTACAGATTGCGCCAGAGTTTTCTACTCTATTATTTGCAATCTTCCGCTTTTGTGGTATAGTAATTGATGTTGGTTAGGCTTTTTGTTCCAACAAAAAGTCCCAAAGTTCTTAGAAAGGGGTTTGAAAATATGAAAACGACAACCAATGAACTTCGAATTCTCTACGAAGATCCTTCCCCGCAATTAGGCCCTTGTTTCAAGCGTAGCGTTTCGACGGCGCACGGCGACCTGATGACTTCGCGTCTGAGGACACTGATATCCACCAATGGGGAGCGCGTACTGATTCCCAACGCTTTAGTGCTAGAGATCGTGCGCAACCGCGACAAGCTGTCCCGCCGACTGAAAGTCGCCCAGCGCAATCTGAGGGAGACCGAAGAGTATTCCGACTACCTCGAGGAGTGTCTATGCGAGGTTTCGTCCGCTCTGGCCGAATTATTTGATAGCGCGGCCGAGCTTTGCGATGCCATCGGCGAGCATGTCGACGAGGAAACGCTGGCGAAGATTACTGCCGAGCTAGAAAACACGAACGATGTGCTGGACCGCGTCGAGCCGATGTTTTACTGCGACGATGACGATTGTGATTGCGAGGAGTAATTCTGAGTTTTCACCCCAACAAAAAGAGCCGCGTTGCTTTGATACAACGGCGGCTCATTTTTTATCCGCGATAAGCTTCAAGCGTAACGTTGATGGTCATTTCGGAACCGTCGCGAATAATCGTGACTAGGACAACATCACCGACCTTATATTCGCCAATTAAAGTTGAAATGGAACCGGCGCGACCGACTTGTACGCCATTAATCTTTGAAATAATGTCGCCGTCTTTGATGCCCGCTTTTGCGGCCGGACCACCAGTGACAATTGCGCTTTGGCGGCTATTATCAGAATGGACATAAGCGCCCTGCGAGACGGAGAGATCGAACTCTTTGGCGACTTCAGAAGTGATTGTAATGTATGACAGACCAAGGTAGGCGCGTTCGGCGCGACCGTTGTCGATGATATTATTCAACATACCCTTAACGGCAGAAATCGGAATCGCGAAGCCAAGACCTTGTGCGTCGGTGGAAACGGCAGTGTTAATGCCAATTACCTCGCCGGCAGCATTAACAAGCGGGCCACCAGAGTTGCCTGGGTTAATAGCGGCGTCAGTCTGGAGCATATCAGTAAGATATTCGATATTGTTGCCGCTGGAGTCGCCAGCTTGAATGGAACGGCCAGTACCACCGATGATGCCTTGCGTAACGGAGTTTTGGTAGGCACCGAGTGCGTTACCAATAGCTAACACTGGCTGGCCAACAGCGATAGTCTTAGAATCGCCGAGTGGGATGGTTGGTAAATCACTCACGCCGCTCACTTTTAGATAAGCAACGTCATTGAGCGGGTCAGTGCCAACGATGGTGACATTATCATAAGTATCACCAGAGTCGGTAATAACTTGGACCGAACGAGCACCATCGATAACGTGTTTATTCGTGATAATATAGCCATCGCTCGTAACAATCATGCCGGTGCCGGAAGCTTGCGCGGTGCCGTAACCGAAATAACTAGACGTGCGAACCTCAGAGATAATAGAGACGACGGCCGGCGTAACCTTAGAGACGATATTTGCAATGGATGTTTCTTCGAATTCGATGCTGTTGCCGGCGTAATAGCCCTCTGGAGAAACAGTGGAGGTCGGTTGGGTTTGTTGCGGACTGAGCATATTGATGAGCGAAACCGCAAGCGCTCCACCAGCGAGCAGAATGGCGATAATTACGCCAACAATTACGCCCGCATTACTGCCACCACGGCTGCGTGGTGGATGATTGTCTTGATTTGTCTTCGGCTTATAATTTTTCCAGCTATCCTCGGCTGGCGCAGTGGGCTTTGGAGATGGCGCTACTGGTGGCGCAACCGGTTCTGGCGCGGCGGCAACTAGTGGCTCGCCTTCTGATGATGCTGGATTATTGTTTATTTCCGTGTTTGAATTCCCACTCTCCATATTTCTCCTTTCTGTGAGGGCTTAAATATCAAAATTCGCAACTGAGAAAAAGAATACCATTACAAACATAATTAAAGCTGAAAATAGCGCTGGAAGCATGATGTCGTCGGCACGAATTTTACCATCGTGTCGAAGGGCCGAGCCGTAGCCGCGCGCAAAGACAAAGAACATTAAGCTTGCGACAATTGGAAATTGCGGAATCACGAAGGCTTTTTCGATGCCGATGCGATAGACGATGGACCAATGGTAAAAAATCCAGCTCAATTCGCCAAGCAGAAGGCCACAAATAAAAGTCGTAAGGTTGAAATCATGATCGGAGCCTTGCATCAAGATATGGCGCGTGGCGCCGTAACCGATAGCGAAGCTACAAACTACGCCGACAATCGGATCGAGCCCAGACGTAATGAGCGCTGTGGCGAAAGTGCCAAAGAAAATAGCAAACATTGCTTGCACTTCCGTAGCGAAAGTTTGGCTCATTGGCTTGATAATGACTAGCCAGATGGCATAAATCGTGGTTAAAATGATATGCCAAACGTTAAGGCCATCCGTACCGGCCAAATATACCAATAGCGCCAAGCTAATGCCGACCGTAAGGTCGACGAGGTTAGCCTTGAAGTTGAGCCACCAGTAACGTGGGCGAACCGCCACAATGCGCCACTTTGATAGGATTACTAAAAGTACACCAAAAACCCAGTTACCACTAATAACCGTAAGCGCCGTCGAAATAACCGCCAAAGCGATGTTTAAGACGACGTGCGTAGCTGAACTGAGCGCATTGCGCCCCTTGCGGAGCATGACATAATCGGCCATATCTTTATATATTTTAACACGCTCAAGCGGTTTTCCGCCACTTATGCTAAAATAGTCTGTATGGAACAAAAACCTTCTTTTGCGCAAAAATACCCGGCTCTCAAAGATATTCTGAGTTTTCTTGGCTTCGTTGGCGCCGTCGCAATTGGAACTTTTATTTTAAATAGTTTTGTTTTTCGTAGTTTTAACGTCGTTGGCGGCAGCATGGAAAACACCTTACATTCTAACGATCGTGTAATCGTAAACCGTATCCCGGTTACTTTGGCGCACCTGGCCGAGCAAGAGTATGTGCCAGAGCGCGGACAAGTAATCGTCTTCGCAAATGGCGGTAATACCTCAAACACAAATTGCGAGCCGCAAACTGGCATTGCGGACCAATATATTATTAAACGCGTGATTGCTTTTCCAGGCGAGCGCGTGGTGGTAGAAAATGGTGTTTTAACAGTCTATAACGAAGAGCATCCCGAGGGTTTCAATCCTGATTTAGAAACGCGCAAGTCGGCCGACGATGGTCCGAAAGAAAATATTTCCGGTAGCGTTAATATAATCGTACCAGAGGGCGAGCTATTCGTGGCTGGCGATAATCGCGAAGGCAATAATTCGCTCGATTCGCGTAGTGGCCTCGGCACGATTCCGTATTGTCGCGTGCAAGGGCCGGTCACGTTTAGAATCTGGCCGTTTACAGCATTACGCGGATTTTAAAATATCCCCCATTCGGGGGATTTTTTATTCTTCAAGTAGCGGCTTGTCGATTACGTTTGCCTCAATAGTCGCGTCGGCGCCAGTGATTTTAACGACATCTTTGTCGATTTGGGCGAGAGTTTTATGTGCGGAATTGTAATGATTAACGGTCGTGCCGAGCGATGAGCCAAGTTTACCCATATAGACATCAAAGGCTGTAATATGTTGACCGAGCTTGGCGACGCGGGCTTGAATTTCGGCGGTATCCTTTTCGATCTCGAGGCTGCGCAGACCCTGCAAAATAGTTTGCAAATAAGCCATAAAACTAGTTGGGCTCGTGACGATGACTTTTTTGTCGCGGTAAGCATATTCAATGAGGTCACGCTCAGAGCTAGTAGTGCCAACCTTATTAATAAGCAAATCGTAGTAGAGACTTTCGGACGGAATAAACATAAAAGCAAATTCCATCGTCTTTTCGGCTGGGCGAATATATTTGGCAGTCTCGTCGATGCGACCTTTCAGATCTTCGCGAACTTTTTTAGCATATTTTTCGCGTTCGGCTTTGTCTTTGGCCGCCACCATGCGATTGTAATTCTCGAGTGAGAATTTGGAGTCAATCGGGAGAATCTTTCCCTTATCGAGATAGACCACTGCATCCACGATTTCGCCGTCTTTGAATTTGTATTGCAGATCGTAGGAGCCGACCGGCAAAACATTGCCGAGTACTGTGTCGAGATAATATTCGCCAAAGACACCGCGTTGCTTTGGATTTTGTAAAACCGCTTGGAGAGTTTTAAGCTCGTCAGCGACCGATTCAACATGCTTATTAGTTTCATTGATAGTGGCGAGACGGGCAGAAATTTCGGCGATGGCCTGTTTGCTGTCGCGCATCTGGCGACCGGATTCGGTGAGCTGGCGTGAAATTGAATCTTGAACGCGCGAGTTATTGTAATCAATTTTGCGATTAACCGCCTCATTCATCTGATCGATTTTATCTTGCGTACGGCGGTTTTCCTTATCGATTTTCTGATCGATTGATTTACTGATTTGATTCATTTGGCGCATCATAAAAATTATTGTTGTAAAAAATACAACAATCATAACGATAACTAAAATAATTTCCAAAACATTATCCATAAGCAATATTATACAACAAAAAAGTTACCCCATTTTCGGGGGTAACTTTTGGAGCATAATCTTTGATGGGGATTATTTATCGACTACTTCGCCTTCGACGGTGTCGCCATCGTCGGACTTTTTGTCGGACTTCTTCTCTTCTTTTGAATCGGAGGAAGCTTGTTGATACATCTTGGCGCCGATTGGCATAATGGCATCATTCAAAGCCTTAGTTGCAGCTTCGAGTTTATCCTTATCATCTGCATACTTAGCGAGCTCTTCTTTGGCGTCCGCTACGGCTTTCTTGATAGTCTCTTTATCGTCGTCAGAAATCTTGTCCTTATATTCATCCGGCATCTTTTCGGCTTGATAAATCGCATTCTCGAGCTGGTTCTTGGCGTCGACAGCTTCCTTGCGTTTCTTATCGTCCTCGGCGTGCATTTCGGCCTCTTTTTGAGCCTTCTCGATATCATCCTTGCTCATATTGCCGGAGTTTTGGATTGTAATGCTCTGCTCTTTGCCGGTGCCCTTATCCTTGGCGGTAACATTTAAGATGCCGTTTGCGTCAAGATTGAAGGTGACTTCAATCTGCGGAATGCCGCGTGGAGCCGGAGCGATGCCATCCAAGATGAAACGACCGAGCGATTTGTTATCCTTAGCGAATTCGCGTTCACCTTGGAGAACGTTGATCTCCACTTGATTCTGATTATCGGAAGCCGTGCTAAAGACCTCGGAGGCGCTGGTAGGAATCGTGGTGTTGCGGTTGATAAGTGGAGTACGCACGCCGCCCATGGTTTCGATGCCGAGGGTGAGCGGAGTAACATCAAGAAGCAAGACGTCTTTTACGTCACCAGCCAAAACGCCGCCTTGGATGGCTGCGCCGACTGCGACAACCTCGTCTGGATTCACGCCCTGCATTGGATCCTTACCGAAGAGTTTCTTGGCACGTTCGACGACGGCTGGCATACGAGTCATACCGCCAACCATTACGACGTCGGCGATATCCGAAGTCTTAAGATCAGCATCTTCGAGCGCCTTCTTGACTGGGCCATCGAGACGATCGAGGAGTGGCGAGACGAGCTCCTCGAGTTTGGCGCGAGTAAGCGTCAATTCAAGATGCTTAGGGCCATCGGCGTCAGCAGTAATATATGGGAGATTAATGTCGGTTTCAGTAGCGCTAGAAAGTTCCTTCTTAGCCTTTTCTGCTTCATCCTTAATGCGCTGCATGGCGGCCGCATCTTTGCGAAGATCAATATGATTGTCTTTTTCAAATTCCTCAAGGATGTAATCGACGATGCGGTTATCGAAATCTTCGCCACCGAGGTGAGTATCGCCGTTCGTGGCTTTTACTTCAAGCACGCCATCGCCAAGCTCAAGCACGGAAACATCGAAAGTACCGCCACCAAGGTCGAAGACGACGATTTTTTCATCGGCTTTTTTATCAATACCGTAGGCCAAAGCCGCAGCAGTCGGTTCTGGAACGATACGCTTAACCTCGAGGCCAGCAATCTTACCGGCATCCTTCGTAGCTTGGCGCTGAGAATCGTCGAAATAGGCTGGGACAGTAATGACCGCTTCGGTGACTTTCTCGCCGAGATATGCTTCGGCGTCAGCTTTGATCTTCGAGAGAATCATTGCGGAAATCTGTTCTGGGGTTTGCTCTTTGTCGCCAAATTTTACAGCAACGCCGGCACCCTTTTCAACGATTTTATACGGTAAAATGTCGATATCGTCTTGGACTTCCTTATCTTCATACTTGCGGCCAATCAAACGCTTGATGCCATAAATGGTATTCTCTGGGTTCGTAACACGTTGGCGTTGGGCGACCTTACCAACCAAGCGCTCGCCTTTTTTCGTGATGGCGACGACGGACGGCGTAGTGCGATCGCCTTCACTATTCGTGATAACCTCTGGTTTACCGGCAACCATATAGGCAAAAGCCGAGTTGGTTGTACCGAGGTCGATACCAATAATTTTACTCATGTGGATTTATCCTCCTTGATTAAAAACGATTTTCATGTTTTAGCACTCGCACCTTGTGAGTGCTAATTTACTATCATTGTAGCGCGCTGGCACTCGCATGTCAAGTCTGCTAAACAGAGGCAAATCCAAGATTTTTTGAGTTTTTTGTTAGGCTTCCAAATATTCAATGAGATGCGGGATAGTTAGCAAATAGCCGCCCAAACCGGCACCCAAAGTAGCCGCCAAGAGATCGAACATCGTGTCGTCTACGCCAACCGAAATTAGCTGTTGCATGCTCTGTCCAAGGAACTTATCGCAAGCAAATTCGAAAAATTCCCAAGTAACGGCAATCGCCATCGAGAAAAACATAATAAACATCGCCTTAAAGACTTTTGGCGACTTATTAGTCTTGAAGTAAACGAGTGCATAATGACCGACTAGCGCTGAGAAAACACCTGAGAAAAAGTGCACAATTTTATCGAAGAATGGCCAGAGACGATAAAGATCCATGCAAATACCCATGTCGAGCGCAATAAACAAGAAAGCATAATAAAGTAGGCTGATGCGGAAGGAGAATTTACATTTATAAATTGCTTCAACAATCTCTGGCAAAAATGGCAAAACTAGGCCAGCTAGAAAGCCGCCATATTTATTATATGTAGGATCGGTAAAACATTTGATACCAACGACGACCGCAAACAAAAGCAAAGCAACTTTGATGAATAATAAGATTCCGCGCTTGTATGGTTTCATTTAGAACATATTTTACCACATTTGTCTATAAATAAAAGAGCTAAGAGTGTGCTAAGATATAGTTATGCTAAGTTCTAGCGCGCTACAATGGATAGCCCTTATCACGATGACAATTGACCATGTCGGCTTCCTACTTTTTCCGAAGTTGACCATTTTGCGCGTGATTGGCCGCATTGCGATGCCGATTTTCGTGTTTTGCTTGGCCGAAGGCTTCATTCATACCAAATCCCGCCAAAAATATTTCATGCGATTGGGGATTCTCGCGATTATTTCGGAGTTTGTCTTTATTTTAGAACGCCAATATACGGGGTTTGACTTGCCCTTAAATGTAGTAATGACTTTGTCGCTCAGCTTTATTGCCATGCTCTGCGCCGAAAAAGGCGGCGTGGGGTGGCTTGGGGTGGCCGCACTCGCAGTGGCGGCCTATCTGTTTAATTTCGAATATGGCGCGCCGGCCGTGCTGCTGGCGGTGGCATTCTATTTTATTTGCAACTTACGCGATTTTCACGTTACCTACGTAATAACATTATCTCTTGCGATTGCTATCTTTGCGATAGCGACGGCTTATAATGCCCACTGGTGGACGCAAGCTTGGTGCGCCATGGCGATTGTGCCGCTGGCGTTATACAGCGGCGAAAAAGGCAAGCGTATACCATATCGCCTAAATTACTGGTATTATCCAGCCCACTTATTAGTAATTCTATTAATCCGAGTTGCGCTTCACTAAGATGGCCATGGTGCCAGCGATGCGAAAATCATATTCTGCTTCGTGCGCTTCCATAAATTCCGCGACGGCTTTGGCACTACCCGGCAAAGCGGCATTGCGATAATCGTGTACGGCAATAATGCCGCCCGAATTTAGGCGCGGAGCAACGAGTGCAAAACTGGTTTTAATTGATTCGTAAAAATCGCCGTCGAGGAGCGCAAACGAAATCTGTGCCGGCAAATCATTTTCGGAAAGTTCATTAAACCAGCCCTTCACGATGACTGGGTCTGGTAATTGATATTTCTTGAATTTATGTGCCACAGTTTCTGGCGAAGCTTTTAATTCGCCCTCTTTAAAGCGCCAGCCATCAGCTGATTGGTCTGCGGCGGTTTTGGCTGGCAGACCTTCAAAAGAATCGTAAAGATAGAGCCACTTATCTGGATTGTCTTGCATGGCGCGCGCCAGTTGGACAGAAGTGCCGCCCTGATAGCAACCGAATTCCACGACGTCGCCTGGAATGTCAGCGGTTTTGGCGAGTTCGGTAAGTAAAAGTTGCGTCTCGCGATCTGGGATTTGTAAATCAACGGCCATTAGTCAATAAATTTAATTTCTTTCATCAGTTCGCCGAATTTTTCGTAGAACTCTTTGATAGTGCCGGAATTATCAACGTAGTAATCGGCAATCGCAATCGGACCACCCTTTTCAAGGTTCTCAATCTCGCTCTGATCACGTTCGGCAACCTGCTGTGCTGTGAATGGGCGCTCTGGGCGCTCGGCAAGGCGTTTGCGACGCAAAGCCTTTGGCGCCACGATGGCCACGACGGTCATTTCATTCGGAAATTCTTTGCGTAAAATCTTATATTCGGTCCAGCTATAAAGGCCATCTAATACGATGCGCTTTTGGCCAGCTTCGATTAGCTTTTTGACACTCTCAACTACGCGATTCACGATAAAGTCTTTACCCTCTTTCTCGCGGAGGCTTTCGCGAATCATCTTTTCGTTTTCAGGATTGATCTCTAATCCCGCTTCTTTAACGGCGTTCAAAACCACGCCACCGAAATACACTTTCGGAATATTACGTCCGGTAAGATAGTCTACCGCCGTAGATTTGCCGCTACCGCACATACCAACAATAGCGACTAACTTAATATCTTTCTTATCCATTACGGATATTATATCAAATTAAACTAATCTTCAATTATATAAGGGGATTCTAACGATCCATCGCCGGCCGCGAATGTTATATCTGAAACTAGCGATATCACCGGTCTGACATAATAGATTGAAGTACTCTTATTATTCACGGCATAAATCCTATTTTTATAGAAAGCAATAGATGCATCATATAGTCCTGGCGTCATCGTTAGATTTCCATAGGAAACATTGCCGCCTATGTAGGTATTACCATTATATGAGCTGTTGCTCGCGCCAGCCATTAATACCTCATCCATACTTAATAGCGCAATTGGATAAGTTAATGCGCCATTTCCGATAGCTGCACTCTTCGAGTATGAATCATTTCTACTACAGTTCAGAGTAGGCCTTTCGGTTGGAGTGCCATGAGCATTCGAGAAATCATATGCTCCTAGCCGATTAAATGACGCATACCGACCATACGAATTATATATCGTTGAATACTCCGAAGCGAACGGATCATCCTCGTCTTTCGAATATAATATTCCTCTATCAATTGTCCTATCGCCACAATAAACGGTATCTTCAATTTTATCGCTATGCGAAGCTAAATTAGACTCATACCACTGATCTACGATAGTTTTTGCTCTGCTGTCGGTGGTATTTTGGGCAATTTTACCCATCATAGTGTTTATATTGTCGCCGTTTGTGAGTGTCATAAATCTTGTGTCGCATTTTCGACTGGAAACGTTGACGATGTTAGAAAATGCCACACCATAGTAAACCGTGTTACAAGTGGTCCCGGTTGTCTTGCAGGTATAATGATACTTTTGTGATACCTGCGAGATATCATCATTATTATCGGCCCACTGTGTAACCGTGCATGTATCTTTTAGCGTGTAGCTTCGACCATTCCACGTAACATCATTACCAAACACTACGCCATCTAACTCGCTAGACGTCGTAATAGTTGGAGCTACTCCGTACATATAAGATAGAATACTGTAGGAATAAGAGGATACCGAATCTACATATGGTCTATTAGAGTCGGCGCATTGCATAGAGCCGTCGGCTATGCCATTATAGAGAATTTTAACGCCGCCGGTGTCGGTAGTTCTAACCATCTTCCAACAGTATCCCGCAAAGATTAAATTATTATTAGTCGTAGGCCCACGATAATAATAGACTGGGAATTGATTATTCTCACTATCAGCATAAGTGTATACCTCGGCCGCAGTCGGTTTAGTATTGAAATTCAGAGTAGCATCACTGCCGACCGATTCGCGAGCAATCATGTTATATAGAGTCTTTACGAAATAAACTTCGCCGTCCATATTTACTTCAATTGTCGGTTTAGACCAAGTAGCTCGAAAAACAACATCGTGTTCTGGCATGCGAATATAGTCATCGTTCAATTTTTGCAAATTAGTTGTAATCAATTCGAAGCCATCAAAGTTATAGCCAGAACATGTTGGCGTAGCATCGCTTATTTCGACGGTATCATAGACGAGATGCGTCTCAGCGTTCGGAATTCCGGAAACAGAGCAATCGGATGGACTATTAGCTTCATAACTAACCGTATAATTATTACGCAGAACCGGCGAAGCGTCTTCAATAACAGTTTCATCTAATATCCCGTCAATCTTCGCTTCGATTTGCTCGCCCACATTAGTGCGCAATAACTCTTCCGACGAGTAGTATTCCTCTTTTAGACTAACTTCTATAGTTAGATTTGCGGACAAACCGGAATGAAGAATCGCGCTGAGATCCCAAGTTACTTTTTGTTTGCCATCTCCATCATTCGTTAGCGATACGCTGCCCCAGTCAGCCGTAATTGTCGCATCCTCATTAATAATGAAGATATCATTATTGATTATGTCAGTAAGAACAAACTTATCATATTCTTCGGAAGTGTCTATAGCTTCGTATAAAACATTCCTTAGGCTGTCTTTATAGGCCACGAATTGGCGATCCGATATTACCTTAAGAGCATCAAGTATCTCTCTATCCATCTCGTATTGAATTGCATGAATGCTAGCATAAGGGTATTTCTGTTTTAATATATGGTATTGTTCAACTTCGTTTGGGGTGTCTATTTCTGGATAGCCGTCAGTAAGCATTAATATAATAAGATCCCTATCTTCCGTACTTCGGATTCCGTCGATTTGGATTAACGAATCTCCCGTCTTAAGTGCTTTATAGTAGTTCGTTAGACCACTATCTGGATTTATATAATTAGTAATCTGGTTAATTTTCGTTGCCTTATCATTATCAAAATGCGACATCAATTCTGCCCATGTATCAAAAACAACTATACCAACTGTGTTTTCGGGATCATCCAATACGCTATCTACCAAGTCGGCCGCGTCTTCACGCAAACGCTCAATTCGTTCTCCTTTCATTGATCCACTTCTATCTAGAATTAACAGTATGTCCTTCTTTTTGTTAGATTCTACCGCAATCGAATCTACATGGAATGTAATCTTTGCCTTACCTTTCCCAGTCCATTCGGCAGTTTTAGTTACGTTCCAGGCTCCAGGGTCGCCATTTTCATAGTTAAGGCTCATCGACGAAAAGCCAATTATATCGTTTAGATTGCCAGATTGTGCCGACGTGAAGATTGTAGTATTAACTGCTATAAGCTGTAAAGCTAATAGTCCGACAGTACTAAATAGGGCCACATATAGTACTCTTCTAGTATGCAGGCGTCTCCTTGTTCTGCGATTAACATAGAGAACGGCAACCACTAGCCCAAACCCAACAATAAATATGATTAGAGTCCTCTTAATAGTGTCTATCGTTTGCGGGCTAATAATATCATCAGTGTCAATTACCGGCGCGACTTTATTGGTCGTTCTAAATGTGACTGATGCTTTATAATCTTTGCCGGTATCGAGATAATAATTATCCGACGCGATTGCGCCTACAATTTCCACGATATACTCCATAGTAAGCTCTGCACTATCATTGACGGCATATTCGCCATATACTAAAACTTCGCTATTAGCAGAAATTGATCCAATCAACACATTAGAATCGCCTTCTATTACATAGTCATCTCCGTCTTTAAAAGTAGCACCGTCTAGCCTTGATACTAACTGAATATCGTTTATTTCAATACTGTCAGGATTCTTGATAGTAATAGCGAATTGAACTTTGTCCCCTTAGAATATTCATCTTTTTGGTCAATTATGGCTACTGATATATTTGGCGCAAATAATCCATTAAAGTATGACCATTCACCATAGATTACAACATCTTCTTCCGGCATAATGAATGAACTATTTTTAAACCATCCCGTAAAACGATACCCGTCATATGTTGGATCTGGCGCCGTAGTTACAGTGTCACCAGGATAATAAGATTGCGTAGCTGGAAGTAGGCTATTAGCATTAGGCGGTAACAAGTCGCCCTGAAATTCATACTTCACCTCATAACTAACCCGTTCAAATTCGCCGACTATCTCCACATCTCGATTTGGCATTTCAAAACCGCCATCATCAATGGCGACATCGTCTGAATCCCATCCCTTAAATTCGTATCCATCAATTATCTCGCCACTCTCGGTAGAGTCGAGTTTAACATACTTGTTTTCGGGATAACTACGTGTTTTTGGCGCAACATAATCGGACGGCGCATCGCCATTTATGCTATAAGATACTTCGAATTCTTCTTGCACATTTTCTACCCAACTACCACGAAGAGTTACGTCGTTATTAGGCATAGTAAAACTGCCGTTCGTAATCTGAACGTCACTAGTACTCCAGCCTGAAAAAACATACCCATCTAGTTCTGGCTCGACCATTACGCCGACCCTCGCGCCTTCAATGTAGCTTGTAGTTACCGGCGATTGAGGCGCTCCGGCTGGCACATCGCCAACATATTCATAATTAACATTATGAATAACTGCATTTTCTTTACCCATCCATGCGTGAACAGTATTAGAAATATTTGCTACATTTCTATCCAACACGAAGGCGTTATCATAAAAGTCGCGGCGCTCACCTTCTTCAATGGTTGGGGTTCTAGTGATTACGCCAACAACGAGCTCGCAGCCTGCTCGTAAGTTTTCGACCTTAAATTCGACCTTTCTGGTAGAAGACGAATAATGTAGGCCATGGTAGAAGTAATCGTCCCCGTCCCAAGTGCCAGAAGTGAGGTTTACTTCTCTAGTATCGTCTACGACATGTCCAGGACAGATAATAGTATTGTCTGCACGGCTAACGGCGTTGAAAGTTCCATCCTCGGTCATTTCGAAACCCTCGAAGGCTAGACCTTCGGGAATAATGTCTGACACATTAATTTGGCCACTTCTCATATCTGCCATTACGCTATCCGTTGATTCAACACCGCTCTTATCGACACCGTCATACTTCACTTTTAGGTAATAAGTAAGAGTGGAATTTTCTGCTACCCGAATACTTTGAGTAATTTCGTCGCCATATGCTATATTTTTGCTAATAGTATTAATAGCTATGATTCCTAATATGCTAAAAACAAAAAATACGATTCCTAAAACAATTCGAGTTTTTGCGTATTTGTTTAAATACCTCACCGTGTGTCTCCTATCAAAAATAGTTTTTTTGATCTCACACACTTTCCACTTATGTTTATAATAGCAAGAAAGGAATCTTTTGTCAATATACTATCAAATGGCGCCGAGAACGCGCGACCAGAGCTCATCGACGACGGATTTATTCATATTGCCGACGGCAGCGAGACCGGAAATGCCGGATTGCATAAATTCGCGCGCTAAACTCACGATAGTGCTTTTGTCAATAGCTTCAATCATCTTTGGCGCCTCATTCATCGGCTCAAAGGTGCCGGTGGTAATATAATCGCGCATATAATAAGTACAAATTTGGTCGGCGGTCTGCGCAAGCATCTGATGACGGCCGAGCGCATAGGTCTTGGCGGCATTAATATCGGTTTCGCTAATGTCGCCGTTAATCACCTTAGCAAGTTCCACCGCAATCAAATCGAAGAGTTCGGCAGCGTTTTCGTGATTGACTTCACCATCGAAGTCCCAAGTGCTACTCCATTTGTCACTCTCGGCATTCGAACCAATACCATAGACTATACCGCGGCGACGGGCAGTGCCAAAAATCTTAGAGCTCATAGTGCCATTCAAGACATGGTTAAGACAATCCATGGCATACTTCTCTTTCGGCTCGAGGGCGCGCGGAATAATGAAGCTAAAACCGAAGCAGACATTCGAGGCGTCTTTACGGCGAATCAAAACTGGATCCGTGCCAACATAGGCGCTCATCGGTACCTCAAATTTCTCGCCCGGCTTCAAATCCCAGTTTTCGAGCATTTGAATAATTTTTTTCTTGCGTAAGCGGAGGTTGCCGCAGATGATAAATTGCATATTGGCGGCGGTGTGAGTACGGCGATGATGCTCGCGCACATCTTTTAGCTCGATGTTATTGATCGTTTTGAGGCGCTCGCCGTAAGTGAGGACTTTCTCGCCGAGTTCTTGCTGAAGCTTTGGCCAAATGAGACGAGCATAATCGTTTTGATAGCCGGTAAGCTCAGAGCGAACATTGCCTTTTTCGGCTGCGAGCTCTTCTTCGTTGAACTTTGGCTTCGCGACGGCTAGCTCTTGAAGCTTTAGGATGCGTTCCCATTCAAAATCAGCACATTCCGCCTCATAGGCGATGAAACAGTCAGAGGTCCAGGCGTTATGGTAGGCGCCGTTCTTGGTAAATTCGGACTCGTAGGCCTGCTCGTCTTTATATTCGGCGTTGCGACCAAAAGCCATGTGTTCCATTAGGTGCGCTACTTCATAGATTTCCGGCTTTTTGACGAATTTGTTGCCGGCGCGAAAAATCACTTTAATGCTGAGGACACCGGAGCCAGGCGCATCGATAAGCAGCCCGCGGGCGCCGGATTTAAGATGTACTTCTTCGATAGTGTGTTTCATAGAAATCGCTTATGCTTGACAAAGATTAAAAAGTGTGCTATAATGAGTAGATAGCTTATCAAATGCGACCCCCCTTCATAGGAGTCGCATTTTTCTAACTAGCGGCGGCCTTTCTTCTTGTTCTGGCGAGCCTTTTTCTTAGACTTGCGTGCAGCGTTGCGCTTGGCATTCTTGTTCGTATTTTTGCCAGTGGCAGTCTTTGGCGCGCTGGTTTTTTCGACAGGCTTGCTGATGCCGTGTTCATCTTTGGCGAATTCGTCGTCCATATTCTTAACGCCGGCAGAAACTTCGTTCACACCCTTATTTGTGGCAGTATCGGCCATCTTAGTGAGCTCAGTTTCATACTTGTCGTCGGCAACCTCGCCCATATCTTGCATTCTGAGGTTAAGTAAGATATGCATAACTTCCTCGCGAAGCGCGCGCTGGAGGCCGTCAAAGAGCTTCTGCGATTCGGAGCGATATTCGACGAGCGGATCACGCTGGCCAACGGAGCGCCAGTGGATACCTTCGCGAAGATGCTGCATGTTTTCGAGATGCTGCATCCAGAGCGTATCGAGGACGTTGAGATAAATCTCGCGTTCGGCTTTACGCATAACTTCTTCGCCAAATTCCACCTCTTTGTCGTGGTACATTTCTTCCACGGCGGCGAGAGCAAGCTTGTAGCGGTCTTTTTCTTTACGCATGAGACTAATCGTGTCAATGAGGTCTTCGTCGAGGTCGAAGACACGCTTGAAGTTCTCGGCGAATTTCTTGTTTACGCGGGAGCTGAACTGTACGAGCTCGGCAATTTCATCTTTATAAAGGCGCGTAATCTCTGGGCGAATGTTATCGCCATCGAGAATCTTGCGGCGCATGGTATAAACCACCTTACGGTGACGGTTAATCACGTTATCGTACTGGACGACGTTCTTGCGGGAGTCGAAGTTGAAACCTTCAATACGCTTCTGGGCGTTCTCGAGCGTCTTGCTGACGGTCTTGTTTTGAATCGGCATATCATCGTCAACGCCGAGGCGCTGCATAATCATACCGATGCGGTCGCCTTGGAAGATGCGCATAAGGTCGTCTTCGCAAGATACGAAGAATTGCGTCGTGCCCGGATCGCCCTGGCGACCACCACGACCACGGAGCTGGTTATCAACGCGGCGGGAATCGTGACGCGCCGTGCCAATCACTACGAGACCACCAAGCTTAGCTACGCCTGGCGCGAGCTTAATATCGGTACCACGACCGGCCATGTTCGTAGCGAGAGTGACGGCGCCTTTTTCGCCAGCTTTAGCGATAATCGCAGCCTCACGCTCGTTGTTCTTAGCGTTCAAGAGTTCGAATGGGATACCTTCTTTCTCGAGGTAGGCCGCAATGCGTTCGTTGTTCGCAATCGAATCGGAACCGACGAGGACCGGTTGACCGCGATCATGGTATTTCTTGACCTCGGCGGCAATTGCCTTGAGCTTGGCAGCTTCGGTGCGATAGATGAGGTCATCCTTATCGACGCGGATGATTGGTTTGTTCGGCGGAATTTGAATCACGTCGAGAGCGTAAATCTGCTGGAATTCCTCAGCCTCGGTGAAAGCGGTACCGGTCATACCGGAAAGCTTATTATAAAGGCGGAAGAAATTCTGGAAGGAAACCGTAGCGAGCGTCATAGACTCTTCGCGGACAGCAACGCCTTCCTTAGCTTCGATGGCCTGATGGAGGCCTTCATTGTAACGGCGGCCATGCATCAAGCGGCCGGTGTGCTCATCGACAATAATAACTTCGCCGGAATTAGTAACGACGTAATCTTTATCACGCTTAAAGAGCGTTTCGGCACGGAGAGCCTGCTCAAGGTGATAAACCACGCGAGTGTTTTCGGTGGAATAAAGCGTGTCGACGCCGAGAATCTTTTGAACCTTGTCAACGCCCTTATCAGTCAAAGCGACGGTGCGGCGTTTTTCGTCGACGACGTAATCTTCGTCGGAAAGCTGGGCGCAAACCTTAGCAAACTGATAATAGCTCTTTGGGTTGTCGGCAGCTGGCGCGGAAATAATCAATGGCGTACGAGCTTCATCAATCAAGATAGAGTCGACCTCATCGACGATAGCGAAGTTGAGTTCGCGTTGGCGGAGGTATTGCGCATCTTGTACCATGTTGTCGCGAAGATAATCGAAACCGAATTCGTTGTTCGTGCCGTAAGTAACGTCACACTGATAGGCTTCCTTGCGGGTGCATGGGCGAAGATGGCGCATGCGCTCATCGTCGTGGTCTTCGTTGATATATTCTTTGTCGTAGGTGAAGCTAGCCTCGTTAATGATGACACCAACCGAGAGACCGAGGAAATCGTAGAGTTCGCCCATCCAGCCAGCGTCGCGCTGAGCGAGATAATCGTTGACAGTAACAACATGTACACCGCGACCAGTCAAGGCATTAAGGCAAACTGGCAAGGTAGCCACGAGAGTTTTACCTTCACCAGTCTTCATCTCAGCCACGTTGCCTTCGTGAAGGACGATGCCACCGATGAGCTGTACGTCAAACGGACGAAGTTTTAAGACGCGGTCGGAAGCTTCACGCACGAGCGCAAAAGCATCTGGCAAGATCTTGTCGAGCGCACGGTTCGCCTCAGCGATTTTAGCCTTCTTGTCTTCTTTTTTGGTCTTTTTGGCGGCCTTCTTGTCGTCTCTGTCGGCATTTTTGGCACCTTTAACCTTGGCGATAGCAATCTTGGCTTCGTCTTGCTTTTGGAGCTTTTTGAGCTTGCTCTTGAGTTTTTCGGTTTGAGCCTGGAGCTCTTCGTCGTCCATTTCGGAATATTTTGGCGCGAGCTTGTTAATATCGACGACGCGTTTTTCGAGACGGCGCAAAGTGCGCTTCTGTGCATCGCCAAAAATATGTTGCAAAAAGATAGTCAAGCCGGATTTATCGGCGAGTTTATCGGTAGGTTTCTTCTCTTTTTTCGGTTTTTTGGATGCTTTTGCCTTAGCGTCAGCCTCGGCGACAGCTTTTTTGGAAGTTTTGGTTTTAATCTCCGCTTCTACTGGAGATTTTTTGCCGGATTTTTTGGTTTTTTCAGCCACCCTTTTCTGATTCTCGGACCTCTTCTCTTTCATCGTTCTAGTATATCACGCGGCTTATTTCTTCAAAAAGCGCTTGAGAAATCCTTTCTTGTCGTAATTAGTTTTTTCGGTCTTAAAACGGCGAATCTGGCCCATCAACTTAGCCTCGAGGATATCGACACCAGCGAAAACGTTGGAAGATTCTTCTTTGGCGTTGAGGACTTTGCCGCCCGGAATATCTAATGTAGCGGAGATCTCGTATTTGTTGCCGTGATCGCGGTTAACTTGCGTAACCACCACCTTAGCAACGACATCTTTGCGGTTCTGGCGTGGAAGATAGCGATCGAGCTTGCCGATGCGCTTGTGGACATATTTCTGGAAGCTCTCTTCAACCTTGTAGTTAGAGCCACTAATGTCAATATTTTCAATCATGTTATAGGATCTCCTTTCCATCCATATATTTACGCAAAACTTCAGGAATACGAACCGTCATATCCTCGTTTTGGTAATTCTCGATAATTGCAATCATAATGCGACCCAGCGCAAAGGCGGTAGCGTCGTTCGTATGAACGAGCTCTACCTCGCCATCCTCGCGGCGCACGCGAGTGTTGAGGCGACGCGACTGGTAGTCGGTCATATAATCTGCGGTATGAGTTTCGCGGTACTTATTTTGGCCCGGGAGCCAAACTTCCATGTCGATACCGCGAGCGTCAGGCTTGCCAATATCGAAAGTACATTTGCGAATCACGCGGTATGGAAGTCGAAGTTGTTCAATCAGCCAGCGTTGAATGGCAACGAAGAGTTCGTGCTCCTGGCGGCTAGTTTCTTTAGTGGAGAAGCTCTCCATCTCAAGTTTGTCGAATTGGTGCATGCGGATAATGCCTTCCATATCTTTGCCGTAAGTGCCGGCTTCTTGACGGAAGGAGGTCGCATAGCCCAAATAACGGACTGGAAGTTCGGATTCTGGGAAAATTTCGTTAGCATGCATGGAGCCAAGTACGTGCTCGGCGCTACCTTGGAGCCAGAGCTCTTCGCCCTCGATCTTGTAGCGGTCTTCGCGCGGCTCAAGGCGATCCATGGCATCATACATCTCGGTACGGAGCATGAGTGGCGGCAAAACGAGCGTAAATGGCTTGCTCGAGAGGCCAGTGAGCTTATTTTTCTTGATAATTTCTTTAATCACGCCCTCGTTGGAGAGGCTGTTCATGACGAAATTGACGACGGCCATCTGAAGCTTAACCATGTCGCCTTTGATGTAGGCGAAGCGGGCACCAGTAACCTTGGCGGCACGCTCTTTGTCAATCCAGCCACGAGCCATGCCGATTTCGTAATGATTTTTTGGCTCGAAAGCAAATTTGGTTGGCTCACCAATTACCTCGGCAACTTCGTTGTCGTCTTCAGAGAGGCCAACTGGCACGTCATCTTCTGGGACGTTTGGAATTAACTTCAATTTGGCCAGATAAGATGGTTCAACTTCGGAAAGTTTGGATTCGAGTTCGGATAGCTCGCTCTTGAGCTCTTTGCCACGGGAAATCAGCTTCTGATCCGGCTTACCGTTTTTCATCTGCGCAGAGATTTGATTGCGTTCTTGGCGCAAGCTGTCAATTTTCTGCGATAGACTCTTGCGCTCGTCATCGAGCTGGAGCACCTCATCGAGGTCTATATCATAGGCCTTGTTATGAATGGCGTCCTCGACCTTCTGGCGATTCGCACGGATATAGTTAATATCTAACATAGTACTTATATTCTACCATCAAACCACCGTTGTGACTAGCGGTGGTTTAAGATATTTACAGATTAGGACAGAATTGGTTTTTAAGCGCAAGCATAAGCGATATTATGAGCGACGGCCTGTTGCTCAAGACGCTCGGCGCGCGTAGCATCGTCAATACTGGAATTGACAGAATGTTTGACGCGAGCTTTTTCTTCGGCTTTCTTGCCATCGTTCCAGCGGTCGAGCGTGCCGACAAGATAGCCGGTAATGCGGCGGAGACGCTCAAATTTGTCGCCAAAATATTGACTGTGGTCATCGAAATAAGATTTGGCAGTGTCAAGATTGCCGTTTTTCGCGATGAGTGCGGCGCCGGTTTCGACAAGGCGACTCACATGCAGATTTTCGTAATTGTCGAGCTCTTTGAGTGCGGCCTCGATGTCTTTTTTAGAGACTTTGGCGTAAGAATTGAGCGATTTCGCATAGCGCTCAAGGTCGAACTTAGTCGCGTCGCTGGCATCAAAATAAATGATATTTTTCATAGTAATCTTCCTCGTTTATTGATAATTGTTTCTGATTTGCTCTAGCAATTTAATTTAATTATAAGCACTATATATAGCGTGGTCAATAGTCAAATTACGCTATATCTAGCGTTATTGTAAATATTACAACACTATATCTTAACGGTTCATACATTAGCATATTGATTTTTTGGGCAAAATATGCTATAATAGATATAGTGTCCGCGATTTTCGATGCGGATATGGTTGTTTTTGGCCAATTGGCGTCAAACCCAATTGCGACTCGGGGAGGTGAGTATATGGCAACAAAAACAAGGAAGTCGTACGAGGAGTATCTGGACGATCTGGGCAATGCCCTGATGGACCGCGGGGAGTTCGATGCGACTCTGTGTCAGCTTTATCAAACGAAGAAGGAACTGCGTAAGCAGGCTCGCAAGGCGAAGTGGTTCTCCGAAGAACGCTACGAGAAGTGGGCGGAGTATTACACCTGCAGGGCAGATATCGTGCGTATGGAGAGAACTATCCGACACAACAATCGCAAGATTGAAGCCATCGAGAACTGCATTGCCAGGTTTGGCATCCCGCCTCAGCCGGAAGACGCAGAGCCGGAACACGTTGAGGCCGAACAGGTCGATCCGCCGAGTGGCGGCCCGAAGATCAGCTATTTTTCCGAAGCAGATTTCGACGACCAGACCGAGTAACGACTCGCACCTTTGCGCCCGGGCCTTGCGCCCGGGCTTTTTCCTACCCTTTTTTTACGTGCTACAATATACTTATGGATAAAAAGCTGAAAGATTATATAGATTTTATTGAAAAGGCCGCTGAGAAGCCGTCTAATGAGCTCATAGAGTATCACAAAACCATGACTCAGCAATTTCAGCACGAACGCTTCATCCACCTCATTGTAACGATGTTTTTCGCGCTATTTATGATTATTTTCTTTATTCTCTTCTTGCTGCTCGCGATTTATTTGCCGACCAATGGTGCCTCAAACTTCTTGATGATTGGCATTGGTTTAATTCTGGCGATCCTCTTCGTGGTGACACTATTTTACGTGCGCCATTATTATCAACTTGAAAATGGCACCCAAAAACTTGAAGAGCTTACCAAGAAGCTCTTCAAGCATTAATTTTTATCTCTATTTTTGCGATTATTCGCTGTAGAATTCTTTCGCTTCGTAGTTGTAGTAGCGATATTTGTCGCCGTCCTCGATGCGGAAGTAATCATCCTTGAGATCAATGTCGCTCGACTCGAATTCGAGAGTGGCCTTGTACTCGCTGTCGAGAAGGACATATTTGTAATCGTAGTAACCAGTGCCGACTTTCTTGCGGGCAAAGAGTAGGCCATGATCTTCGATGGCGAAGTCAATATATTCAGTGCCAGAGATGAGCTCTTTGCCTTGGCTGTCGATGAGTTTATATTTCACATCCTCATCGTAGTAGGTGCTACCGGTTTGGACTACGAAGTAGTTGTGGCCAATGCTCGAAATGCGATATGAGCGGTCATAAACCTTTTTGCCATCTTTGTCATAAAGGTAATAACCCTCTTCGCGCTTTTCGTCGCCAGGACAGTTATAGGAACAACCGTAGTCATAGACAAGAATTGTGCCATCTTTGGAGATGCTGCGCACGGTACTACCGATACTGCTGGTGAAGATTTCCGTGCCGTCATCTTTAATGAGCGTAGTCTTGCGCTCCTTATAGTCGCCAGTGCGGATGGAGAAGTAGATATTATTATCTTCGTCGCGAATGATGCTTTGGTCGTAAACGTTGCTATAGGTCTTTACGACGTCGTTGCCGGAGTAAATGGCGAGCTCATCGCTGCTATTGTTGAGCACATAATAGTGGTTCGCGTCAGCATAATAAGCACGCTTGCCGTCCTTGGTGGAATCTGGATATTCGCGGAGTTTGCCGTCGTCGGTGATTGGATAGTCATAATCATCCTTTTCACAAACGACCATATAGGCAGAAACTGAAAGCTTCTTGCTGCCGCAGATAGTTTCGCCGTCGTAGACGTTCTTGTTGACGTAGTAGAGCGATTTGCGCTCATCGCGGCTCTTGTAATCTTCAGAATATTCAGTCAAGAAGATGCGGTCTTGATCAAAGACGCGGTCAACTTGGTAAATACCAGAGATGCCTTCCTCGGTCTTATAGAGTTCTTCGAGCTTATTGGCGCCATAGATGGCCAAGCCGCCACTGTAAGACAAAACTACATAGTTGTCGTTGTCTTCACCATTATATTTCTCGCCCATCGAGAGGTATGGCGTGGAGCTGCTCTCGAAACTTAGCGCACGCTTGCCGTAGGCATTGTAGAGATCATATTCATTATCTTCGCCCTTGATGATGACAAATGGAATATCGTCGTCACCGATGAATGCGGAGGAAAGGAACGGTGCAGAAACGGTGGTAACTTCTTTGCCGGAGCCGTTGAAGAGAATGTAGCCCATGCCGTTTTCGTCAATCTTGTCGGAAACCGCATAGAGGCCGGCGCCAACTTCGAAGATTTCGCCCTCATATTGGTCGAAATCGACCGACATTTCGCCGTTGTCCTTAATGACGCCATATTTGCCATCTTTCTTGACAAGTGCGGCACCGTTAATGATTTCACCACAATCATCAAAGGTAGCGTCCGACAGGCGTTCGCCGCTCTTATTAAAGAGGATATATTTGTCGTCCTTATTCTTGATGAAGAAGGCGTCAGTTTCGTAAATTGGTTTATTGAAAGTGCTGCCAGTGAGATTAATAATCAGAATAATCACGCCCACGATGGCTAATACACCAACGATAAGGCCGACGATAAGACCGATTTTCTTACCACCTTTTTTAGCCTTTGGGGTTTTTGGCTCACCCGTGGCTGGAGCTGGCGCAGCTGGTACTGTTGGGGCTGGAGCTGGCGCCGGTTGTGGTGTTGGCTGTGGCGCTGGCGCTGGAGCTGGCTGCGGAGCCGGCGCTGGAGCTGGCTGCGGAGCCGGCGTCGGCGTTGGTGCCGGTGCTGGAGTTGGGTTGATATTTGGATTATTGGGGTCCATTTTTCCTCCTATTTATTACTCGTAAGTATAAAACTTTTCACCTTTTAATGTATAGAGCTCGGTCACCGAACCGCCACGGACGGCAACATGATTTTGCTTGAGCGTAGTCTTACCGGAGAAGCTACCAACAGTATTGAATTCACCATCGATAGCATCGGCAGTGCCATCATCGCGAACGCCGAGATATATATTATATTGCTGGCTGTAAGTAAGCTCTTTATAAACATTGTCTGGAATTAGCTCCTTGCCGCTCTCTGGGTCGATGATGAATTTGTAGGTTTTGTTATTAATAAAGTATTTGCCATTCAGGTCCGTGACAGCATTGTAATCAAAACTGCCTTCGTACTTGACGTTGAAATCTTTATCGTAGATGACGCTTTTGTAGCCGCTACTAATACGGTTGCCGTAGATATCTTGCGGGATATTATTTTGCTCTTTGCCGCTCGATAGGAGTTTGCCGTCGCGGTCGTATGAATTGTAGACATAGGTGCCATACGTACTGCCAGCTTGCTCCTGAGAGATGCTAAAGTAGTATTTACCGTCAATTACGGATTTGTAATAGCTGATCGAAGATAAGCTACGCACGGTGTTAGTAACTTTGCCGTCGCTATAGAATTGAATCGTATAATCTTCGGCCTTCGTATCGTTGGCGATTTTAGCAAAATGCGTTGGATCAATGCGAGCAAAGTTAATGCTCTTATTCCCCTCCTTAGTGCGATAAGCCGGAACGGCGATGAAATTAAACGACGTGTCCATCATCGTGTAGTTAGGATGATAATAGCCAGTGTCATAGGAGCCACTGGAATTATCGTCCGTATAGAAGTAGCAGCTAGTTTTTTGTCTCACTCCACCGTCTTTCGAGATGTAGCCAGCATTCTCGATACTAATTGAAGCGCTAGATTCTAGCTCCTTGTATTCGCCGTTATATTTAACGCCGTATTTGTTCTTATCTTTCGCATCTTGCAATAAGACACAGGCAAAATCCTCAGAATAAGACCGGATATCCATCGTGCTGCCGGTTTCTTGTTCGAAAAAGATTTCGTTTGTATTGACGTTCATAATATAGACATGCTTTTTGCCACGAACGGAATAGGCAATCGAATTTTTCTCGAATTCAATCTCCGGCTTGTCGGACGAATCGAATTCAAGAAGTTTTTCGCCATTAGCGTCGTAGAAGAAATATTTGTCATCCTTTAGGAATAGGAAAGTACCATTCGCATCAAGGCGTTCAATCGTACCGCCGTATTCCGCAACAGTAGTATTGTCACCACTAATCAACTTATGGCCACCATTCTCAGTGGCAACATCATAAAGCGCGCCATATTGCTGAATTTTAGTATAAATGCCGAAGTCGACGCTCATCTTGCCGCCGGCTGACATAATACCGAATTTCTCGCCGGCCTCGTCGGTTACAAGAGCATAGCCTTTAACGAAATCGGTAGCCGAGCCGTAGACAAAGCCTGTAAGTGGTTTGCCCTCTTCGCTAAAGACGGCATAGTTGCCATCGTCGAGTTTTTCGCGCACAAAGAAAGACTTCGCTTCCGTGTCGAGGCTACCACGAGTAAGGTTGGCGATTAGTGGCACAATGACAAAGATAATTAATAGGGTTAATACTGCCACGCCGGCAACGCTACCGGCAATGATGCCGATCAGTTTCTTGTTAATTGGCTTCTTTTCGGTTTTTTGGTCGTCATTCTTAATGGCGCCCGCCACTGGCAAGTCTGGCTCCGGCGGTACCGTGTAACTGTCGTCTTTCGACTGCTCTTTTGGCGCCGATTCTGATGCGGCCGGCGCGGATGGCGCAGCGGTTGAATCATCATGTGCAATCATGACCGTCTCGTCTGGGACGAGTGAGCCGGTATCATTCATCAAGCTAGTCTCGGCTGGCGTCGTAGCGGTATCTTCGCTAGGGATAATTGATGCTACTGGCAAATCGCTGGATCCACCCGCGTCAGTGCTCGGAGTTGGATCTGGAATTAAGCTGCCCGTTTTATTGTCGTCTTCCATAGATTAATTTCCATATTCGTGGAACTTTTTACCGCTATAAGTGTAGAATTGGCGACCACCGTTGGCCAACTCTACCACAATCATATTATCGTAATCATAGACTTCGTCGCCGCGAAGTTCGGCAAGCACTTTGCCGTCTTTGTCGAGCAAGTCGTATTCGCCGTAATCTTGAATGCCAAAGAGCGCATGGCTTTCGTGGCTATAATATAGGCGCTTATATCCGGTGGTCGTAAGCTCTTTGCCGGTCTTGTCGACTAAAATATAGCCGGATTCAGAGCTATTCTTTAAGGCGCGGTAATAGTCGCCAGCGACGTAGCTCATGTTGTAGTAGTCGCTCGAGAGCTTTTTGCCAGTCTTGTCGGCAAGGTATTCGCTATGGCCTTTGCCAGATTGATAGCCGCTGACGACGATGTTGCCGTTTGGATCGACGCCGCTAATTAACGAAGCGCCCTTAATAGCTACGATTTCTGTGCCGGATTTATCATACAGTGTAGTCGTGCCATCAGAGCCGTAGTCGTGAACACTAACGTAGCCGAACGTTTCGTAGGCGGTAGCATATTTCTTGGTGATAGTTTTAACCTTCTGACCGTCATTATAGAAGATTATATTGCCTTCACGATCGTTATAGACGTAATCTTTTTCGGAGAAATAAATGTAATTACTGGTATCTTTCGAATCGACCGTGCCGTCACTATGAATTAAATAATCGTCGTATTCTTCGTCTTCACAATAGGCGACATTCTGACGACTATCGAGTTCGTAGCTATATTGCAGTACGACACGATAGCATTTATCAGCTAAATCATAAAGCTTATCATCGATAATTAAACCGTATTTATTTTGGGAATACTCCTCTTCGTCGGTATGCACGACCATATAGCTGAGGTCTTGTGATGTGCTAGTGACACCGTAAGCCAACTTGGCGTCATATTTTTTGCGAACAGTCATTTCTTTGTTGTTTAAGACAATAAGACCACCGGAATAGCCAACGGAGGCGATATCGTCTACGGCATAGAGCGCAAACTTATCGTCGGATGATTCGAAGGAATCGACTTTGTTGCCCTTGATGTCATAAATCTCGTTTTTGCCATCTTTATGATGAACGATAGTGAAGTAACTTTCCGCCACAGTAGAGGCTTTATCACCTTCTTCGAGAGAAAGAACTTTCTTGCCCATAGCAGTAATCAACTCGGCAGAATCGCCGCTCGTAGCTTCATAAAGCGCACCGCGACTAAAAATGGAATCATATTTGCCATATTTGACAGTCATCTCGCCTTTGACGTTAATGATGCCGGATTCATTATTGGTGTTTGTAACAACGGCATAACCGCCAACCGGGCCAGCAACACTCACATATTCGAAATCGGTTAGCTTATCGCCATCGCCATTAAAGAGGGCATATTTAGACGAATCGCCTTTGCTATCTGGAAGGAAAAAGCCAATATCTTCTAAGACAGTGACCTCTTTAACACCACCAAGTAGCGAGATTATTAATATAACGACACCTATAACCGCCGCTAAGCCGACAATAATACCAATAATGAGCGGTAGTTTACTCTTCTTTTTAACCGGTTCTGGAGCAACACCGGCTGGTGGCATTGCGGCTGGCGCGGCAGTAATCGGATTGTTTACCTGTGCAGTTGGCGCCTGAGTAATCGTTGGACCGACATTACTTGGATTTGGCACTGGCTGCGTGGTGGCCTCCATTGGAGTTGCGCCCATAGCTGGCTCCATCGGAACGGCACCCATGGCAGGTTGCATCTCTGGCATTGGCTGAGGTCCCATCATTGGCTGTGCGCTCGCCATTGGCTGAGCATATGGATCAGCAACGGGTTGCGGTTGATTAACGGCGCCCGCGTACGGATTTACTGGCATGGCTTGCGCATACGGATCAGCAACGGGCATAGATGGGTCCGGAGCTGATGGCGTCGTTGGCGGTACGCCAGGAACTGGACTCGCAAATGGCTGTTCAGGAGTCATATTTTTCCTTCGTATTAATACTTCTTATGTTTATTTTAACAAGTTTTAAGTTTTTTGGCGATAATGGTGAGTGATATTCTGGCGCTTTACTTATGGGGTTTTATCTGATATAATTGTCTGTAATTATGAAAGAATTAATCCAACCTAAAGATTACCGTTTTGTGGTCTTCGCCGATGAGCAAGCAAAGTTTTCTTTTTTGACTCGCTCTACCGCAAAGTCGGAAGAAACCATCAAGTGGACGGATGGCAAAGAATATCCGCTCGTAAAGATGCAGATCTCGAGCGCTTCGCACCCATTCTTCACTGGCGAAGAGAAGATTATCGATACTGAAGGTCGCGTCGATCGCTTCAAGGCTCGCGCTAAGAAGGCCGCCGCTCTCAAGAGCCAGCTTGGTAACAAAGTCGCTAAAGCTAAGAAAGAAGCTGCGAAAAAAGCCGAAAAAGCTGATAAATAGTACGATTTCTGGAAAAGTGCCTCACAAACGAGGCGCTTTTTGTTATGATAGTGGTAATGGATAACTCAACGGAAACCCCAACGATTCAAAATGAGCCGACCGAGCCAAAGCCGGTCGACGAAGTGAATAATACCGAGCCAACCTCACTAGAGCCGGCTAAAGAAGAAAAAACCAAACCAAAATTTGGCATCACGCTAATTGCGGTCGGTATCGGGCTAGTACTAATTGGGATTGTCGCCTATCTTGTAATTGACGGAAAATACAACACGGAAGTAGCCGACGTGGCTCCGCGCGAGTTAGCGGCGAATTTGATTTCCGAAAAATATGGCGACAAATGCGTTTTTGCGCGCCACGTTGAAGGCGACGACGTAACCGTTGAGGAAATTTACGTTAAATGCGAAGCTTTGGGCGATAAGGAAGTGTTAGTTCGCATCACGGATTTGTCCGATGCAACAAAGCGCGAGATTAGCGACAATTACGTGGCAACAAAATATGCCAAAGATGTCGAAAAAACTATCGCCGACGCGCTGGAGCCAGTTTATGGTGCCACAAAAGTGTTGGTGGTTGAGGATATAAAGCTCAGTTCAGACAACAAGGACGACACTTTAGAAGAATACCTTGCGGACGAAAACCATGTTATAGAGGTGAAGGTCTTCGCAACCAAAGAAGGCACTGCGAGCAACCTACTCTTCCGCGCCGCCGAAGCCTTACAGAAGAAACTGACGCTATACAAGATTGCGATTTACCAGATCGAAAACGACGACATTGAACTCGAAGCGCAAGAATTATCTAATAAATACACCGACAGATACGCCGAAATTGTACGCACAGACATTAAGGAGTCGGTCGAAATGCGCTATATTACGTCAGAAAACAAATAGCGCGTTTTGGTTTTGTGCAGAAATATGGTAAAATAACAGATATTATGGCAAGAAAAATTAAAAAAGTTGTCGCTAAAGCTAAGCTTAACCGCAACAACAATCACAAGCACAGCGAAAAGCGCAAACACTACAGTTTGAAAGATGGTCGCTAAATAAATATCTCCCTCGCGGGAGATATTTTTTATTCTTGGAAAAATTCTTGCTGAATGACATCTTGGAGTAATTCTGGCTTCACGAGGTTATCGACTTTCCCTTTTTCGATGACGCGGCGCACGTTGGCATTGGTCGGCGAAATGCCGGCTTTTTTCATCTTGCGGCCAAGCTCGCGACCGAGACCGGATTCTTCTTCCGAGAAGACGCAACCGCAGTATTTTTGCATATATAAGCCAATCCGGCGCGCTTCGTCTTGCCCTTCCTGCCAGCCCTCACGGAAGTCGCGATAGACGAATTCAACGCCATATTCCTCCGCGAGGCCGGTCATCAGATCGTCAATATATTCGTGTTTTTGGTAAATACTATATAGCAGCGTAGTCGAAATTGCGTCAAAGCCATGCGTTTTGGCAAATTCAAAGGCGGCGCGCAACCGCTTCGGATAACAATAATCTTCACAGCGGGTAGTTAGTTTATCGTAGACATTGCAGACAAATTCATCGAGACCATAGGCATCTTCTTCAAGCAGTTCAACTTTGACGAGCTTAGCATATTCGCGCAGACAATCACGACGCGCTTTATACTCGGCATAAGGATGAATGTTGGGATTATACCAAAATAGCGTCGGCTCAATGCCTTCGGAGCGGAGTTCCTTGATGCAATAAACGCTACACGGCGCACAGCAGGTGTGAAGCAATAGTTTCATGGCAATATTATATAATAGATACAGATATAAGGAGGCAATAATGGACTTTGAAACCGTAATCCGCAAGCGCGAATCAACACGTCGCTTCAGTGATAAAAAGCTCGAACGAGATAAACTCGAACAAATCTTGGAGGCGGGCCGGCTAGCGCCAACCGCCAAAAACCTGCAAGATTTCAAGATCTATATCGTGGAGAGCGAATCGGCGATTAAGAAGCTCGACGAAGCGCATCCGTGTCGCTACGGTGCGCCGACTTCCCCAATTGTTTGCGCCGACAATCGTAACGGTTTTTCTACGGACGAATCACACAAAAGCGGTGCAATTGACGCTTGCATCGTAGCGACGCACATGATGCTCGAAGCGACCAACCTCGATGTCGATAATATTTGGACCTGGGCCTGGGGCAACACGAAAATGATGCAAGAGTTTGCGATGCCAGAAGGCGTAGAGCCGGTCTGCGTATTGCCGCTTGGTTATCGCGCAGAAGAAGACCATGGCAGCAAAAACCATGGCGTGCGTAAAGAAATTGCCGAACTTGTAGAATATATTTAATTATTCGCAGGAAAGACTGCTACTAGTCTTATCAATGGTCAGTTGGCAGCTTTTAGTTTCATCTTCGCTTATGATTTTGAATTCATGCGAGCCAAAATCGTTGCCGTTGCCATTGAAGAAAATGGTATAGATGTATTCACCCGTCTCCTGGTCATCTTCGCCATAAACCGGTTCTTTTTTGATTCGAAGTCGCTCGCCAAATTCCGATTCAATATGCCATTCTTTGTCGGTGTTTACGCCATAATCCGCGCCGGCGAAAGATAAGCCCATCATATGGTCCTCTGGTTTTGCGATGGTGGCAAAAATAAATATAATGGTCGCGATAATTGAAACCGCGATTGCAATGCTGCGCAACTTCCACGGTTCGAGCACGCCAAGAATTATAATCGTGGCAATCGCAAGGCAAAAACAACCGCTGAGCAGGTATTGTGGAAAATGCGCAAAAGCAGCGCCGAACTCGCCGAAACCTTCATATAAAACTATCATAACGGCTGGCGCCAAAATTAGTGCAGACCAAATATCTTTACGCGCAATCAGCCAGTGTCCAATAAAGCCCATCGGCAAAGTGGCGAGTGTCCACATAAACCAATATTTATAAAAAGCAAATAGGCCCCATCCCGAAACCGAAAACGGCACCTGCACAAGATAAATAACCGGCTGCGAAATCAGAAAGAAAACAAAGCATTTTAGCGCTGACTCAAGATTAGTTTTGCTGTTGGTGATAATAATCGTGCCAAAAAGTACCCACCAATACATGATGACGCCGATACGCGTAAAAGACGTATCTTTGAGTGGCGGAATGCACATGAGCACGCCCACAAAAACACCGATTGCCACTGATGCGATTATTAATTTTGGCCAGGTTAGATTGAGGCCATAAAAAAGCTTTTTTAGTAGATTTGGTTTTGGTTCGGTATTTTTCTTCTGTTCCGTCATGCTCATATTATATAATTTTGGTATGGAAAAAGTGAGTGCGGAGATTCAAAAATATATCGAAACTGAGATTTTGCCGAAGTATGTAGGGCTCGGCGGCCATACCGATAGCCATATCCAGCAAGTAATAACGCGCAGTCTGCGCTTCGCAAAACAAGCGCCTGGCGTGAATATCGACATGGTTTATGTCGTCGCAGCTTACCATGATTTAGGTCGTTTAGTAGACGACGAGACGCATAATTTCGAATCAGCCAAAATGATGCGCGCTGATGACTTTTTAAAGGCGTACTTCACTGCCGAAGAGATTGAGACGATGGCGCAAGCCGTAGAAGACCATCGCGCTTCGCTCGGCCGCGAACCGCGCAGTATTTATGGAAAAATCGTGTCGTCTGCCGACCGCAATGCAAATGTAAAAGTGATGCTGAGCCGCGTCTATGATTACACGAAACATTTGCATCCCGAAATGACCGAAGATGAAATTATCGAAGAGGCGCGCGTGCATCTGCGCGAAAAATATTCACCGGATGGATATGCGGCGTCCACCATGTATTTTGATGATCCAAATTTCGCTGGCGCGCTAACGGAGGTTGAATATATTACGCGCACACCAAAACGATTCGCAAAGGTCATGCGCGAGCACAACGAAAAACGTAACAAAGGAACAAAATGAATCCAAAAGAACGAATTATCAAGATTATCGATGATGCTTTGTCGGAAAACCTGGTAGGCGTAAGACCAGAAGATCTCGAAGAAAATGGCAAAACTTATTATATGAACGATCAAAATGGGACGATTTTTGATTGGACAATGAACGACCATGCGAGCGCATTGATGCGTTTTTACAACGATGGGATTGGCGCGATAAAGACATTAATTCACAGCAACGGCAACGTCATTTCATATTTCTACGACACCACGCCAGACCATAGATATATGGGTGAAAAAGTAGATAAGATTAGCAAAAAAGATGCTTTAGTGCTGACTTGTTTCCTATATTTTAATGCCGATGAAAAAGGTCGCTACGGCAAATCTTTAGACGATTCAGAATACACTAATCCGAGCGATGAGGAATTGGCAGAATTCGCAAAGCTCTGCCAACCAGAAAAATAACAGGAGTAGAATCGCATCTCGGCTTGCCTACTATTGACTTTTTGAGTAATCTGTGATATAATAAGAAATGATTCCCGTCGAATCACTATAAAACCATGGGAGGGATGTCAGATGAGACGGATTTTGAACTTTCTGATTACCGTATTAATTCTTTTCCTTGCGAGCCACTTTTTCCCGGCGCACGTGCATGCGGACAGCTTTGGCTGGCTGCTACTTGCGGCAGTGCTGATTTGGATAGTCGGCACCGCGATTGCCTTGCTGCTCGTGCTTATCATGGCGGCTGGCGCAGCGCTCGAAAGCGTCACCTGGGTGATAATTCCTTTAATCGGGATCTTCTTCTCCGAAATCATCGCAATCTTGCTGCTGAGTAAGTGGTTAAGCGGATTCTGGGTAAGTGGATTCTGGACAGCGGCGCTCCTATCGCTCTGCATCACCATGTTTTCCATCAGTAAAAAGAAAGAAGATTAAACGTAATCAAAACAAAATGACCCCCGCCGGCGCAAGCTGACGGGGGATTTTCGTTTTAGTTTTTATTTCTTCAATTCAACGCCGTTGACGTAGAGTTTGTAGCCATTTAGATTGATGTTACTATTGGTCGAATCGGCGTTCGTGAGCGATTTGACGTAAGTATTGCCAGTTAGCGTGAGCGTGCTGGAGCTATCTAGGGTGAGTGATACTGAACCCGCGTTATCGCTATTGATTGCGCCCTTGAATGACGAACCGTTTTTGAGATTCATCGTCAATGTCGAAATCGAGTCAACCACGATGTTGCCAGTGGCGGATTGGTTGCTTAAGTTGAGCGTAACCGTGCCGCCGTTGCTGCCAGAATTGCCCCACGAATCTTTTTGGATGCGCAAGAAATTGCCAGACGCGTCGTTGTTGACGATCTTGTTATTCTCGAGATTGATTGTAGCGGTGGTGTTAGTAACATAAAAACTGTCGCCTTTGTTGGTGGTGATGGTGGAGTTTTTCGCCGTAAAGACCGCCTCGCCCGAGGCCGCATCGCCGGACATCGATTGATACAAGAAAATATTCTTATAAGTAGTCGATTGGCCATTGAGCGTGCTGTTTGTGTCGGTGAGATTGACACTTTCAAGCGTGACGCTGTTTTTGCCCTCAATTACCACGCCTTCGGAAGCGGTGGCGACGAGCGTGGCATTCTTGACGGTAATATCCGCCGTGGAATAGATAGCCGGCGAACCTTTACCAGTAGTCTTGTAGGTGCCTTTATTGACTGTAACGGTACCGCCGCCACGATCGGAACGAATCGCTGCGCTAGACGTACCGGCCGTAGTAATAGTAAGGTTTTCCGCATTCATCACGCCGCCGCCAGTGGTCATGATGCCGCCAGAATTATCTTTGCTGGTAGTGATGGTGGAATTGGAAATATTTACAGTCGTACCGTCTGACGAGGAATTGTTCGTGGTGGCCGAGCCGCCGTAACTAAACACGCCGTTAGCGCCTTTTGCGTCAGTGGTGATAGTGGCGTCTTTGATAGTTAGCGTGGCGCCGTTTTTGGCAATAATGGCGGAATTGGTGCCATAAAAGCTAGTATTATCGCCGCCATCAGAATCGCCGGTTTTAGTTACGGTGATGTTTGATAAATTTGCCGCGATATTACCCGAGACAGAAATGGCATTTTCATCCGCCGTAGACGAGCTGAATTCGCCGCCCGTAACATCCTCGTTGCTAGTGATTTCTTTTGCAGCCGCATACGAGGCGGACGAACCACTACTGCCGTTGCTTGCCGCTGGCGCGCCACCATTGCTGACTACATAATTCTTATTAACTGTATCGACAATTACGGACCACAGCGCGCCAAGAGTCACGGTCAGGATGGCGATAATGGCAATGTAGGTAGTAAGTTGCTTCTTCTCCATTACGACCTCCTTTTTGCCCTTCAGTTATTCTCGCTCTGCGAATCTTCTGTGTTTCCAGAATTGTTGTTTTCGCCTGGTTTTTCTGGCGGTGTGCCGCTCGGAGCGTTGCCAGAATTATCGCCGCCCGGCATTTCCGGTGGCGTGCCACTTGGCATTTGTTGCGACGAGCTAGTGTTGGAGGAGTTATTTGCACCAAGCGTGGTCGTATAGACGCAGAATGAGGCAGTCGAAATAACAGCGCCAACTAGCACGCCAATCACAAATATAATTATTCCTTTCTTGGTATTATCTTTCTTTTCCTTTTCCATTACGATGCTCCTAATTTATTGTAATTTAATTATAAAAGCCAATGCTTGAATAAAGCTTAAAAATGTGAGATAAAATTTAAGCTATTTCGTTGGGCGCTTTGTCTAAAATATTGTAGCAAGAAATAGCTACAGCTTATTATATTCTTCGTCCGCTACCGGCTCGCACCACTCATTTGAAGTTTCCTCGCCAGGAACTTCAATGGCGATATGCGAAAACCAGGAGTCTTTCTTAGCGCCATGCCAATGTTTAACATTCGCCGGAATCGAAACGACGTCGCCCGGCTTAAGACTTTGCGCTGGTTTCCCTTCTTCTTGATACCAACCTTCGCCGTCTACGCAGATTAATACCTGACCGCCGCCAGTTTTTGCATGATGAATATGCCAATTATTGCGGCAGCCTGGCTCAAATGTAACGTTAAAGACGCCCAGCTTCACTCTTTCTGGGTCGGATAACATATTTAGATAACTGCGACCAATAAAATACTGCGCATAGGCATCGTTTGGTTGCCCAAGTCCGAATGTTGGCTCCATTAAAAATTCTCCTTAATAAATGTTTCAATTTTGTTGAACGGAATGATATCTTTTTGATCATATAAATCACAATGCGAGGCGCCTTCGATAATGAGCAATTCTTTGTTGCCTACTTTTGTGGGACCAACTGGAGCGTTGCCTTCGTATGGTGCTGGGGCATGATGGGTTGCAAATTCGTAACCCGTCATAGCCGCAAAAGCATCTTCGCCCAAATAACGCGAATGAGCTTTTTCGCCGTGGATAATTAATACAGCATTCTTAATTTCATTCGAATTTGTAAATGCAGTTGTATTAGCAAGCGAGATATTGCCCGTCATTGCCCAGCCGCCGTTTGAATTGAGACTGCGCGCATGATAGCCACGTGGTGTTTTATAGTAGGTGTGATAGTCCTGCAAGAATTTTGGCGCATCTTCTGGCAATGGATCGACGACACCACCCGCAAGTTTTAATTCGCCATTCTTGTAATCTTCTGTGCGCTGAGCATTCATGGCTTCTTTGGCCTTTTGGCGCGCCTCGGCATTGTTATCGGCATCGAAATAACCATTGCGTGCGACGCGTGGCATGTCATACATCGTAGAACAAATCGTTGCTTTAATGCGTGTATCAAGACAGGCAGTCTGCAAAGCTACTCCGCCCCAGCCACAAACGCCAATAATCGATATTTTGTCCGCATCAACATTTGGCTCGTTACTCAAGAAATCTATCGCCGCTTGATAATCCTCGACATTTAAATCCCAACTCGTAACATAGCGTGGCTCGCCGCCGGATTCGCCGGTGTATGACGGATCAAAAGCGATTGCAACAAAGCCGCGCTCGGCCATCTCTTGCGCATAGAGGCCGCTTGATTGCTCCTTGACGGCGCCGTATGGGCCGGCTACGGCAATAGCTGGCAATTTACCGCTCGCAGCTTTTGGCGTATACATATCCGCCGCAAGTTCGATGCCGAAATGGTTTTTGAAAGTAACTTTCTTGTGGTCAACTTTGTCGCTTTTTGGGAAAACCTTATCCCATTCTGTAGTTAAATTTAGACTCATTTATTTCTCCTTAATCTAGTTAAGTTTATCCGTCCAAGCCTTAATATCTTCATCGGAGGCGTCTTGCGAGAAGCGATAGCCAGATTGCCAGTTACCGCCTTTGGCTTTAGCCTTGAGATCCGTGTCGCTCGAGCCAATGCCGGAAGAATGCGAGGTACAGAACGGAATAACGGTTTTATCACCGAAGTCGACTTTCTTCACGAAAGAATCCATCGGCCAAGCAGAACCGCCCCACCAAATCGGATAACCGAGAAAGACCGTTTCATATTCGTCCCAGTTTGGCACAGAAGTAGATTTGAGCGCGACGTCTTGCAGGGATTCGTCGTTGTGTTCGCGCGAAACGCGCGAATCAGAATCAGTCCAGCTTAAGTCAGCTTCCGTATAAATTTGCTCTGGTACGATTTCGAAGATGTCCGCACTGAGATTGCTGGCAATTTTGCTTGCCACATTACGGGTGTGATTTTGCGCCGAGAAATACACCACGATAATTTTACCGTCTTTGTTTATACTGTTTCCTCCTTCGTTATTAGTAGTGTTTGAAGTATTTCGATCTTCATTACCGCTATTAATTAAGAAAATGGCTCCTGCAGCTACGGCGAGGAGTCCCACGGCAACCAAGATTATCGCTATAATCTTTTTGTCCATATATTTATTATAATAAAAAGCTAAATTCTGCCAACTTGCGGAGATTATAAAAAATCGCTATACTAGAACTGTCAAAAATGACACAGTATCAACCATTTTTCCCTTAACGTGATGCTGTTTTAGGGACAAATCTTAATCTATTGATATTTTTAACGCTCTAGGAGTATAAATGAGTACTAATTTTATGGAGCTTAAAAATGTAAGCCGCACATATCTTATCGGCGAGCAGGAATACAGAGCTCTCAATAAAGTAAATATCAATATTAAACGCGGCGAATTTGTCGTAATTCTCGGGCCTTCAGGCGCAGGCAAATCCACTTTGCTAAATATTTTGGGCGGCATGGATTCTCCGACTTCCGGGCAGCTCTTTGCGGATGGACACGAAGTGTCAAAGTATACCGCCAAGCAGCTCACGCGTTACCGCGCAGAGAAAGTTGGATTCATCTTCCAGTTCTATAACATCATGCCAACATTGACTGTCGAGGAGAATGTACGCATTGTCGAAGACGTCTCTGAAACGGACAGAAATGCACTCGACGTTCTTAAAAGTGTAGGACTCGCAAGGCACGCAAAGAAATTCCCGAATGAACTTTCCGGCGGCGAACAACAACGCGTTTCGATTGCGCGCGCAATCATGAAAGACCCAGCACTTCTACTTTGCGATGAACCGACTGGCGCGCTTGACTCTAAGACTGGCGTCGAAGTTTTAAAACTCCTTCGTCAACAGGCAGATGAGAATACGACTGTCGTAATAGTAACGCACAATGCTCAAATCGCCGAAATTGCCGACCACGTCATCTATTTAAAAAACGGCGAAATCGAACGAGACACCATCAATAAAAAGCCAAAAGCAATTGACGAAGTGAGTTGGTAGTATGGTCGGACGAAATATGTTAAGGCGGAAAATGCTACGCGACATGCGTAAGAATTTCTCGCAATTTATCACAATATTTCTGATGCTTTTTATTGGCATGATGGCCTACTCTGGCATTAAAGCTTATATGACCGGTATGGAAGTATCGGCAGATAAATATTATGCCGATAACAATTTGCAGGATTTAGATGCGTTCGGTAAGTTAAATGACGATACGGTTGCGGACATAAAGAAAACGGAACATGTCCAAAACGCTGAGGGTAAGCTGACTGTGCTTGCTGAAGTAAAGAATCTAGATTCGCGCGATCTGCAATTAAATTTTATTAAATCTAATAACATTTCGAAGTTTCATGTCGTAGATGGTGAAGCATTTGATAATAATAAATCCGGCATTTGGCTAGACGAATATTTTGCTAGGAACAATGATTTGAAAGTCGGCGATACTCTGAAATTCGACACAAATGGCGTAAAGCTTGAAGAAAAAATCGTTGGCTTAATTTATACGCCAGACCATGTCGGATACGTAAAAGATGATACGGAAATATTTCCGACGCACGACAAATACGGCTACGCATATATTAGCCAGAATGAATTACCAGAAGCAATGCGTTTTTATTCTAGTGTTATGGTTGACGTGGAAAACGAAGATGATCGAAGCGCCGTAAAAACGGCCTTGACGGATAATATAGATGGCGTAGTTTCGGTAGTTTATACGAAAGATCAATACTCGGCCGCTAGTTATCAAGGTGAAATTGACGAGGGTAAGACTTATGTCGGCATCTTTTCAGGTTTATTCATTGCGATTGCCCTACTCTGCGTCGTGACGACGATGGCGCGTATCGTGCGCAAAGATTGCATGCAAATCGGCGCGATGAAAGCACTTGGTTTTACGGATGGTCGTATTGCGTGGCATTACATTTCTTACGCGCTTCTGCTTGCGATTCTCGGCACGAGCGTAGGTTTGCTGCTTGGCTACTTCTGGTTCGGCAACTTTTTCCTCGACATGCAAATGACTTATTTTGAAGTTGCAGAATATCATACGGTTACAAGCTGGGACGTCTGGCTAGTGATGGCGCTCGTCATTGTCGCGACTTGTTTCACTTGCTATTTGGTCGTGCGTAGTTATGTGCGCCAACCGGCGGCAGAGATTTTGCGTGTCGAGAGACCAAAAGTCAAAAGTCGTAATTTGCGCTTTACGACTTCTAAATTTTTTAGCAAGATGTCGTTCTCTACTCGCTGGAATATCCGCGATATTATTCGCAACAAAGCTCGTACCATTGCTGGTGTAGTTGGGGTGGTCGGTTGCATGCTCCTACTTGTCTGTGGTTTCGGTATCAAAGATACAATGAATAATTATCTAGAAACCGAACTTAGCGTCATTAATAATTACAAGTACCGTCTAAACATAGCAGAAGATGCAACTCCAAAGCGCATTAACGAGTTAATGGACGAATACTCGCACAATAGTTCAAAGACGCTTGCTGTAGAAGTTAAAAAAGACGGCGAACTTAAACTTAATTCGATTCTCATTAACGATTCTGGTGACGCCGTACGTACACTAGACAAAGATTGGAAACCGATGGATATCCCGGAAGACGGCGTAATTATTACACAAAAACTAGCCGAAAATGAGGGCCTTAAACTCGGCGATGAAATCGAATGGCACGTAATGGGTGAAAAAGAATATTACCGCACGAAAATTGTCGGCATGAATCGCGATCCACAGAATCAAAATATCACGATGACGCGAAAATTCTATGAGTCGCTCGGCCGCGAATATTTACCTGATTCGATTTATACGGACGACGAAGTGGGTGATTTACCAAAAGGCGTAGCATCAATTCAGAATATAGACGCTATCCGCGATGGCATGAATATGATGCTCGATACAATGATGAGCATGGTCGTACTTCTGGTTGTCTTTGCGGCGCTACTTGGCGCGATAATTGTTTACAATATGGGCGTTCTTAGTTTTACTGAAAAAGACTACCAATTCTCGACCTTGAAAGTGCTTGGGTTTTCTGACCGCAAGATTGGACGTGTATTTATTCAACAAAACTTATGGGTAGCAATTGTTGCGATTATTATTGGTTTGCCAGTAGGTTATGCTGTGACAGATTTCATCTTCAAAGAAGCGATTGAAGATTCGTATGACTTTGGCGTATTCGTGACGCTCTCGACTTGTCTAATTTCGGCTCTGGGGACATTTCTCGTTTCGTTTATAGTATCAAGCTGGCTCACGCGCCGTGTGGCAAAAATTGACATGGTCAAAAGCCTAAAAGCGAATGAATAATACTCCAAGGATTTTTATGAGTAAATCTTTTCACAGCTCGGAGCATGCGCATCATTCACATCACCATGCATATAAAACCGAGAAAAATATATTAATAGCATTTCTTCTAAATGCCAGCTTCTCAATATTTGAGTTCATATGTGGCATTATTACTGGAAGCATCGCTATCACTTCCGATGCAGTCCATGATCTAGGGGATGCTTTAAGCATTGGCATTGCATATGGCCTGGAACGAAAAAGTAAGAAAGGACCAGACGCGAAGCATACTTACGGTTACGCACGGTATTCATTAGTTGGGAGCATTATCACAACGGTAATCCTACTCGTCGGCTCTTCATTCGTGATTTATGAAGCAATTCAGCGTATCGCAGACCCCGTCGAAGTAAATTATGACGGCATGATTATCTTTGCAATTATTGGCTTGATCATAAATAGCATCGCGAGCTACGTCACACGCGATGGCGATTCATTAAACCAAAAATCAGTAAATCTCCATATGTTGGAAGATGTACTAGGCTGGGCAGTAGTGCTAATTGGTGCTATTGTGATGAAATTCACAGGAATCGCAGTTATAGATCCAATTCTCTCACTGGGCGTCGCAATATTCATCTTAATCGAAGCCGCTAAAAATCTACGCGAAATCGTAAAGATATTTTTGGAGATTACGCCAAAAGATATAGATTTAGAGGAAATTAAGATAGATATTAAACATGTGAAGGGCGTTGTAGATATTCATCATATCCACGTTAGGAGTATAAATGGCGAAGAAAATCATGCCACGCTCCATGTTGTAGTTAAAAAATACGACAAGAATATTAAGAATACCGTAAAGGAAGTTTTGAAGAAGCACAGTATTTCGCATTCCGTAATAGAGATCGAGGAAGCGGATGAGGGGTGTCAAGAAATAATCTGCAAATAGCCTATGCAGAACCCTAAAAAATGCGCTTGGGTCTAGAAAAGTTTTCGAACCTTACATTAGGCGTGGACGCCAGCGATTAGATTATTAGACATATCGTTCAAACATTATTCGAAGCTTATGGCTAAGGTAGTCCTGGATATCTTCGAGCGTTACAGAGACTTCGTTGCGGTAATATTTACGCAAAATGGCGAAAGTGCCGCTCGTAAGAATTAAAAGCTCGAACTCGGCGTTTTTGTCCTCGATGCCTTTTTCGCGCATAATTGAAAAAACGCGTTGCGTCATACCGCTTTCAAGCTGGCTCAGGAAGGCTGTTGGCGCATCGCTAGATAGAAGCTGGCGATAGACGCTCTCTTGCTGCCTAAGAAAAGTAAAAATCTGATTCACATATTGCTCAACATCGCTAATAGTATTAAATTCATAGCGCTCAGTAAAAAGCTCTTTCTCAATCTCAGCCTGAAGCTCGGCGCCAACCTCATACAGGTTATTGTAATAATTATAAAAAGTACCACGGGTAATTTCGGCGCGTTCAGCCAAATCGGTCACTGTGATATTTTTGACAGAACCGCGCGTCGCCAATAGATCCGCGAAGGCTTTGCGAATTTTGCGACGAGTTTTCTCGGTTGCTCTAAGATAAGATTTTTTGACCATAATATAATTATACCACTCTTCATACAAAATGTCAATATAGTGTTCAATTTTAGACACAGTTCGATAATACTGTTCTTCTTTGTTTAAACAGGAGTAGTTATAATGTACGAATATGCGCAAAATTTCAGATTTTATCGTGAATCATTGCTATGTCATTTTTGGCGTTTTTTTGGTGTTTGTAGCAATTTGCGCAGTCTTGTCTACGCACGTAAATATCAATAAAGATATTTATTCTTACATGCCGTCCGATTCAGAAACGACCTTAGGCCTAAACATTATGAATGACGAGTTTAGTTACGACTCGACCAGCGCCTACGAAATGATGCTAACTAATGTGCCAGATGATGAGAAAATGAAAATCAAAAATGATATTGAATCGATTGAGGGCGTAAGCTCGGTCGAGTACGACGAAAGCGACACTTATAATCGCGATCAGTATGCGCGCTACAAAATTAATGTAGATGCGCCAGCCGATTCCGAGACTGCCGACCGTGTTTATAGTACGATCCACGACGAGTATAAAGAACGCTTCGAAATCGAAGAGGCGGGCCAAGTTTACAACTTCAACGGCGAAGTCATGAAACTGCACGTCACATTATTAGCAATCGGCTGTGCAATGTTGATTCTGCTGCTAATGAGCAAATCGTGGGTAGAGCCATGGCTGTTTTTGTTTGCAATTTTGTTGGCCGTAATAGCTAATAAAGGCACGAATATTATCTTCCCGAATGTCTCACATATTACGGATGCAATTTCGGCTATTCTACAAATGGCCCTGTCGATGGACTACGCCATCATGCTTTCTACGCGCTATCATCAGGAGAAGGCCAAGCCAGACCACCCCGACAAAAAGACCGCCATGCGTCGTGCGATGCGTTATTCGTTTGGTGCGATTTCGTCCAGTTCCGTTACGACAGTAGTTGGCCTGGTCGTACTGGTCGCGATGAGTTTTACGATCGGACGCGATATGGGGCTCGTGCTGAGCAAAGGTGTAGTTTTGAGCTTAGTGTCAATTTTTACCTCCCTACCGGCGTTGTTATTGATATTCGATAAAGCCATCGAAAAGACTCAAAAGAAAACTTTGAATTTTAAGATGGATTGGTTCGGCAAACGTAGTTACGACTTGCGCAAGATTGCAATGCCATTATTCTTGTTAGTTTTTATTGGCAGCGCCATCCTCAAAGGCAGTACCGGCATTACTTTTACGGCCGAACAGAACAATTGCATTAAGGATGTATTTAGCGAGACTAATCAAATGGCGTTGGTTTATGACGCCAAAATGGACGACGAGGTCACGAAAGTATGCAAGGATTTCGATAAACGCGAAGATACAACACGCGTACTTTGCTACGGCAATACGATTAATGAACCAGAAAAATATAACGAGCTAGTCGCGAAGATTAATAGCCTGAGCTCTGAAAAAGTCGAAACAGAAGATTACTTAATCAAGGCGATTTATTATCACTATTATAAAGACGTTGACGCACATGAAATTTCGCTCGATGATTTGGTAACTTTTCTGCAAAATGAAGTCTTCCCGAACAAGAATTTTGCGGACAACATTTCTGACGAAATGGTTTCGAAAGTTGACCGTTTCTCAAACTTCACTAACCAGAACAAAGTTAATCGCTTGCGCGCTAAGCAAGACATTGCGAACGTTTTGGGCGTCGACAGTAAAAAGTTGGACGATGTATATGTTCTGTATTTGTCCGAGCAGAATATTCCAACCAAGCTGACCTTGTATCAATTTGCACAGTTTGTAACGAACGATATTTTGACGAATTCCGAATACGCAGATATGGTTACGCCAGCGCAACGGGCCGACCTCGCGAAGTTGCAATTATTTAGCAATAAGAACGTGACCGATACGCCAAAAAGCGCGGCGGAACTTTCGAAGATTTTCGGCATTGACCAAAAGACTTTGGAGCAATTGTTAGTTTATTACGGATACACTACCAACGACGCGCCGACCGCTTCGGCTTCGATTGAGGAGTTAGTGAATTTTGCATTGTCAAACCAGAACGTAATTAACGAGATGGGCTTGTCGGCAGATGAAGTCGCCCAATTAAAGACTCAGTTCACAGCCGCAAAGACGAAGATTTCTGAATTAAAGAACGCGCCTACAATGTTTGATCAGGCCGTGGCGGAATTGCCAGCCGAAACCCAGGAAGCTTTGGCGCCACAAATTACCGCACTACGCGCAGAGTTGGTCGCGAAAGTCGGCGAGGCAGAAAAAGCTTTGACGAAGAAATACACTTATGCGGATATCGCCAGCGCCGCAACAAAAGTTGATAACGCTTTGGTCACGGCAACAAATTGGCTGAATAATTTGGAGATGAATTACCCTGAAGTATTTGCAGATTTGAGCGAAGAAGATAAAACTACGATTTTGGAAACTGCGCAGAAAATCAGTGACGAGATCAATTCGGCACGCCAAAAGATTGATTTTAATGACAAGCTTGCGAAGCTCAAAAATATATACAAACTTTACCAAGCCGAGACAACGGCAAATGTCGCGAAAATCTCACCGCGCGAATTAGTAAATTTTCTACTAAAGCATCAGAATGACGACAAGCTAAAAGGCGCTTTAACGAGCGATACGATTAAGCAGCTAGGTTTAGCACAGTACATTATGAACAACCAGAACACGAAGTTTTCGGCCGGAAGTTTGGCACAGACTTTTAACTTGGATCAAGAAAAAGTGAAGCTGGTATATGCGCTATACAATTACCGCTACGAAAATAAGAATCTAAAGTTGTCACTCAAAACTTTGATTAATTTTATCGACGAAAAAGTTTTACCAAATCCAGATTATGCCAGTAGACTCAGTAAGAGCGAACAAACCCAACTACATACGATCGCAACGTTAATGCGCGCAGCGGCAAATGGTAATACGTATAATTATGAAGCGCTATATCGTGCAGTTCTTCCACTGGCAGGAAATCTAGATAAGAATCAATTATTCTTAGCCTATCTCTATCATGGTTCGCTGTATGATTATGACGAAAACTGGACTTTGACGGTCGAAAAGTTTATCAACTTTGTCTCGGATAAAATTTTGCCAGACAGTCGTTTTGCGGAAAGAATTGACGACGAGATGCGCGAGAAAATCACCGACGGTCGCAAGACTATTAACGAAGCGAAAGATTTGCTAGTGGGGCCGCAGCATTACCGCGCATTAATCGAATCAAATCTGCCGGCGGAGGGTGGGCAAACTTTTGCATTAATTAGCGATCTCAAAAATGCGCTAGGGCCGCGCAATAAACAGGATTATTTCATGGTGGGCGACTCGGCTATGGCCTACGAAATGTCTCAGACGTTTGGCGACGAAATGAATTTTATTACGATTCTGACAATGTTGGCGATTTTTGCAGTTGTAGTCTGCACGTTTAAGTCGTTCTTCGTGTCGATGTTGCTAGTGCTAGTTATTCAATGTGCAGTCTACATTGTGATGGCATATTTATCGCTGACCGGATCGAGCATTTTCTTCATTGCGCTAATTATCGTGCAGTCGATTTTGATGGGCGCGACGATTGACTATGCGATTCTATTTACATCGTATTATGTTGAAAACCGCAGTTACTTCAAAATGAATATACGCGATGCGCTGATTAGTACTTATAATCGTTCCATTAATGCCATTCTCACTTCGGCATCGATTCTAATTATCGTGACAGCAATCGTTGGCAATATGGCGACGGCAATCGCGGCGGCAGTCTGCCAGGCGATTTCATTAGGTACTTTCTGCGCAACTTTGATTATCTTGGTATTGCTCCCTGCCTTGCTAGCAACTTTGGATAGATTTGTAGTAAAGAAGCCAAGCGAGAGAGTTGCCGACGCCGAGAAAGGCATCAAAAAGCTGCTTCGGGGTTTTAAATCATTGTTATAATCTAATCAATGAAAGAATCGCAGACGCTCAGAGTTATCGATTGCGTGCAGGAAGAGGTGACTAGACATACTTACTCGGCTTTGCATGGTGGTGGACTGGTGTATTGACCACCCCGAATACACTGCGAAGATCAAGGTTATACCTAAGAAAGATTATCCGGTACTGATGCCATGCGAGTTCTGAGGTATACATATACAGACAAAGAGATTCGAACTTTTGCAACTTTACGTTTAAAATTGCCGCTAACCCTGATTTTTAACGTAAAGTTTAGACGACTCTTCTAGATGATGGCTTTCCCTTGTAATCATTGCTATAATCACACCATATGCTCATCTTCTCCTATCACATCACTTCCATAGATAACATGCTCGCGAACGAGAAGGTTTTTCGCATCGATATTACCGACGGAGACAGATAACGTTATAACTTGGTTTCGCGGCAAGAAATACAAGGGCCCGAAATTACCACCAGAATAAAAAATAAGCCCTGCGGGGCTTGTTTTTAAACGAAATGGTGAGCCGGGTGGGATTCGAACCCACGACACCAAGCTTAAGAGGCTCGTGCTCTAACCAACTGAGCTACCGGCCCGCTCACTTGGTGTATTATACCAAAGTTTTGAGGTTTTGGCAAGCGTTTAGCTGCGGCTGGATTGTGTATAATAAAGATATGCAAATAGCCTTTTATATCTTTGGCGGAATCGTGATTTTAGTGGCTTTTTTGTTTTTATTCACGGTTTTTACAGGTGCGCCATACGTGCCGTCGTCTCCGAATGAACTCGAAGAGGCTTTTACGAAGCTCTACAAGCTAAGCAAGAAAGATTTATTGATTGACCTTGGCTCTGGCGACGGCGTGGTATTAAAAGTCGCAAACAAACACGGCGCAAAGGCGCTCGGCGTAGAAATCAATCCCCTGCTAGCGCTGTTTTCGCGTTGGCGTTTTCGCCAAAATCCGCAAATTAAAATCGCATGTAAAAATTTCTTCAAAATGGACTTCCCGTCCGAGACAACGGCAGTCTATGCCTTTGGCGATTCGCGCGATATTAAGAAAATTGCTAAACTTATTCAGAAACAAGCGACAAAAATCGGTCACCCAATTTATTTAATTTCGAATGCATTCGAAGTGCCGGGATTAAAAATCCAAAAGCAACATCGCGCGCATTATTTATATAAAATCACAGGAGGTAAGGATGAAGATTAAATATTTAGGCCATTCATGTTTTCAGCTTTTCAGCGAAAACCAAAGCATCGTAATCGATCCTTATTCCGACGGCAGCGTGCCGGGCTTGGCGCCACTCCGCGTGAAAACAAACGCCGTGTATTGTTCACATCAACATGCCGACCATAACGGCGTCGATTGCGTAGAATTCGACGGTGAGGATAGCGATTTTGAGCGCACACAAATCGCGAGTTGGCACGATGATCAGCAAGGCGCTTTGCGCGGTCCAAACACGATTCAGATTTTTGAATGCGACAGGCAACGCGTGGCGCATCTGGGCGATTTAGGCTGCGCTTTAGACGATGAACAACGCGCGCAATTAGCTGATTTAGACGTTTTATTAATCCCGGTCGGCGGATATTACACAATTTCCGGCGCGCAGGCCGCGCAAATCGTGTCCGACTTAAAGCCCAAAAGCGTGATTCCGATGCATTATAAAGGCACAGATTTTGGCTACGACGTACTCTCGACGGAAGAGGAATTTTTGGCGCCGTTTGCTAGCGCACAAAAACTTGAAAGCGACGAAATTGACGTCGCCGATGCTAAAGGCGTGATTGTTTTAAGCTTTAATCATCAGTCCGAATAAGATGGATGCTAGTCCAGACTTGGATTTTGTCGCCGCCATGATAGGTTTGGCCATCTGAAGTATTAAACCAAGTGCCGGTCGGAACGATTTTTATACTACCCTCGCGCACGAGATATTTTTGTTTGTTTGCAAGATTATCTTCCGACGTCGTGAACATCCAATAGCGCGCGTTGAGGTCGGTGACAAATTGCGGGCGGAGCGTATTTGGTTGAAGCATATAGTCGCTAAAGAGTTTATCGGCGAGGAAATCACCAAGCTCGGTGGCTGGGAAATAATCGCGTACCACGCCAGCCTCGGCGATACGTAGGCCTTTGAAAGCGTAGTATGGCACCGTTTTGCGGAAGAGCGAGTAATTATAAAGGATATCTGGCTGCGTCATGATTTGCGCGCGCGTAGCCGGCCAACGATAATCATCGGTAAAGCCATATAAGTTTGAAATAATCGACATGCCATCGGCGGTAAGAATGTCATTTGCGAACACATTGTAATAATAGGTTGAAACGACGTTATAATAATTGACTGGCCGTTCAATAATCTCGATTTTTGTCACTGTGACCGGCGCGAGTTTACCATCTTGTTCTTTTAGGATGCGAATGCCGACATGATAATCTTCGCTTTCGACGGACACAAATTCGCCCTTGTCGAGGCTAAAAATGCTGTGATAGCCGACCGTGCCGAGCGTAGAGCCGTCGCTAAAGGTGGAAAGACGATAAATATCGCTTTGGTGTTGTTTTTCCATCCAAATTGGATAGGCTGGCACAAACTGGCCAAGATCATAACTCCAGACTTTAAGCAAATCGTCATATTTCACATCTTCAATTTTCTTCGTGGCGCCATTCCAAAGCGAAATTTCCGTACCTTCAATTAGGCAAGTGCTCGGACGGCGCGCATAAATAGTCAGATCGCCAGTGACGTTCGGGATAGTTAATTCGCCAGTGGTGGCGCTATATGTATAGCCGGAGTTGTTCGTAAGTGTTTGGCCGCCCATTGTAATCGTGACAGTAGTTGGATGGTTACGATTGCCCGTGCCATAGCTCAAGGTCGTGGTATAAGCTTGGCCATATTTAATTGTGGTGGTGCGGTTGGATGAAGTGATAGCATTATTACCGCTGCCTAAATCATAGCTAATCGTAAAATTCCAGTCGAAAGGCGTGGTAGCGCTACGTGAAGCATGGCCGCCACCGGTGGATGCGGCGCCAATTTCGATGGGGGTGGCCGTATTGCCGTGTGCATCGGTGCCGTAAACTACGAAGTAATAGCTATTATCGCCCAGTCCAGTAATGGCATAACTATCTTCGTCGTCTTCCGTCGTGATAGTCTGCTCGAGCGTCGCGTCGTTGCCGTTTACGCGATAGACCTGAATCGTAAAATTATCGATGGTTGATTCGTCAGTTGCATCCCAAGTAACCAGGGCCTCGCCCTCAGCCGTTTGCTGCGTAGCGGCAACATTTGAGATAACTGGCGCTTCGGTGTCGGTAGAAATGATAACTTTATCTACCAATAAAGTGATGCGGCCAGCATTAATGTCGGTGATACCGGCAGATTTTACATAAAGATTGGCGCGTTCGTAATCGGTGGAATATTGCTTATTTGGATCTTCCTCACGCACATAGACCGTAAAATCTTGCGTTGCGTTCGCCGCAATTGTACCGGAAACTGCACGACCACTGCTTGCGGTTGAAGCGTAAAAATTGCCATTATTTACGAGCTCGATGGTAAAATCGCGCTCGTAGTCAAACGTGTTAATTATAGTGATTGTAAATGCGGCACTGGTATTTGGCGAGCGCAAATTGCCCGTAGTAGAACTAGAAATGCGCGCAAACATTTGGCCAGTTTGCTCATTCGTAAACTCGACATCCATCTCTGGGTCGACCGTAAAAGTGCCACTGCTCGATGGCGAGAAAGTAAATGTGACACTAAAAGTTACCTCCGTACCCATCGGGATTGCGTCACCATTCGCTAGACCGGATAATTCGTAATTAACTTCCGCATCTTCTACAACTTCCCCATTCGAATCTTTGATAACCGGATCAAAATTTGGAATCGAGAAGATTTGATCGTAGAAAGTATCGTTGCGAATCGTAATATCGAAAGATGCGGTATAAGTGGCGCTTTGCTGATTGACAGTAGTAAAGCTTAGGCCAAAATCGACTGTATTGTCAGTAAAAGTCGGATTTGCCGATGAATGCTGACCGCCCGTATATTGCACGTTCGTAATGTGGATTGTTCCCTGCGGCTGCAATGTGACGGCGCCGTCGAAAGTGAGAATTTGGTTATATGCCGCAAAACCAACCGTCATAAAACCAAGTACGGCCACTACCAAAATCGAAATCACCACACTGAGACGCGATTTGTTTGGTTTTTGGTGGAGACTAGATTTGCGCATCGTGGATTATTTCTTTTTCCTAAAATCGCGCTCCAGAATCGAATAGCGCCAGGCCATATGTTCACTAATCACGACGAAATGTGCACCGACGTTATCGCGATAATAACTGACTGGCATGTGAATGGAGTTATAGACATCAAGCAATTCGTCAAAATCGTTGACTGTGAGGACGTTGATACCGGTAAGTTTCGGCTGTTTGTCGACTTCAACAATTACGCTATCGTACGTATTCAAGAGATGTTTAACGGTATTTTCGAAGCGCTTGTCGGATTGCTGGTCGCGATAGTCGCGAATGGCAATTATCGTCACGAAGACGCCCGCGATTAGCATCATGGTACCGATGGTGCGGAGAAAAATACTCAGCACAAGGTTTGGCTCGATATGGCGCGAGATTGTATGAGTATGCGGCTCGCTCGAAGTGCCCGTTATAGTAGCTTCGACTGACGATTCGGCGAGCGGAATATTGAAATAAACTTCTTCATATTCTATAGCGACCGGCTCGCCAATTTCCTCAGAATAAGCCGTGCCGTCAAACACCAGTGCAACTTTTAAATTGCCAGTAGCGGCAACGCGCGTACTTGCTTTGAATTCGCTAAGGAATTTATTATATTCGTCGTAATTGATTTTGAGGTGCTTTGAAAGGCTTAGGTTGCGCGTATCATCCTGGCGGCCAGAAATGATATCGGTAAGATTGTAGGTACGGGTAAGGAATTCACCGTTGCCACTAGTAGAACTGGCGCCGGAACGAGTCTTATCGGCCGTAACCGTCGCCACGAAATGGTAATTATATTCTAAGTTGACTGGGTCATCAAAATTGAGATTGTAAGTAAAATCTACGTCGAGATAGTCAATCAAATTAGTGACATAACTCATGCCAGGCTTAAGAAATGGCTCTTTAAATAAGTTATTTTCTTTGAGATAGACCTTGTAGTCGATGTTGCCGCCTGCGGAGTAATTGATGGAATGATCGTAGCCAGGATTAAAACCCGCCATCATTGCAAAACCACCGAGCACAAGTAGAAAAATCGCCGAGACGGCAAAAATGATGTAGTTCAGCTTAAATGGTAGTTTTTTAGGGGTTTTAAGCGATTTTTTAGTCGCTTTTTTGATTGGTTTTTTGATTGTCTTCTTTTTCATCACATCTTCCTATTAAATATTGCGTTCATCCAGATGGTTGGAAAGCCAATGTATTTGGTGCGAAAATTTATTCGACCGATAACATTTTCGCCGGACGTAGTGAAATTATCTACGTCATCATTAGCATCACCTTTGGTAACGAACTCATATTTGTCGCCGTCTCTATTAATTTTGACGACGCGGTGGGTGATAATTATCCCATCCTTTTTAAATGCTATTATATCATTCTCCTTAAGCTTGTCGGCAGACATCTTCTCTATCATTACGGCGTCGCCGCGGTCAAAAGTGCCGGCCATTGAATCGGAGCCAATAGCGATGAGCCAATATTTGAAAAAGCCAGACACGAAAATGACGAGAACAAGTAGAAAAACCGTGAGTGGGACCGCAATAATGCCGAAGTTTACTTTGCGCATGCGTTGGCGAGCGCGCGAGTCGAAAGTGTCCATGCGATCAATCATGCGATAAATCACAAATGGCATCACAATCGCGGCGACCGCGTAAAGATAATTACCGAGATTTGGAATAATCGGCAAGATGTAGATATAAGTTTTGACGATTAATTTATATACGAGGCTTGGCTGCAAACCGATGTTTTTTGTGAGATAGGTACACAGGAGTTCGGTAGCGATGATTGGAAAGACGCTACCGCAAATAAAAAGAAAGATTTTTTCCGCATCGACGAGCTGAGCGGGATTGAGGGCGAGAAAAATATAGGTAAGGCTGGATAATGTTGTAAAAAGTACAACAGATTGCCACTTCCCGTTCGACTTGCGATAAAGCGAATGGCGTAAAAGTTCTACCACTACCGCGAGAAGAATCGCCGGCAGGAGGCCTTCGAGGATTTTATTAAAGTTGAGCGATGCATAGCTGCGATTAAAACCAAGGAAGATCCCGGCCGTATAAGTGACGATTGCGGTCGCGAGCGTTACCGTGATAATGGTGCGCGTAGCGCCGCCGCGTAAATAATGACGATCTTTCCGAAACCCTAAAACAAGCACGCTGATGCCAAAAATCAGCGCAAAGCTAATAATCGTGGCATAAGTTTTGAAGAGGTTCGGAAAATCCGCCAAATAAACGCAAAAAACTAGTATTGCTACTAGCATAAAAAGTTCAAATAAATAGATTTTTCGGTCGTTTATATTGATGCGCATTTTCTTGACACTTTGCCCCGCTCGAGGCGAGGCAAAGCGAAAAATCAAAGTTGATATTATTCAGCTTGACTATAGTCGAAGGCTGCAGCAAGATTGACCGTCACGGCTTCAGATGGAAGATCATCTGAATTGGCTGGCTGAACGTAAGTAACCTTTACGGTGACATTCTTGCGGTTTGCACCAGTAGTGGTTGGCAAGGCAATGCTAAGAGAATCGGCTGAAGCGGTGTAAGTTTGATCGTCGTACTTAACGGTGTAAGTTAAGTATTTTTTCTGCGCTTCAGTGAGGGCGGTCATAGTAATTTTGTCGAGCACTGCGCCAAAGGTGCCGTCGTTGACTACGTCAATTGAGAAGAGATAGTAGTCGCCCGGTTTCTCGAGGTCGACGGTATATTCGACAGCTGTATCGCTGACGGAGATATCGGCCTCATTGACAGAGCCGTCACCGAGCTGGTAAGTATCAGTATCGAAATGGACGCTCCATTTGTTTGCAGAGACATTGGCGGTACCATTGATATTTAATACTGACGAATAGGCAGCGAAACCTACCGACATAAAGAGCACCGCAAAGGCGAGAACACCGATAACGGCGAGTTGGAAGTTCTTCTGTTTTTGCATGTTTATTTCCTTGTTATTACTTTGCTTTTACTTTAGCATAATCATTCGCTTTTCGCAAGATGCTAGTGCTATAATTGTAGTATGTTAGTCGTTAGCTTTTTGCAGTGGTGGTATAGCCGCGGTTGGCTGACTTTTGGATATGGGTTTCTAGAGAAGCTCAAAGGGTCGGCAGATTTCTTTTCATTAGGGTTATTACTTAGGACTTTGTTTGCGCCGTTTCGACAGATATCGGCCTATACGGACGACTTTGCGCCACTTCAACAGCGCTTTATGGCTTTTATTGATAAGCTCGTGTCGCGTGCGGTTGGTTTCGTGGTGCGTCTGCTAATCATTGTGTTTGGTTTGATTTTTCTCTTCTTCGAGGCAGCGATTGGCAGTATTCTCGTACTAGCATGGCCGCTGATGCCGCTCGCGCCGTTTGCGGCAATCGTACTGTGCGTGATGGGGGTGACACTATGAGTGTATATAATTACGATTCGCGTCGCGCCAAAGAAGCGCGTTTTGGCAAAATGTTTGATAGTAAGCCGCTACGTATTTTGCTTTGGATTATTCTAGCGGTGAGTTTTGGACTCGGCATCTATATGCTAGTTTTTACGAAAGATGCGCTAGGTTGGCTAGCGGTCGGCTTTGCGGTGATACTTTGGATGTTTATCTTCTGGAATAAATACGAACTAATGCACGTGCCTAATGGACCGAGCGACAGTATTGACGATAATCTTTCGCGCGATTTATTGCGTCTAATGCCCAAAAAGCCGGATCCGCTCACACTTAGCGAAATTGTCGGCAAAACCCAAAGTGGCGGATTCTTGGCGCTACGCTACGGCGTGACGCCAATGCTACTCAGCATCGTAGCGGCGACACTAAAGGAAGACGACGCAGAGCGCATTTTTGTGAAAGCCCAAGACATCCAGAAAAAGACCGATTCAGAGCAACTAGCAGGTGCGGTTTTGGGCGTAGCGATGATTGAATGTATGGCGGACCATGAAGATATGTTGCACCGCATGAAACTCGAAGTGTCGGATTTATATAATGGCATCATTTGGTACAACTATTTACATGGTCAAGTAAAAAGCATGCACAAGCCACGCCATACGGGCGGACTTGGGCGCGATTTAATGTTTGGCTATACGCCACTTTTGCAACAATTCGCTGTGAATATTTCGCGCTACCGCGAAGGCATCGTGAAAGAGCAAGTGCATCTCGAACAACAGCAAGAAGCGGTCGATCGGATGATTGATGTCTTTTCGAAAGGCGGCCGGCAAAATATTGCTATTATCGGGCCAGAAGGCTCTGGGCGCTCCACGCTCGTGACGACCTTTGCGGATCGGATTTTGGACGCAGACAGCAAAATTTCTTCGAAACTCAAATTCCGCCAGATTTTTAAGCTCGATGCAGCGGCGCTAATTGGCGTAGCGAGTGGACGTGGCGAGCTGGAAAGCCTCGTGACGCGCATTTTAAACGAGGCCTACCTTGCGAAAAATATTATCTTGTGGCTTGATAACGCACAGCTCTTCTTTGAAGAAGGTGTGGGTTCGGTAAACCTCGCAAATATCCTATTGCCGGTGATTCAAGGTGGTAGCGTGCGAATTATCTTTACGATGAATGAGCAGCGTTATTTGGAAATTTCAGCGCATAATAGTCAGCTCGCGAATGCTTTGAACAAAATCATGGTCGAACAAGCAACCGAAGAAGAAACCATGCGGATTATGCAAGATCATGTGCCGCAACTCGAATACCAGCACAACGTGCGCTACACTTATTGGGCTTTGCGCGAGGCTTATCGCTTAAGTGAACGCTATGTACACGACCTCGTGATGCCAGGACGCGCGATTAACTTACTCGAAGCGGCAGCCGGACACGCTGAAGACGGACTCGTGACTGACGAATCAGTGCAAATGGCGGTCGAAAAAGTCTATGGTGTAAAGATGCAAGCTTCACAAAACGAAGAAGAGAAACAACGTCTATTAAATCTCGAAGACTTAATCCATGAGCGCATGGTGGACCAAGAAAATGCCGTGAAAGCCGTCAGTGATGCTCTGCGTCGCGCGGCCGCAGGCGTACGCAACGAAAATCGGCCGATTGGCACTTTCCTCTTCCTTGGCCCGACTGGCGTAGGCAAAACCGAACTTGCAAAAGCAATTAGCGATGTTTATTTCAAGGGCGAGGGTGAGATTGTGCGCCTCGACATGAACGAATATGTGACTGCTGACGATGTGAGTCGTTTGATTGCGGACGGCTCGGAAGATGAGCTCAGCCTCACGGCGCAAGTAATGAAGCATCCATTCTCGGTAGTATTGCTCGATGAGATTGAAAAAGCGCATCCGCAAGTGCTCACTACCCTTTTACAAATGCTCGACGAAGGGATTTTGCGCGACGTGCGCAACCGCGAAGTGAGTTTCCGCGATGCAATCGTGATTGCGACGAGTAATGCCGGCGCGCAAGACATTCGGCATTTCGTAGATAGCGGTATGGACCTTGCCGAAATTAAAGACGAATTGACCGAACGCCTAATTCGTAACGGCGAATTTAAACCGGAATTCATTAACCGCTTCGACGAAGTCTGTATCTTCTCGCAATTGCCGAAAGAAGCGCTGCGTAAAATTGTTGATTTGATAATTGATGGCGTGAATAAGACGCTCGAGCCAAAGAAAATGCATGTCGAGCTCGACGACGAGGCGAAAGACGTACTTGTGGAGCACGGCTACGATCCGAAGCTTGGTGCGCGCCCGATGCGCCGCATCGTACAAAAAACCGTTGAGAATATTATTGCGAAAGCTGTTTTGGGTGGCGAGCTGGACAATGGTGGTACAATTGCAATTGACGCCAAAATGATTGAAGAATCCTTAGAGAAATAATTAGTTTAGAAACTTTCTTTGCGGATAGTTTCGATGATATTTTGCTTCTTGATTTTGCGCACCGAATAGTGCATGATGGCGGCGATTAATGCTGCGACGGCGACGATACTAATCGCAATGGAAGTCCACGGAATAATCCAGCCAAGGTCGAGCGCGGCGCCACGGAAGAGGCGCGAAACACCATAAGACATCAAGAGGCCAATCGGCAGGCCGATTAGTAAGGCGCGCGTGGTATACATAGCGCTTTCGAGCCGAATCATGCGATTGAATTCTTGGTTAGTCATGCCGATAGACTTAAGCACAGCGAATTCTTTAGCGCGCAAAGCGACGTTCGTAGTAATAGTGTTAAAGATATTCGTGACGCCGATTAATGATACTACAATAATGAAACCATAAATGAGAATCTCGAATAACAAAACCGTATTGCGAATGGTCGACATGAGACCTTCGATATCTTCGACATACGATACTGACTCTGCATGATTGGCGAGGTATTCTTCGCTGCTCGTGTAGTCGGTAATGGCTTTGCCGACGCCACTATCGGCAATATAGAGCTCGCCAAGATAGAAATATTCTTTGATATATTCGACGGCCGGATGATCTTCTGGAATAAACAAGATGCCGGTCGGCGACCAAGTGCTCGACGAGAAGCCAAGTGGCGAGATATTGTCAGCAACAGCTGCGACCTGAATCCGAACCTCGTCAGAAACTTTCTGAATCGGTACTTCGACTTCGCACTCCTCTTCTTCATAAAAGTCATCGTCTAGATTCGGATCGCATATTTCGGTGCGCATTTCAGTCTCGCCAGATGGCTTCGAAAAACGTAAACCGATAAAATCGCCCGGCTTAACATCCGTGACGCGCACGGAAGTAATATTGCCATTAAAATCAGTCGTGCGATAGCTATCAAGTAAAATGGACATGTTGGAATAGTTGCCAAATAGGAGACCGGCGCGCTTCGCAAAACGCTCAAACTCGTCGCGCGAAGTAATCATGACCATTGGGCGCGACATTTTACTGCCCTCTTCGATATAAACGCCAGCTTCATAATAATACGCGTAGGTTTTAACATCAAAGCGTTTAATAATATCGCGATAAACTTCTTCGTCTTGCGCCATTACCATCACATTGGCACCATTATCTTCCACGAACAAGTTGATGATTTTGTGACCGTAGGCCATGAATGACGACACGCCGATAAAGACCGAGACGCTAAGAACAATCGAAACGACCGTGGTGCGATATTTGCGGCGACTGCGTTTGAGATTCTTCGCCGCGATAACGCCGCCAATTCCCCAGATTTTTTGCGTGAGTTTCGATGTGCGAACTTTGCGGGCTTTAACTTTGATGTCTTGGACGTTGCGCAAAGCGGCGATTGGACTAACGCGGCTGGCGACAATCGCTGGCGAAGCGGCAGATAGGAAAATAATAAATAAACCGACGCCGATAATCGCGACGTAAGCTACGAGTGGAATATAGAAAGTCATGGTAAGTTCAAGGCCTTCGCCGACGAGGCCATTGATTGTAAGAATGACTGCGAAAGTAGCCGCGGCGCCGAGCAAAATGCCGAGCGGAATCGCAACGAGACCGACTAGAAGTGCCTCTTGGTAAACCATGCGGCGAATTTGACGCGGGCGAGCGCCGATGCTCGCGAGCATACCAAACTGGCGCACACGTTCGGTGATGGAAATGTTAAATGAGTTGCGAATCACAAAAGCAGCGACGATAGCCATAATGCCAATCACAAGCGTGGAAAGTGACCAAACTACGATGCGTGCGGTTTCCGGAATAGCGCCGTCGAGGTCGGAGACGACGGAATTATAACGCACAGTAATATCGTAATAGTCCGCGTCCTCAAAGGCGCGCTCGGTGCGCTCCCAGGCTTTGTTGTAATTATGCGGATCTTTGTATTTTAGGAAGACGTTATAAAAATGCTCGTCATCGCGGATGATTTTACTAGAGTCGGTAAACGACTCGTAATCGCTAGTGAGATATGGACCATAGACATAACAATCGTTATAATCGTCGCGCTCTGCACATTCGACTTGATAGGCATAATATTGCAAATTGTAGAATTTGGAGTCTTCAAGAATAGCAACTTTATCGCCAGGCACATCGCGATACATGATATGAAAATCGCCATAAGCCCCGATAGCAAACATGCGCTCGGTATGTAAAAAGCTGGTCACAATGCCAATGACGGAAAGAATCAGTGCTACCGAAAGCGCCACGCCAATAATAGTCATGGCGGTGCGGGCGCGATTTTGGCGCAAGTTTTGTAAATTAAGATTCGTGAGAATCTTCATGTTCTTCCTCGGCTTCGATGCGCTCGATTTCGGCTTCAACTTCTGGCGTAATTTCGTCGGTTTGCTTTGGCGCGTCGCGATATTTCTTTTGATCGTCGACAATTTTACCATCCTCGAAAGTGATGATACGGTCGGCTTTTTCGGCGATACGCTCGTCATGTGTTACCAGAATAATAGTCTGGTGATATTTATGATTAGCTTCTTTGAGCAAACGCACGATTTCGTCGCCAGATTTTTTGTCGAGGTTGCCAGTCGGCTCGTCGGCGAGGACGATTTTGGGTCGATTAAATAGCGCGCGACCAATTGCGACGCGTTGCTGTTGGCCACCAGAAAGCTGGTTCGGTAAATATTTGATGCGGTCAGTCAGGCCGAGGTCTTCAATGAGCTCGGCAAGATATTCTTCGTCTGGTTTTTTCTTGGCCAAGTCGACTGGAAGTGTGATATTTTCGGCTACCGTGAGTACTGGAATGAGATTGTAGAACTGGTAAATGATGCCGACTTTTTCGCGGCGATAGATAGCGAGCTTGTCGGCCTTGTATTTGGCGATATTTTCACCGTCGACGATAATTTCGCCGCTAGTGGCGCGATCGACGCCGCCAATCATGTGCAGTAAGGTTGATTTTCCGGAACCCGAAGCGCCGATAATGGCGACAAATTCACCTTCTTCGACTTCGAAGCTCACGTCGTCCACGGCTTTGACGAGGCTGTCACCTTTGCCGTAGGTCTTAACTAAATTTTTGACTTCCAGAATACTCATTATGCTTATATTATACCCTATCGGGCTATAAAAAACGGGCTAACGCCTTTTTTGTGGTACACCCGATAGGATATAAACAATGCGCCGTCGCTTCGCCGGTCATTGGACGAACCTGGGCTCTCTCCTATTGGGCCACAAAAAAAGCGGAACTGCGTTCCGTTTTGTGGTACACCCGATAGGATTCGAACCTACGACCCCCTGTTCCGAAGACAGGTGCTCTAATCCACTGAGCTACGGGTGCATAGAGGTATTATATCACGCTTTGCTCTGCTTAGTCTTGACAAAATGCTTATGTGGTGATATAATGGCAACAACCTGGCGAGGAGGCAGGTTGGATTTTAGTTGCTCCCAACGAAAAGGAAGGAAACCAACTAGTACATTGATATGGAGGTGTAATATGTACCAATTTACCAAGCGAGACGAGAACGTCTTGTTCCGTCTAGAACGAACGGATGACATCGCGAAATTGACGATGTTGAAGCCGGCCACGATTGAGGTGCTTCGCACCGAAGGCGAGATGGGCACCGTCGAAGATTTGCCCAAGTTGGACATGATTTGGCTGGATGACACCGACGCCATCCCTGAGGCTGAGAAAGCAAAAATTGAGGCGATCTGCCGCTTTCTTCTTCATGGCGCCTAAACCGTTCTCAGCAATTTGACTCCTCTGTGATTACCCTAGGCGCCCCGCAATGATGCGGGGCTATTTTTTTAGCACAAAAAATGGTACACCCGGCACGATTCGAACGTGTGACCTTCAGTTCCGGAAACTGACGCTCTATCCAACTGAGCTACGGGTGCACTAGAGATATTTTAGCATGAAAAAGGCGCCTCTGTTTGGGAGGCGCCGATTTATTAATCGAGAACGTAGTCTTTGATGTGGCGACGGGCGGCCGGAATATTGCGGTCGGGACCTTTGAAATAACCCTCAATCCAGGTCTGTTTGCCGGTTTTGTGATTGGTGCGCATGAAGCCATGTACATACCAGCAGCGGCAGCGGCGCTCGAAATCGCGCGAACCGCCAGTGTAGCGCGGATATTCGCGGATGTAAATCTTGCGGCCGATGGCGGCGCGGTGCGGACGGTTCGAGCTCGGCTTGGCCGGCTTCGATTCGGCGGAATCTTCGTCGCCGAACGGATCCGGTTCGCCTGCGCGAACTTCAATAACGCGCTCTGGGCAAGTATGGAATGCCCACTGCGTATAGAAATAGCCGTGCAGGATGTTCACGATGTTGCCGTGGTAGCGCGGGTCGACGTGGCCGAACCAGAAAATGCAAACCTGATAAATATCCTCTTCGATGTTGATGATGCCGATATTAAACAGCGTGGTGCGGTTGTAATCGGTATTAATGAAGCAATCGACCAGTGGCACAATGTCGTAACCGTTGTATTTGATGCGCGGCAGTTCGCTACGGCGAAATGGAATCACGCTGCCGTCGTCGGTGCGCAAGGTAAAATTCTGAAGCGCTTCGTGGTAAAACGGCAATGGCAGAGTTTTCAGCTGCTCCGCTTCGCGATTGACCAGCTGATCCCACTCGTCGTCGCTGATGGCGACGTGATCAAAAGTGTCTTCCTCTTCGATGAGCTTGCGGCGCGCCTCGCGCATCGCGCTGCGGCTGAAGGCCGGCGTCATATCGCTAAGCAGCGTTACATAGGGCGCCGGATCAGTGTCGCCACGTTCACGCAAGATTATCCTACCTTTGGCGGTAATAGGATAATCCTCCGGAATGGTGGCGAGCTTATAGTTGTCGTACTTCGCGTAAATAGCGTCGCGGCGCTGCATGGACGCACGCAGGCGATCCTGAAGCGTAAGTGGCGCCGACATCTCTTGCTTAAAACGTTCGATTTGAGCGATTTGCTCAGGCGTTAACTTTGAATTTGCCAAATCATATTCCCCCTTCTACGTGTGCGATTTTAAGGTGCATCTTTATATTATATCACACTTTGGCGTTTTAGTCAATAAGCAGGCTCATCGGCCATGAAAAAGCGCCCTCTGGTGAGGGCGCTTGAGATATAAACCATTATTCTTGAATTACCGGGACGTAGTTATGGCTGTCGTCATCCCAGAAGGCTGGATTATTACGCTCTGGGCCGCGACGATATTGCTCTACTTCTTTGCCATTTTTGCGTTTATAGCCTCGAACTTTTTGGCATTGGTATGGCGCGGCGTGATGTTCTGTCGACTTATTTTTACCGATTCGGTAAGTCCGGAAGAGTAGAGTCTTTCTTGCGGGATGGCTTATCCTAGTTTTTATGTCGATCGGTTTGCCGCTAGGATTAGTGATAACAACGCGCTCCGGCGCTACATCGATCATTTCTTGGATGAGCGTATATAGCCCGGCGTAGTAGTCGATACGATTTTCGTCTTTTTCGCAATAGTCTTCAAGCCAAAATTGGCAAAGCTCATAAAGCTTGCCGGGCAGAAGCGACGAAATGCCGAGGCCGAAGTAAAGCTGACTTCCGTCGCGCTTTACGATGAGCCCATCTATATATGGACAAACTTCCGTGATGCCGGCATATGAAAAATGGCGAAAGTCTGCTTCTGCGATAAGAGACAGTCATTTCGGGCTTTTTTATGACGACCTGGAATTCCTCGAGGTAGCTGAACGCAAATGGAGTAGATAATTTATCTGGGTTTAGGTTGATGTCGCGAATAACACCCCAGATTTCTTCCTCATTTTGGAAGGATATCTTGTCGTATTTTCGCGAGTGACGCAATAAAGCATTCTTGGCGTATTTGACTTCGTAAGCCTTGGCATACGCTGACATATTGCCGAGACATCTGACGGATGGCGTGGCGTTATGTTCGTCACCGGGCATATGAGTGATTAGACGAGCCGTTTTGGGCAAATCAAAGTGTGACGGAATGGGACAAAGATTAAACCCCTCCTCAAGCGTGTGATTGCGATAGTTCTCCCAGATGGCACTGGGAAATACCAACATTGAATTAGATTGACTAGACAAAAAATCACCTCTTTCTAAGAATTGAATGGTTGTTAAGGTGCAATATGTATTATTATATAATACTTTTCCATATTAGTCAATAATAAGACCATGTTTTTGAAGTTTTTATGCGTTCCGTGATATACTTTTATTATGAAAATACGCGAAAATGTACCCATAGCAGAATTAACAACCATGCGGCTCGGTGGCGCTGCGCGCTATGTTATCGAGATCGAGGAAGATAAAGACCTCGCCGATGCGTACCGTTTCGCACGCGAGAAAAACTTGCCAACCTACGTTTTAGGCGGCGGTAGCAACGTAATTGGCCGCGATGGTGGCTTTAATGGCGTGATTTTAGTGAATAAATTGCGCGGTATTTATGTGATTGATAGCGACAAAGATACGATTCGCTTGTGCGCCAAATCGGGCGAATTGCTTGATGATTTCGTGCGCTATAGCGTGTCACTGTGGAATGGCGAATTCGCCGGCTGGTGCGGTATTGAGGCGTTAGCTAAAATTCCGGGCACCGTGGGTGCAGCGCCAGTGCAAAATGTTGGCGCGTATGGCCAAGATATTTCCCAAACGCTACATTCAGTTTGCGTTTACGACCAAAAAGATAATTTATTTAAGCACATGATGGCGAACGAGCTCGACCTCGGCTACCGCCATAGCATTTTCAATACTGGCGACGGCGTCGGACGATATTTTATTACTAGCGTGACGGTAAATCTACACAAGAATTGGATGAAGCCGCCGTTTTATACTTCCCTTCAAGCATATTTTGACGAGCATGACATTACAGAATTTAACCCGCAAGTGATTTATGATGGCGTGGCAGCCGTACGCGCTGGCAAATTGCCAGATCCAGCCGAGTTCGCATCCGCCGGATCCTTCTTTAAGAATGTTTATCTCGACGAAAAAGAAGCCAAAGAGGCCGAAGCAAAAGGAATTCCGGTATGGGAAGGCGGCAAAGTGCCAAGCGGCTGGCTAATTGAACACGCCGGGCTAAAAGGCGAAGAATTCTTTGGCATGCGCGTGTCTGACAAGGCGGCGCTAGTGCTGATTAACGAGAGCGCAAAAAGCTATGCCGACCTCGCGAAGGCGCGGCATGCGATTATTGATGCCGTGCGCGACAAATATGGTTTGACGCTCGAGCAAGAACCAATGGAGCTGGGCGAATGATTTAGGTCTTTCTAGTTTTGATGAATTATAACTAGGAGTTTTTTGATATGAAAGAATTGAATGGAAGCGAGCTGGCCGGATACGTGAAAGCGCGCCAGGCGCACCAAGTGAAGGCTCTCAGGAGCCGCAAAAAGTGGGCAAAATTGGCGATCTTCTACGATAATGATTCGCCGGTGATTGCAAAATACATGTCCTTAAAACAGGCCTATGGCGCGGATATCGGTGTGGCGGTGGATATAATTAAGATTTCGCCGGCCGATGCCGAAGCGCAGCTGAAACGCGCGGCCGAAGACGAAACGGTGACGGGGATTATTGTGCAGCTACCGCTCAAAGAATGCGATATGTCGATTTTGGATTTAATTCCGCTCAAGAAAGATGTGGATGGTTTGCGCGGCGAGACGGATACCGCTACCGCGATGGCAATTCATTGGTTGCTAACTGGCTATGGCGTCGAACTGTCAGAAAAGAAATTAGCCATCGTAGGACGTGGCAAATTAGTGGGCGCACCGCTCGAACGGATGTGGCGCGAAAGCGGCTATGACGTGACTGTATTTGCACGCGGAAGCGATTTAAACGAATTAGCCGATTACGACGTGATCGTGACAGCGACGGGCGTGCCAGGGCTGGTTAAGAGCCCCATGATAAAATATGGCGCAGTCGTAGTGGACGCCGGTACCGCCTCGGAAGACGGCGTGATTAAGGGCGACCTCGACGAAGCTGTACGTGCGCGCGACGATTTGACGCTAACGCCAAAGATTGGCGGCGTTGGGCCACTGACGGTCGCGATGCTGTTCGAGCACGTACTACAGGCAGCAGAATAATGAACTGGCCCGCGCGGCCAGTTTTTTGTTAGCGTCAAAATACCCCCGACGATTGGGGGTATTTTTAGCTCAAATTAGCTTTTTGACTTGCCTCTCCAGGCGTCGAAGCTCGTAATACCGGCACGTGCTTGCCATTCTTGATGGGTCTCGAGTCGCTTATTACCATTCGTTTCAATGATTTCGCGACGAGGGCCGGCCTTTTCGCCAAGTGCCGTCATTTCTTTTTCCCACTTTGCGCGGGCGCTATAATCAGCATTTGATTCGCCTTCCCTCTTTGGGTGATAATCGAAACGGTTGCCTTCAGCAGCACGTTCTTTGCCCGTATTATCATTAATGCCGCGACCGTGTTCGCCACGCATTGCTGGAGCTTCCGAAGGGCCCGCAGAAGGAGCGTGGTCAACCGAAAGCGTACTGCCGTCAGACGAACCTCTTTGGCTCATTTCCCTAAGTTTATTAGCGTAGGCTAAATCATCGTCGGTCAACTGGGCTGGGGAGGTGATAGGATTGCCATTATCGTCTTTCCAGCCACCGCCACCGCCACTGTCGCCGCCGCCGTTATCTGGATTTTCTGGCGGCGCAGCTTCGCTGCCGCTATCGCCAGTGACACCGAGGGCTTCCTTAACATTGCTATACATATTAGCGCGGAGACGAGCGCCGTCTTCGGAGTTGAGCGTTTCGATAGCGCCAGGAGCGTTGCTCTTGACAACTTCTGCGCCAGCGTCCATACCTTTTTGAAGTGCCGCATCTCTTGCTTCTTCGGTAACTCTGTCAAGCTCTGCTTTGTCTGTGACGCCATTATCCATGGCCTCTTTTCCAGCAGCTGCAGCGGCACCTTCTACATCGACGCCACCAACCGCAGCGAGAGATTCGCCAGTGAAGTTGGATGCGTTCGAGGCTGAAAGTTGCGATGCGAGTTGAGCGCGCTTAGTTTCATCCATACCGCTAACCATCTTATTGAAGCTGGTTGCGTTGGCACCACTATACCCAGCACCAATACCCGCAGCGAGCTGTTCGGAGCTGAAGTAGCCTGCTGCGCCCGCAGTGTTAAATACGTCTTTATTCTGCGAGGCCATAACACCCGTACCAGCTTCTTGGACTTTCTTGGCAACCTGAGCCTTGAATTGATCTGGTGTGGTCTTTGAGACCTCTTCGCTAGACATCTTGCCGAGAACTTTACCCATGCTCTGGTTGATGATACCGTCACCGGCCTTCATAGTATCCGCAACAGAACCCCTAACCTTCGAATCGGCAAGTAATGCTCTGCCAGCTTCGGAACCATGGATGGAGCTGAATGCGGCCGTAAGCTGATCGGCGTCTTTAATACTACCGAGACCCGCAATGAGCGAATTCTTGTCGAGCTTGCCGGTGCTAGCAAGTCTGCCAAGTTCGGCTGCGCGAGCGGCATCACCACCTTCCATCTCGCTGAACTTTGTGGACCATGCCTCTTGCTCGGATTTATCCTGAGCATCTACGTTGCCTTGTGCGTTTAGATATGCGGCGCGTGCAGCTGGTGACATCTTCGTGAGGTCGGCATTACCTTTATTCTGTTGTCTAGTGAGATATCTCTGCCCCTTCTTAGCATTGTAGGCACTTTGGCGTGCAGCGCTTTTAGCGGCGCGAGCTTGTTGACGATAGCGCTGTTTATTCATAAGCGAGCTCTGGGCGAGACGAGCACCAGCGGCGCCACGTGCGCGTCCAGTAATCGCACCCTGCATGCGGGCGAGGCCGCCGCTAATTGCGGCCATCGAGCTGCGAAGCACCTTTGGAATCATGAAGACCGGCATAATGCTAATTACGGCCGCACAGAGCGCAAGCGTGAATGGCACGTTCGAAGCGCCAGCCGCATCAATCAAGAGCGAACCGACGAACTGACCGCCGTAAATCATCGCGCTACAGATTGGGAAGGCGAGGAGCACGCCCTTGAAGGCGCTAAACCATTTATCGAAGAGGCTCTTCGTGTTCGGCAAGATATAACACATAAAGGCGAGCGGCGAAACAATCACGAGCAATACCGCGAAGGCTTTGCGCACTGCGAGCAAGATGAAGGCGAAGATAATCGCGATGATAATCGAGATTAAGCCCATGAAGACTGGAATCAAGATGTGTGGACCGAGCGCGAGAATTGCAGCGGCGCAGATTGCGGCGATAATGCCAATCAGCAAGATGAAGGTACCTGCGACGCTATGCGTGCTACCGGTGCCCGATGCGCCCTCTTGCGTCACAGTAATGCTATCAATGCTTGGGCTGAGGCCTTCAAAGACAGACTTAATACCGTAGCCGAGAATGTTTGAAAGATCAACCGCAAGCTGACAAATAATATACGAAAGGTTAATCAAGATTGCGCCAACGATAAGCTTTGGCAAGACTTTCTTAATGCCGTAGTTGTCGATGCCGAAACCGGTCAACTGAGAGAAGATGACGAAGATGAAGAATATGATAAAGCCGATGTTTGCCATATCCCTAATCTTGCTCCAGACGTCGTGCGTGGCATTATCGGATGCGAACAGGCCAATGTCGAGCTCGAGGAATGGAGTGATGATCTGCTCATAAATATATTGGATAGCGTCGGCGACTTGCTCGATGATTGGACAGAGAATCCAACCGAGCGAAGCGGCACGATCATAACAGGAAGGGCCAGATTCGGTTGTACCTGGCATAAGTTCGTCATCTGGCGTATCAATCTGATAGTCTTCCATACCGACATCAGCCAAGCCATCAATCACCTTACACATCCAACCACGTTCATTATCTGGTGGATGATTTCCCTCGTCGTCTTGATATGGATCTAGAAGCGCATCGTGGTTGCTGCTATACGATGACAATAAGCCATTCGCAGTATCTAAGATACCTTGATCTTTTGCAATGGCTTCCGCATTTTCCGTTTTTTGCTCATCCGTCATACCGGCTAACTGCTCATCAAAACGTCTCTGCGCGTCTTCTACTTGCTCCTTGCGCGCCTCATAGCATGCGGTGCCCATCTTCTGATGAATTATTTCTCTAAATTTCCCATACAAATCATCGTTGTTCGCGCGTTCAATATATTGCTTACATGACCACCCATCAGCCTTCTCAACGAAACCGCTTTCGATTAATGCGCTATCGTCTGCTCTTGAATACCATCTATATGTCGTGTTTCCGTAATCATCCAAGAACTTAAGGGGTGTTGCGACGTGCTCCCTTGATGGCGCTTCAGTGCTAGTTGCCGTCTCAGATAACATGCCACCGCAGCCGTCTTCGATGTCTTGAACGTATAGATAATAACCATCCACTTCCGAGTATGCGAACGAGTTGCTCGATAGCTTTGACCAAGTTACAGGATAACCTTCCTTAGTTGAAATATAATCATCATAAAGTTCTTGGAGATGACTTTTCCAGTCACCGCTTTTTTGATATTTAGCACTCGTATTGCCACAGCTACTACCGTCTTTTGTCTTGACTAGCCCCGGAGAGTCGCCGTTGCACATTACTTGCGCACGAGTCTTACCGATTAGGGATGCAAAAACATCAATAATATGATCCTTGTTATCACCACAGTCAATCTTGCCATCATCTACTGTTCCTTGGACGGCTTTCTCGAGCCAACGGCCGGCACTGAGCGATCTTAGGCCGATATCTTGACCGGCTCCCCACCCCTCATCATAAAAGATGCCACCGTCGTCACCTTTAAAAGCTTGATTATAGCTAGAATTCGTACGCACCCACCAGCCTTCACCGAGGACACCACCGCCTTCGTCATTCATACATTGATAGAGCTTATATGCTGCATGCTCCGCGCGAGCGGCATTGTCATATGCTGCTTTAATGTTAGCGATTTTAATAGGAGAAGACTCTAGTGCCGAGACATCATAATAGACATTACTAACAAGAGCAACTACTAACAAAAATGCTAGAGCCACAAACGAAGTTCGACGGATTCTATCTTTATTAAATACATTTTTAATTTTACTCATTATAGTCTCCAACTGTTTTGTTTTCTGGAGCGTATTGTATAGCTCTTAAATCTTTTCGGACCATGTATTTGCCCGACCTAATGTCTTCTGTATCCGAGCCAAATATAATTTTTCTTAGGTCAAATCGATCTTCGTCGCGATCCTCTTCATTTCTGTGCGCCGATATATCGCTTAGAAGGGATGAATTATAGCCCTCTAGAGAAGAAATTGTGCCAACATCCGCACCTTTATAGGCAACATTAGTAACGAGCTCATACCTTTTTATGATACCCTCATATATTGGTATCATCTTCTCCATTTTCATCTTTGCATTTTCAAAGTACGAAACCGTATCCTCACGATATTGGACCGCCTCATATTTCGAAATCGTCTCATAAATGCCCTTATAGACATCCAGCTCTTCATTCATAGTTTTTACAATTCTTTCGGATTTGGTCTGATTAGAATCGCTCACGAACAGCGGATTGGCAACGCTCTTTTGAATCATTTGTTCTAATTGCCTAACAGTTTCGATATTCTCATTTGTCAACGTCTCCGCAATAGTTTCCGCAGTCATGCCGTCTGGATATGGTCGATTAAGGAGTGGCAAGAGGAATACTACGAAACATGCGACTAGTGCGCCGACTAGTAGAACTATGCCGCCAATAATAAATGGCTTCTTGTTAATTTGGCGCGGTTGGCGTTGAATCTGGGAGGTGGTGTTTTCAACCGCGGCTTGGCGGAAGAACTCAGGGTTGTTTGGGTTATTGGCGATATTACTCGCGGCGGCAAGTTCGGCGTTGGCCTGCATTTGCGCTGCGTTAGACTTCGTGGCCGATTCTCGGGAGCGACGTCCAAAGAATTTTGCACTGCTATTTTTATTGCTTGAGTCGAAAGCGACTGCGCCGCCATCTTCTCCACCGCTTACGATTGCGGCTGGCTGATCGTAATTATCGTCAGCACCAAAAGTGCCCGTGCCATTGTTGACAGGGTCTGGCCCAAAAGGCTTTCCAGAATTTTCACCACCGTACATAACACAATTTTAGCATAAACTTTTTATACAATACAATAATTTTTAAGCAACAAAAAGACGACCACCCGGAGGCAGTCGTCTTTTTATATGTTTCCCGTCTTGCTTTCGAGCTTCGGGAAGCTCTATACTAGGCGGTCAACTTTATTGTTTGCGGCTTGCAATGTAGTAACCAGCAGCAGTAGCAACGCTAGCCATGCCGATTACGCCAGTCAAGATGTCAGCTGCACCAGTCTTTGGTAATTCTGGGGTCGGTTCTGGTTCTTGGCAATTCTTGCCATTAACCTTAACGTTTGCAGTATCTTTCTTGTTGGTCTTTGCGTCACCATTGTATTGGCCTTCAGCGACGTTAGTGAGAGTTACATCGTCACAGCTGTCTGCGAGAGCGCTATTAACGGTAGCGTAGAAGTAAATCGTAGCTTCGGTGCCCTTAGCGTAGTCGCCAATATTGACGCCACTCTTGGAGAAGAGTGCGGAGTCGCTGAGAGTCTTGCCGTCAGTGTTAGCGCTGTTGTAGAGCTTGACAGTGCCCTTAACGACGGTCATGTTGGTTGGGAGAGTATCACGAATCACTACGTTCTTGAGGGTAGTGTTACCAGTGTTCTTGAACTGGATGCGATAGCGAACTTTGTCGCCGGCCTTAGCAGTGACAGTTTCGGACCATTCCTTACCACCATCAAGCTGGACCATTTTATCAAGCTTGAAGCTTGGTTTTTCTTCTTCACAAGTCTTGCCGTTAACCTTAACTACAGCAGTATCGGTCTTAGCAGTCTTGTCATCGTTGTTGTATTTACCCTTAGCAGTGTTAGTGAGGGTGCTGTCTTCACAGCTGTCGTTGAGCTTGCTATCAACCTTCACATTGAAGATCAAAGTTGCAGTTTTACCAGCAGCAACGCTACCGATATTGAGACCACTCTTGGTAATAACGCCGTCAGCGGCTTTCTTACCATCAAGCGTGGTGCTACCAGAAACATAAGTCATGTTAGCAGGAAGCGTATCAACGATCACAACATTCTTGAGAGTAGTGTTACCGGTGTTCGTAAAGCGAATGCGGTAATTTACAGTGTTACCACCCTTGGCAGTAACAGTTTCGTGCCATTCGGTTTCGCTAGAAAGTTTAACCATCTTATCGATCTTGAAACCATCGACACAAGTCTTGCCGTCAACGAGGACGTCAGCCTTGTCTTCTTTGGTGCCAGTCGTACCACCGTTGGCTTGAGCAACGTTGCGGAGAAGCGTGTTGCTACATTTGTCGCTGAGACCCTTATCAACAGTAGCGTTGAAGTAGAGCCAAGCGCCTGCGCCAGCAGCGTAATCACCGATGTTGATACCCTTATCGGTTACGATGTTGTCGCTGAGGGCGACACCCTTTGGATGAGCAGTATTAACAATCGTGGTAGAACCCTTAACATAGGTCAAACCAGTTGGCAAAATATCACGGATAACAACGTTTTGGAGAGTGGTGTTACCAGTGTTCTTGAAGTGAATGCGATAACGAACGGTGTCGCCAGATTTTGCTTTAACTTCTTCGCTCCAGGTGTCCGAGCCAAGAATTTTCACTTCTTTGGAGATTTCAATATTTGGTTTAGCAGCAAATTGTGCTTTAACGTGGAAAGTTACATAACCAGAATATTGGCTACAACCAGGAATGTTACCATCCATCTTGTCATAACCAAGGAGATGACCCTTGGAGGTGAAAAGATCATTGCTATCATTCAAGCCATCAAGGCTGAAAGTGCGGAGTTTACCATCCTTAGTGTTGTAATATTTAGCAGAACCATCGACATAGGCGAGGTTGAAGCTTTCACCGTTTTTAGAAACGAACTTAGTTTCATCCCAAACGGTGGTTGGGTTAGCGTTAGAAGAGCTAATTTTACCACTTACAGTGATTTCCTTAGCAGTAGTGGTTGGAAGAATGACAAAAGCTTTGACATCCTTAGCAACCAAGTTGAGGTTGGAAGCGGCGTTGTTGTGTACATACATACGAACAACATATTCTTTACCGTTTTCAACTTCGGTCTTATCCGACCAGTAGTTGCTAGAAGCACTACCAGTGTATGGAGAAGCGCTTACGAAATAGCGCTCGTCGCCGACTTCCTTATTATTGTCGGTGATGGAGTTAAACACAACATGGTCAGCAGGCTTAGCCATCGTGTAAGTAGTACGAGATGGACCCCATGCATAGGCCATGAGTGCACCAGCACCAGCAAGAGCAGCAACGGCTGCAATGCCAATACTAGCTTTCATGATTTTCTTCATAGAGTTTAATTCCTTTCTTGAAAAATAATTATTTTCTTAGGAATGTTTGTTTGATTTTACTCTCTCAAAGCCGCATTGTTAATTAGGTTTTCCAAATCGGATCGTTACTGAGTATAAAAGGATGATTGGGAGAGGGGCGGTTCAGGCCCCTCTCCCGAAGGTGCGACCCTTGCGGGTTGATGGTACCGGTCTTAAGCCGGCAGAAGAAGAAGGCGGGTTTATTCGACGTCAGATTCGTCGAGATCGCCCTGGTTCACCCCATCATCCTTGACGGGTTCTTCCACGGTGTCGTGGCTATGCTGCTGCTGGACCTCACCGAGATCGGTGTGATCCTGACCGTCGCCGGCCACAACAGTATAATCTTGACCGCCATGATTTTCCGTGGTCCCGTTATCCTGGTCCACAATGCGGCTACCAGACTGAGTGCCGGTAGAGGCGTCGGGCTGACCATCAGAGGTCTTGCCAGGCTCGCGAGGCTGCTCGGTAGGAGCTGCCGGTGGAGTGTAGCTAGACGGACTCTGAGGCTCGTCGGTAAGATCAGTGATTGGGTCATGGTTCTGACCGCCACCAAAATCTTCCTTGCCAGGAGTATCGTCGGGAATTTGGGCCTGAGGGCCAGCGTCGGGGTCTTTCGGCTCCAACTCGGGTTCATCAGGCGGTTCAGGGTTGTCGGGGATTGGAGGCTTATCCGGAGTCGGCCAATACTCGTCCGTGTCTACCGGCTGGTATCCACATTCAAGACGGTATCTTACGATACCAGGCTTACCCAGATTAAACTGGACGAAATGTCCACCGCTGTTATGGCTGTTACGCACGATAACCGCAGGCTTATTCCCTTCCAGTCCGTTGTGCCACTGATACATAGAGCTCGTGTAGGTATTGATTTCCTGGATGGTAATCTCACCACTCGTAAGCCTTTCCGTAATCAGCTTAACGGCACGCTCCCAATAAGCGTGATCCTTAAGGAAGTGCAGATGCGCTGCGTCGGCCCTCTGGCCAATCACCACGCCCTGCTCGTCCGTCAGAATCTTCTCATCGAAAGCCAGTCTCTCGTCCATATCCAATGCGATTGCTGCGCACAACGCAGGGTCGACCTTGATGCTCTCGAAGAAATCACCAGTGCCTTCCTTAGTTGCGATATAAGACACTACTTCTGCAGCTTTACCATTCGCTACCGCTTCGGTGGCCGGCTTGTAACGGTCGGGACCAAAGTTGTAGTTATTAGTATCGATGCCGTCGTCCTGGACGTCATCGTTGAAGTAGTGAATCTCGATGCCCTCGATTGCATGAGCCGCTGACTCGAATACGCCCCTGATAGCAGGAACGGCCAAGCAAGCGACCAAGAACAATGCAAGGACGGAGAGGATTGCACCCCTCCTTACATGCTTATTAGTCATGCTTGTTCACCTTCCTTTCTGGGATAAAATTAGCGGCGCCTCCCGAAGAACGAGAGGATGGACGCCGCGATGAAAAATGCGGCGCACACCGCTAACACCACCAGAAGGGCGATGTAGGGGATGAAGGGCTCCTGGCCGATAACGTTTCCGCTGGCGTCCAGAACATTCTTCAGAATGTAGCCCTTGCTGGCAACCCAAGTGCCCCAGCCTGCGAGCGCCGCAATGATGATGCTGACAAAGATCTGCCAGCCTGCCAGACGTCCGCCCAGCTGATCCACGATGTAGTCCGTGTTCTCGTCGCTGTGGCGGCGGGTCTTCGCGTGCTCATCGGAGACGTGCTGAGTAACGGTGTCAGCAGTTTTGCGGCCCGTCTTGACGACGGTCTCGCGGGTAGTGTTGTGCTCAGAGGTAGCGTGATCCGCCACACGGCGGCCAGTCTTGACGACGGCCTCGCGGGTAGTGTTGCCATCCTGAGTCACGTGATCGGCCACCTTGCGGCCGGTCTTAACGACAACCTCATCGGTTTCGTAAATGAGAGATTCGAACTTAGCCATGATTCTCACCTTTTCCCTTGGGTAAGGGTCCTTTCTTAATTAATTTCCGCTTGCGCGGATGGTTGATATGCCGCCACCTTCGAATGGTGGCTACCGCTCGTTCTATCTGCCGTTACCGACAGTTAAACACCCCATTACCCGGGGGTGAGATATCGGGTTTGAACCTTCTTCTTCTTACTGCGCTGTTATACGCAGTAATGATCCGATTTGTTAACTTTGCGCCTCTTGCTAAGCCTTTTCGCAGTCCTTGCAATTAGCTGGGCTTATTATATCAAACATTTTGATTTTTGTCAATAGCATTATGTAAGAATTTACCATTAGCGCAAAATATTATATACTTAAGCATTTTGAACAGAGGTGTCTTAAGTGTTATAATGGGGTTATGGCACTTGGTAGTAAGATAATTAAACGTATTACTAATGTAAAGAGTGCGGGCGATGCAGCCCATACGTCTGGTTATGCGCGCGCGCAAAGTGGCAATAGTATCGGCGCAGCAAGTACGCAGAGCTTTGCCGAACGTCGGGCGATTGAACAAAATCGCACTACAATTCAGGGGTATGATATGTCGATGGTGGCGCTTAGTGGGAATGTTGGGCCAAAATCGATGTCCGAGGAAGAAAAATACGCCGACGAAATGGCACGCCGCGCTAAAGAGGCCGCTAAGCGGGGGATGACTCTGCAGGAATTTAATTCGAATCTTGAACAAGGCGGTTTGCGCAAATATGACACGCGTACTAGGGGTGGAATTTCGGGTGCACAAGAGGTGTCAAAAACACGCGGTTTTGGGCGCATGAGCGCCGCCGAGATGCGCGAAAGTCGCCAAATGGCCGCTGCGCACCGCCAAGCACAGCAAGAACGCTTCAGTGGTGGTGTAAAAACCTACCAGGGCGGTCCGAAGCCTTTTACCGGAGGCACAGGGATACGGCCAAGGTCTGGTCGTTAGGATTATTAATTCGATCAAAAAGATTGCCGGAAAAATCGGCAATTTTTTTGTGCTGGCTGCGGTCTGCCTCGAGAATAAGGTAGCCGTGAGCCTTAAGATGGGCTGGCGCTTGCGCAATAAGCTGTTTTATTAGAGCAAGGCCGCCATCGTCGGCATAAAGCGCATTTTGCGGCTCAAAAGCGAGCTCACGGCTAAGCCAATCCCAACTCGCGTCAACATAAGGGAGGTTTGCGACGATTAAATCGTATTGGCCGGCGATATTCTCAAGAAGGTTAGATTGGAAAAAGTTCACATCGGCGCCGAGGTTTTCGGCGTTTTGACGAGCAGCCGCGAGAGCTTTTAGGGAGATATCTATAGCGTCAATCTGAGAATTTGGCAATTCGAGCGCCAAAGTGACAGCGATGCAGCCACTTCCCGTCCCGACATCGAGGATTTTATGTGGTTTGAGGCTTTTTATCACCTCTATTAGCGCTTCAGTTTCGGGGCGCGGGACGAGCGTATCGCGTGTAACGGTAAAAATGCGGCCATAAAACTCTTTATGGCCAAGAATATAAGCGAGCGGCTCGCCAAGAGAACGGCGACTGGCGGCCGCGTTGGCCTGCTCGACTTCGGCGGTAGAAAGATTATATTCTGGGTGCGCATGTAAAAAAGTGCGGTCTTTGCCAAGAATGCGGGCGAGAATTAGCTCGGCGTCGAGGCGATTAACGGGGGTGGAACTAAGCCAGGAGCTCGCGTTCATGGGCTTGGAGCGCCTCGATAATGTCTTCAATGTCGCCGTTCATGGCGGCGGTGATGTTGCTGCGGTTATAGTGGATGCGGTGGTCGGTAATGCGGTCTTGTGGAAAATTGTAGGTGCGGATTTTTTCGCTACGATCCCCGGTACCGATAAGAGATTTGCGGGCATCGGAAGCGTTGGCGCGATCTTCAGCGATTTTACGCTCGAGGAGGCGGCTACGGAGAACTGTCATGGCCTTGATGCGGTTTTGCTGCTGAGAGCGCTCATCTTGCATGGCCACAACAATACCGGTAGGCAAATGAGTGATACGCACAGCGGAGTCGGTAGTGTTCACGCCCTGACCGCCGTGACCGCCAGAACGATAGATATCAATGCGGAGATCCTCAGGATTAATTTCGAGATCCTGCTCTTCGGCCTCTGGGAGGACAGCGACAGTAGCGGTACTGGTGTGGATGCGGCCTTGAGATTCGGTAACTGGGATGCGCTGGACGCGATGGACGCCACCTTCGAATTTGAGCTTGCCGTAAGGCTGGTCACCGGAGACGCGGAAAATGACCTCTTTGTAGCCGCCGGCATCGTTAATAGATTCAGATTGGAGTTCGGTTTTGAGACCGTGCGTTTCGGCGTAACGGAGATACATGCGATAGAGGTCGCCAGCAAAGAGACTGGCCTCGTCGCCACCAGCGCCGGCGCGGATTTCGATAATGGCTGGCTTGTCGTCGTTGGGGTCGCGCGGAATCAGCATTTCGGCCAATTTTGCCTCTGTTTCGATAAGTTCCGCCTCGAGGTCTGGTTTCATAATGGCCAGTTCGGGGTCAGAATCGGCCTCTTTAATGTCATTTTGGAGCTGTGCGCGCTTTTTGCCGAGCGCAATGAGCTCGTCGAGCTCTTGAAGGCGGCGGTTTTTGGCCGCAAAATTCGGGTCAGCGTAAGCATTTGGCTGGCTTAAAAAATCGGTAATATCTTGGCGCTCTTGGGTAAGCGCATCTAGGTCAACATTTAGAATCATCTCTATTATTATAACATTCAATTGGGATATTCGCCAGTAGTGGTAAAATAAGAGCATAAGCGAGATAAATATGGACGAAAATTCTGCAGAAATAAAGATTGACCACCATAATGGGCCGGATTCAGAGGTGGAAAAGCGCCTCGAGGAAGAAAGTATGGCCGCGATGCCGCCAAGTGAGCCGGATACTGACGGCGAAGAGGTTACTATTTCGACTAAAACGGCCGATTTAGAGGTAGAAGCCACTGAACCAGCTACGCCAGCCGAAGCGGAAGAGCTAAAAGAAGAACCGAAGCCGGAAATAGAGGAAAAACCAGCAAAAACTGAGGTTGATGGCACGAAAAAGACTGATACTCTAATAGTGGTCGTGGTAGTTGTATTATTCTTGCTAGTTTTGAGTGTAATTGGCGCAGTACTGGCAGCACGCTATTTTGGCCAGTAAATTGCGTTTTGGCGTTTTTAGGGGTAAAATATAGCTACGGGCCTTTAGCTCAGCTGGCTAGAGCGTACGATTCACATTCGTAAGGTCACTGGTTCGAGCCCAGTAAGGCCCACCACGGTTAGCTTATTCTAACCCACCCATAATTTGTGCATTTTGTCAAAATGTAACAGGGGTGGATTTTTTATTTCGCGCAAAAATCTGAAAGTTTTGATTAAAGTTGGGCAATTTAGAGGTAAATCGCGTTATTCAAACCCTTAGTTTTTTGAGCCTTTTATGACTCTGTGTCGTAGAAACCATCCAACTCGTAAGTAGTAACAGGATAGATATAAAGTTGGTATTTTTTAACTAGGCGAACAAGCTCGTCGCCATCGATTAAAGTAATCGGCGTGCCGGCACGAGCTGCCTCGCGGGCCGCTGGGGTATAACGTGAGTTTGTTATAAATATGCCGTAATCAGCCTGAAATTTATTCATCGCACCAAGGAATTGATCAATTTCAACAGAGCCAACATTTCCCTGCCAACGTTTACATTGGATTACTACACGCGAGGTACGAAAATCGTCTGTGCGACAATAACCGTAACCGTCGATGCCGCCGTCGTTACTGATTTGAGTTCCCACCTCAGTGAATTCAACGCCCATTTTCTTCAAAAGTAGGCGCGAGAATAATTCGAATTTTGCTGGGGACATCTCGCTGATTGATTTCAGCAACTTTTGCTTGAAGTCTTCTTGGTATTTATCCGCAATATTTACTTCGTCATCTCCATCTTCTTCGTTTTTATTCTTACTCCTCTTTGGGTTATTATGCCAATAGGCTTCGCTTACATCGTAAACATCGCGAGTAATATCGAATTCGTTAATATTCACATTAATACCTTTTTCGGTTAGTTGGACACTCGGATTACCGCGTGAATATGTTAAGTAATTAGATATTTGAAGATTTTTTAACGCAAAGTTGAATTTATATGCGAACGGATGCCATTCAGAGTTTGTCTTTTTACTAACACGGACTTCATTCGCGTATTGCGCAATTTCTTCATCTGAGTCCAAAATACGCTCTCTTATTTCGGAACGCTCGGCTTGACCGCCGAGTTCCTGAAGATTTTTTAGGACCAAAGTTGCTATATATTTTTCTTTATCGAGATTATTTAGTTCGGCGAACGACATGACTACTCCATTTCCTTTACTTTCGTCTCAATGAAATCAATTTCATTTTGAGCTAGGCTATATTTCTTGTATAGTTGCTGATCTATTTCCGCGACGCTTTTATTCCAGTCAATGTCCGACGCTCCGGTAAAATCCTGCATTGGAACGAATTGAAAAGCGTCGCGATAATTGAATACGGCAATTTTCTTGACACCAACCATTGCGCGGAAAAATTTCGTTTTTATGTATTTTAGACAAGCCTCAGCCTCCCCCTTAGTTTTATAAGAACCCACTTGTAAGAATGTGTCTGTACATATCAGCACCGGCGTGCCCAGCACCGGCGTACTAAACACTTCACCGAATGCGCCACTTCCATTTGCTCGTGGGACTAGCACCTTCCAGCTTTTGGCTTTTTTGAGATAACGCGACTTGAGCGCATCATGTGGTATATAGCGCGTTACTCGCTTATTTTTTATCAAACCTAGCACTTCCCAGTCATCTTCCTCTACGCGTTTTTCGCTAATTCGTTCAACTCCTTCATTGTTTTTTGTAAATAGGTCGGAAATAAAGCCAAAGGGGTTCCGGGGAGAGACAATCGACCTTACCGAATCATCGGCGTAGTCTATTTTATTTACAATGGAATCAAGTTCTGGAAAACGAATAATGATGTCGTCATTAATTTTATTATTGAACGATCGCATGCTTTCACGAGATTCGCCATTTTCATAAAGTACGTATTTTAATTTCTCATCATTATAGAATTGATCCATTACGAAGTAACAAACGCCGCCTTTAATATCTACGCCGCTAAAAACATCCTGCGAGTTTGGGTAATCATAGAACGAGCGGATATTATTCTTTGATTTCATTAACTGACAAAATCCGGTCAATTCATTGTATGGCCCCGTCTCTCCACCCATCCAGCGCGCTGGCATAATTATCGATAAGTATTGCGGCTCTAGTTTAATAGCAGTCTTTACAAACTCCTGATAGATACTTCGTGACATTTTATTACCAGAAGTAGATGACTGATACGGCGGATTGCCAATGATAACATCAAATTTCATATTTTCCTCCCAGCATTTGCTGATATGTTCATTTACCTTTTCAAGATTTATCTCGTTATTCTCCGATTGTGGATTGAAATTTAAGAAATGATTTTCTAGAATACGGCGCTCTTTTTGGTCATATTCTTCCCGTTTGAATCTCGTAAATCCGATGACCGTATTAATCGACGCTTTACGTAATATCTGGTTTGGCGACCATGCGTAGATTTGATTTGTAAGAATATGCATTACGCAGTCATGGTCGGAAGCGAATCTTGGACGCAGATTCTTATATAACCGCTTCACCACACCGGCCATATAAAGACCGCTCTTGGAGTACGGATCAAGGAACTTGCGTTTTTCAGACTTAAAGATGTTCGGGTTTTGCTCTTCGAGCGCATCGAGCATCTTATTAACAACGAATTTTGGAGTGAATACCTGGTTATTCCGCTGCATAGGAATGTAATTGAAAATGTCCTTGTCTTCATCGTTGACGAAGTAGTCCGATAGTTCTTTTTCACGATTCATAAATTCGCGAATTGCAACAGTACAGTTATCTTCATTAAAGAAGTTGTTTTGGCGTAAAATTCGAAATTCATCTTTGGTAATATCCGTTAATTCAAAGAAATCATCATCGGATATCTTCTTTTCAAGATCATCAAAAGTCATATCTAACGAGCCGAATGCATGCAAGATCATCGGAATGCAACGAGCAAAACCGCGTAATTTGTCACGATAAGCATCTTCCTCTTTTTTACGCTCATCTTTTTTAGTCTTCTTGGCGTCTTCGCGAGCCTCTTTGGCTGCAAGTTTAGCCAAATCAATTTTCTCCGGCTCCATTCCCATGGTTATGTAATCAGGGATTTCCGTTTCGCTAACAGCAGACTCAATAATTGCCGCTTGTTCCTCTTCGGTAAATTGAGCTTCCGAATATAGCTTCTTACCAAGAACATTATGGGACGAGTTAATAATTGTCTCCGGATCAATGACCGGCTCGCCCTCTTCGTCAATTTCGACTTGCGCTTCGGGGACTTCGGACGGAGCCTTCTCGAGCTTTTGCTTCTTTACGGCTGTCAATTTGTCCAGAATACTACGAACTTGGGGTGAGGCATGGAAAATATTGCTGACGTTAAATAACTTATTCGACGTAACGAATCCGCCATCGACAATCTCCTTCGCAATGAGTTTGCGCGGAAGTTCGACAACGTCATTTGCATCGAGTTGGCGAAGCTTACCATAATTGTCCATAGAGACCACAGGCAAGAAATTAAGCAATTCGCGGATTGCAGCCTTGCCCGTTACTGTGCGAGCAACAGAAGTGGCGCATAGCTCCGTCGCATATTGGCTAATTGTAGTTAAAATGCGATCAGGCATAAAGTCAAAAACGAAACAATCTTCTTTCGTGTATTTTCTGCCATTTCTTTCATATTCCCAAGCATTTTGCGCACGAAAAGCCGCTTGCAGATACCTAGTGGCACTAGTTCTAGCAATACTACCGTCACCCCCAGAGCCATACAGCATCAAAACTGCAGTCCATGGCTTAACCGTAATTCCAGTGGTTAGCTTTCCGCATGACAATGTTATGGTTTTTGTATTCCATGGCTCGTCCGTCATTGCGCGGCGTAAGTCATCAAGTTCGTCTTTGCCACCAAATTCATCATCGCCGTCACTTGCCGCTAAAACAACTTGATAATTATCGCCATCGGATCCAAAAACGGGGTGTTCGTTTAATAGTTGTTTCAATCGTCTACATGCCTTAACGCCCGGTAGAATCCAGAATGTGTGCCGTAAATTATTGCGTTTCTCTTCAGTGTCAAACGGCAACTCTATGGCTCGTGTAATTCTACGATTATGCTCGCGGTCATAACCAGATATCATATCAAGCCAGTTGACGACATAATCTTCGTACAAGAAATGATCTCCGGAAGTTTTAAAGAATTCCGACAAGTCGAAACAGGCTTCTTCTTCCTTTGCAATATCCTGCATCAAGGTGCTTAACTGGTACGCGAAGATATTCATCTGCGGAAGGGCTTCGTATGGGTTCACACCCTTCGAGTAGTCCCATTCCTTTTTTGCTTTTTGCTCATCAGAATATGACCAGCTATATATTTGATCTTGATTAAAATCGCCATCAGCTATAGCACGGAACGGAGTGCCAGATAGGTGTAATGTGAAGTCTACATTTAGACTCTTGAGAACATTTTTAGTCTTGGTCGTCTTTACGCCCTCATGGCTTTCGTCAATTATCAATAAGTCCCATTTTTGACCGACATCAAAAATCCATTGATTCTTTTCTTTGAAGTCGTCCACTTCTCCGTCTTTGCCTTTAATGTCTTGTAACGAAATAAAGAATATTAATGGCCTTCGTAATGCGTCTGAGGATTTTAGCAGATCTTCGCGCGTCATTAACTTGCGAATTAGATTTCCCTGACCATCGCGAATATCCCGCGCTTTCGAGGCAGCAAAAATCCATTTGCCAGGATTACGTGGCTCAATATGGTCAAAAAAGTCATTCGCCCAAGAATCAGCGATCCCCGGACGGTTTGTTACTATCAAAATTCTTTGAGCATTTATTTGTTCTGCAAATAGGTAAGAGGTTAGCGTTTTACCAAAACGAGGTTTGGCATTCCAAAGGAATTTTCTATCAGGAAAAGTAGCGCGATTGCTCCAGTAATTGTAAGTCTGCTCGATTGCATCTGCTTGCTCTTTACGCGGAATAATTCCACTACCTTCCTTGCGATAGTTCAGAAACTCTTCGCGGCAATTAACGCGATTGTCTATGATTTTTTCAATAAAATCTTGATCACATTGAAACCACTCAGAATCGCGACCAGAATCCGTATTCTTTTTCTCGCATTTTACGCCAGCATGTTTGAGCGCTTTATGTATTTCATAATCACGAAAAGGCTGACCATAAATATCTACCGCCGCTCGTTTGTAT